>CAZUBG010000156.1:0-13582 GCA_964618545.1 uncultured Bifidobacteriaceae bacterium | reverse complement strand
TACAGCCGGTTGGAAACCTGCGGTACGGCTCGCGCAAGCTGCGTGTAAGGTGCAGCCTGCAGGCCGGGTCCCCTGACCCGGCGTCGGCCTGCCAGAAACGGCCGGGCATTTTCATCCTTGGCGGAGAACGAAGTTCATGAAAACTTCTGTTCAGAAAACACGACTGCCAAGATCGTGTTTCTGGGTAACGTGATTTGGCCTTTGGGGGCGGGTTGGGCACTGTTGCCGTAAGTGGCTTGGGACCAACGAGTTGCCCATCGTGTCAAGCGGAATCTGCGTCCGGGCTCGTTACTAGGTAACGAAAATGACCTCCCAATAATTTTTTCCCCACGGATGTTTTCTTGCAGGGCCTGGCCGAGTTTTGCCATGTGCCCGCCCACTTGGGGCCTGAAGTAGCTGATCTCCGCCGGGGCTTTTGATTATGCCCCGTTCGGGCGGCGGTGGTCTGCAAGTTGGCGTTGCGTTTCCGGTCCTTTTTGTCGAGACTGTTTGGTCATGAAGAATGCTCAAGACTGGACGGTTCCCAAATGGCCGTTTCTGGCGGGTGACTCGGTGTTGTTGGTCTTTGCCGTTTATTTTACCTGGCACGCGCCCCATCCCGTCTGGCTCTGGGTCATGGCGGCGGTGTGCGTGGTGATCGGGGCGGTGCTGGGCGTGATTCCCTTTGTGCTGGAATACCAGGCGACGGCGCGGTTGATCGAGGTCAACGGGCTGCAAACGGTGGCCGATAAAATCCAGCGCCTGGACCAGGTGGCGGGCCAGATTGCCGCCTGCACGGAGAACTGGACGGCGGCCCAGACGCAGGCGGAAAAGACGGCGGGGACGGCCCGCGACATCGCCGACCGCATGACGAAGGAGGCGCGGCAGTTTGTGGAGTCCATGCAGCGGATGAACGACAGTGAGAAAATCGCGCTCCGGCTGGAAATTGAGAAGCTGCACCGGGCGGAGTCGGAATGGCTGCAGGTGTTGGTGCGGATTTTTGACCATGTGTTCGCGCTGCAGGCGGCTGCGGAGCATTCGGGCCAGCCGCAGGTGGCGGCGCAGATCGGGCAGTTCCAAAACGCCTGTCGCGATGCGGCGCGCCGGGTGGGTTTGGTGCCGTTTGCCGCCGAGCCGGACGAGCCTTTCGATGCGGAGCGGCATCAGGCGGTGGGTCTGCGGGATCAGCCGCCGGCGGCCGCCGTGGTGGCGGAGACGGTGGGATCAGGCTTCAAGTATCAGGGGAAAATGGTGCGCCCGGTGCTGGTGCGGCTGCGGGAGAACCGGCCGCCTGCGCCCGCGCCGGAGGCGGGTGCCGAGGGGAATCCGCTTTCACTTGAAGCGGACCAGGGGGATTCGGAATAGCCGCTGGGCGGCTACGAGGGGGTGGATTCCGGGCCGGTGAAGAGGCCGGCTTCCTGGGTGAGGCGGGTGAGTTCGGCCACGGACTGCACTTCCAACTTGCGGGTCAGGTTGGTGCGGTGCAGCTTCACGGTGCGTTCATTGATGTTCAAGTCGGAGGCGATTTGCTTGTTTAATTGTCCCCGGACGACGTGCCCCAGCACTTCGAGTTCGCGCTCGCTCAAGCGGTTGAGGCGGACGAACAGGGCCTCGCGGTGGCGGCGGTTTTTGCGCTCCAGGGCGCCGCGTTCCAAGGCGCGTTCCACGGCTTTCAAAAGGTCTTCCTTGGGGGCGAGCTTGGTGAGGAAGTCCTCGGCCCCCCGCCGCATGGCGCGGACGGTGCTGGGGATGTCGCCCTGGCCGCTCATGAAGACCACCGGCAGCGGGTTGGCCGATTTTTGCAAGGCCTCCTGCAGTTCCAGTCCGTCCATGCCGGGCATCTGGAGGTCGGCCACCACGCAGCCCTGCATCGGCGGCGTCAACTGCGCCAGAAATTCGCGGGCCGAGCCGAACGCCTGGACCTGGTAACCGGCGGCCCGCAATAACCGGGAGACGGAGACGAGGAACGAGGCGTTGTCATCCACGACATAAACCACGTCCTTGGAGGGGGCTTTGACCGGGTCGGCATTCATATTCAACCCCCACAACATGCCGTTGCCCGCCCGAAAGGCAAGGTCAGATTCCGACGGTTGGGAGGGTGAAAATGAAGCTGGCGCCCCGGTCGGGATTGTTCTCGGCATGGATTTTTCCGCCGTGGGCCTCGATGATGGTGCGGGAAATGGCGAGCCCCATGCCCATGCCGTGGGATTTGGTGGTGAAAAAGGGTTCAAACAGCATGGAGGATTCATTGGGGGGCAGGCCGGTGCCGCAGTCGCTGACGGAGACCTCGAGCCAGCCGGGGGAGGCTGCTTTGACGCGCACGGTCAGTTGGCGATCCCCGGCGGGATTGTCGTTCATGGCATCCAGGGCGTTCAACACCAGGTTCAACAGCACCTGCTGCAAATGCACGCGGTCGCCGGGCACGAGCGGCAGGCCGGAGGGCGCGTCGAGGGTGAGCTTCCCCTGCCGGGCCAGCAGATCTTGCTGCACGAGAGCGAGGGTGTCTTCGGTGACCTCGCGCAAATCGAGGGGCTGGGACACGAGGCTGCGGCGCTTGAGCAGGAGGCGCAACCGCTCGATCACCTGGCCGGCGCGGAGGTCGTCCTTGCGGATGTCGGCGAGGATGGCGCGGACTTCGTGCAGATCCGGCTGGCCGGCCTGGAGAAACAATTCCGCGGCTTCGGCATTGCGCAAAATCGCGCCGAGCGGCTGGTTCAATTCATGGGTGAGGGCGGCGGTGAGCTGCCCCAGCGTGGACATGCGGGTGACGTGCGCGAGTTCCTCCTGCTGCTTGCGGATTTCCATTTCGGCGGCTTTCTGGCTGGTGATGTCGCGGCAGATTTTGGAGGCGCCAACCACGGCTCCGGACTCGTCAAAGATCGGCGAAATGGTGATGGACACCTGCACGATGTGTCCGTCCTTGTGCTGTCGCACGGTGTCATAATTGTGGACGGGCCGGCCGCTCCGGACCAGCCGGAGGTTGTCCGATTCCTCGTTCAACTGGGAGGGCGGCACGGTGATGGTGATGTGCTGGCCGACGGCCTCGCCGGCCGAATAGCCGAACATGCGTTCGGCCCCCCGGTTCCAGGTGACGATGCGCCCGTTTAAATCCTTGCGGATGATGGCGTCGTCCGAGGTTTCCACGATTGCGGCCAGCAGGGCCCGGGCCTCCTGGTTGGCGCGGGCGCGGGCTTCGGCCTGTTGCCGGTGCCGGCGGTTGATCAGGAGCGCCGCGATGGTGAGGGCCTGCGCCAGAAAAACGGCGGCGGCCGCGCTGATCGCGCCCTGGTGGTCGGCCCAGACGGAATGGGGTTGGTAACGGATGACGCAGTCGGCCGGCAACCGTTTGGCACTGATGCCCCAGCGGCGCAAGACCCGCCAGTCCACCATGGGGGTTCCAATGGTGCGGACCTCGACGGGGAAGGGGTTGGTGCCGCCCTGCAAGCGTTCCATGGCCAGTTGCCCGGCGCGGGTGCCGAGGCTTTCATAATCCACCACGGAGCCGCCCAACAGGCCGCTGCCGACCATTCCGGCGGACAGGCCGTAGAGGGGGACGCCGGCGGCGGGCGCGATCATTTGGGTCAACTGGGAGCTGTAATACGGCTGGCCGGTGACATCGCGCTGGATCGTGCTCAGATAGATGACGGTGCCCTTGGGCAGGGCGGACAGGCCCTCCCCGATTTGCGCCAGCGGGCGATTGGTCCAAAACTCACAATCAATCCCGTCCAACGATTGGGCCGCCACGCGAACCCGGTCCAGCGTGAGGCGGTCGGAAGCCGAAACCCCGCTGATGACCACCACGCGGTGGGTTTCGGGTTGGAGGCGGAAGATCAGGCTGAAGGTGCCCGCCACGTCGTAGCGCTGGATAATGCCGCTGAATCCGGGCTGGCGCAATCCTTCGGGCACGGCCAGTTCGCTCACGGCCACGAAGACGACGGGGATGTGGGAGAAGACGACGGCGGGAATTTCATTGGTGAGGTTAAAATCCCGGCCCATGAAGGCGACGACGAGGTCGAGATTCTGCCCCGCGTATTTCTGCCGGAGAAATTCCCGGAAGGCCTGGGCATGCTTTTCATCTGAAAAGCGGGTGACGTCGAGGTTTTCCACGAAGAAATCAATCCGGTTGGTGCTTTGCTTGAGCATCTCGGCGCGCATGGACTGTTCCATCATGGCGTTGCCGGGCAAATCGCGGGATTCGTTGAAGACCATGAGCACTTTTCTGACCGGGCCGGATTCGGCGCCGCCCGCGCTCTGGGCGGGGGCGTGGCTGACCGCCAGAAACCAACAGACGCACAGCCACCCGAGCCGGAAAAAAGTTTCCAGCGGACGGCGGCATCGCCCGAATGACTGTTTCAAGCCGTGCAAGGGAAGTTCAGCGTAGCGTGCGGCCCGGGTTTATCAAGTCTTTCACCCGGGGCCGGACGGGACCGGCGCCGCCCGGAGTGGTGGGGGAACCCGGGCGGGTTCGCGTTGGTGAACTCGACGACATGTCGTCTCGTGTAAAAGCGGCGACGTGTCGCCGCACTCCCAAACGGCCTTCGGCCCGAACACCGCCAACCATTCCGCTTGACAGGTGCGGCGGGGTGCGTTTACAGAAACAACTGGAAACCAGGGAGGCAACGCATGAGCACCAAAAATGAATCGGCCGCCGACGGTTTGGGCCGGGAGTTTCTCATCACCCGCGTGTTTGACGCGACGCGCGAATTGGTCTTCCGGGCCTGCACGGAGCCCGGGCACCTGGCGCAATGGTGGGGGCCGAAGGGATTCTCCAATCCGGTGTGTGAATGGGAGGTGCGTCCCGGCGGAAAAAATTACGTGGTGAGGCGCGCGCCGAACGGCACGGATTACCCCATGGGCGGCGAATTCCGCGAGACCGTCCCGCCGGAACGGTTGGTTTTTGCGCACGGGGGGCAGACGCGAGGGCGGTCCCGAAGCCGGTTTTGTGGCAACCTGGACGTTTGACGCCCGGTCGGCGGACAAAACGAAAGTGACCATTCGCATGGTTTTTGCGACGGGGTTTGCCCGCGACTTTGTCATCAAGGAATTTGGCGCCGTCGAAGGCGGAAAAGAGACCATCGAGCGGCTCGGGGAACATCTGGCAACCATTTTAAAATCACCGGCAATCAAACCATGAATGAGCCTCAAACACCCGCAAAACCACCGGGGCGCCGTCTCATCACCGGCGCGCGAATCCTGTTGGGACTGATTTTCTTCATCTTTGGACTGAATGGATTTCTGCATTTTGTTCCGCAGCCCAAGGAGGCCATGCCCGAAGGCGCCGCCGCTTTTTTCGGCGCCCTGTTGAAGACGGGCCACATGATTCCGCTGATTTTCGGGGCGCAGACGCTTGCCGGCGGGCTGCTGCTGGTGAACCGCTTTGTACCGCTGGCGCTGGCGTTGCTTGCGCCTGTGATCGTCAACATCGTCGCGCTGCATCTTTTCCTCGCGCCGTCAGGGCTGCCCATGGCTGCGGTCGTGCTGGCGTTGGAGGTTTATCTTGCCTGGGCGCATCGTAAAGCCTACGCGCCCATGCTTGAGTCGCGGGCGACCCCCGATGCAAAATAAAAAACGCGCAATTTTTTTCACCGCAACCAGACAACCACCTCCGACCCTGGAGACGACCATGAACAATACCAGCATCCAACCCCATCTGTTCTTCGGCGGCCGCTGTGAAGAGGCGCTTGAATTCTACCGCACGGCCCTGGGCGCGCAGGTGGATTTCCTCATGCATTACAAGGACAGCCCCGAACCCCAGCCCGGCCGGTTGCCGGCGGGCTTTGAAAACAAAGTCAGGCACGCCACTTTTCACATTGGCGGGGCCGTTCTGATGGCTTCCGACGGTTGCGAGGAAGGCTCGCGCTTCGCCGGTTTTTCGCTGGCGCTCAGCGTGCCGACGGAAGCCGAGGCGGGCCGGGCCTTTGCCGCACTGGCGGCGGGCGGCCAGGTGCAAATGCCGCCCGCCAAGACTTTTTGGTCGCCGTGCTTTGGCATGCTCACGGACCGTTTTGGCATCGGCTGGCTGGTCAGTGTCCCCGGACCGCAGCCTTGAAAACAGGTTTTGCGGCGGTTCTCCCGGTTACGTTTCCGCGCACCGCAGGGTGAGGTGGACGATTTCCGCCGGGGCATTGATCCGAAGCGGGAACCCGTTGCCCACGCCATTGGAGACGATCAACTGGCTGCGTCCGCGTTGGTAGAGACCCGACCAGTAGCGGAAGAGCACCGGACCCACCCCATGCCGGCGGTCCAGCATCAAATATCCGCCGTGCGTGTGGCCGGACAAGGTGAGCGGCAGGTCCGCCGCCACCGCCGCGTCGAAGGCGTGGGGGTGGTGGGCGAGCAGAATGGGAAAGGCCTCCGGATGGCGGTGTTTCAACAGTCCGCGCAACCAGACGGAAGCCGCGCGGTCGCATTCCGGCCCGGTGCCATCCATCCAGCGCAGGCCGAAGAATTGCACGGGCTGGCCGCGCACCAGGGTGATGGCCGATTCATTCAACAGGCACGGAACGCCGGAGGCCCGGACGCGGCGCTCGAATTCGGTGGCGTCATCGAACAGATCATGGTTGCCTTCGATCATCCACTGGCCGTAACGCCCGGGCATGGCCCGGACCAGGTTCAGTCCTTCGTCAAGGTCGGAGAGTTCGTAGTTGATGAGATCGCCGGTCATCAGCACGAGATCGGCCCGGAGGGCGTTGGTGGTGCTGACCATGTCGCGGAGCACGCGGCCGTTGGTAAACGCGCCGACATGAATGTCGCTGACCTGGGCGATGGTGAGGCCGTCCAGCGCCCGGGGCAGGGCCGGCAATTTCAGGGCAAAGCGTCGCACCCGAAAATGGTTCAGTTGCCGCATGGCCACGCCGGTGAGTCCGATGGTGAACAGGGACGGGGCCAGTGCGGTGGCGGTGCCGAGGAATTTGCGGCGTGAGAGGGCGCGCGGTCCGGCCTCCTGAGCCCTGGGGGGCGGGTTGGGTTCGCGCCGACCAGTGCCGGCCGCGCGCGTCCGCAGCCGGACCCGCCGGGCGTGCAGGCGCGCGAGCCCGAGGAGCAGCAGAATGACCAGCACGAAAAACAGCATCAGATGATGCCAGAGCACGGCCGCCACGAGCAGGAACTTGGGGGTGTATTTGTCGGGGTTGAAATTGCCGATGATCAGCAGCAGAATCCCCGTCTGCGCGGCCATAAAGAGATGGATCAGCACCCGCCAGCGCCGCTGCGGGGCCAGGCGCGGGGCAGCCACCCACCAGGCCGCGTCCAACGCGAGCATGAGTGCCAGAATCGCCAGACCGAGCCAGAACGAAAACACGCCGCCAAGTTAATTCGGACTGGCCGCCCGGGCAATGGGAAATTCCCGGGGGGACACTGGGAGCCTGGAGTCCGGGGAATTTATTTTTTCCGGCAAATTCCGTTACCTAGTAACGGGGTGAGGCGAAGCTTTTGCTTGACACGATTGGCAACTCGTTCCGGCCAAAGGGGTTAGGTCGTGTCAAGAGAAAACATGTGCGACAGCCATTTTTCGTTACCAGGTAACGAGCGTTTTTCCCAACGGCGGCAGGATGGACTTAAAGACTCATGAATCCCCCCGCCAAAGGGCAGGCCTTCCGCTTCCTTTTCGGGGCGGAAATTCCTCTTTCCGCCCGGTCGTCCTTGGCCTATGCTTTGCCCATCAACGCTCCTAACATGAAACACATCGTTCAGACTCTGCTGCTGATTTGTGCCCTGGTTTTCGCCGCCGGTTGCGTCACCACCACCCGGCACACCCCGCAACACACCTTTGTCATCGGCACGAATGATTTTCTGCTGGATGGCCGGACCTTTCAGATCCGCTGCGGCGAAGTCCACGCGGCGCGGGTGCCGCCGGAATACTGGCGGCATCGTTTGCAAATGGCCAAGGCCATGGGCCTCAACACGGTTTGCGCCTACCTGTTCTGGAACCAGATCGAGCCGCGTCCGGGCCAGTTCAACTGGTCGGGGGCGGCCAATGTGGCGGAGTTTTGCCGCATCGCGCAGGAGGAGGGCTTGTGGGTGGTTCTGCGGCCGGGACCCTATGCCTGCGCCGAGTGGGAGATGGGCGGATTCCCGTCGTGGCTGCTGAAGGACAATGAGATCAAACTGCGCACGCGCGACCCCCAATATCTCGACGCGGTGAAGCGGTACATGCGGGAGGTGGGCCGCGAACTCGGACCGCTGCAAATCACGAAGGGCGGGCCCATTCTGATGGTGCAGGTGGAAAACGAGTATGGTTTTTACGGCAAGGACGCCGAATACATGGGTGAACTGCGGCAGGTGCTGGTGGATTCGGGCTTTGATGTGCCGCTGTTTGCGTGCAATCCCAAGGATCATTTGAAGGACGGCTGGCGGGCGGATTTGTTTCCGGTGGTGAATTTCGGCTCGGATCCCGCCGGCTCCTTCCGGGCGCTGCGGGAGATTCTGCCCCAGGGCCCGCTGATGTGCGGGGAGTTTTACCCCGGCTGGTTTGACACCTGGGGCGCGACGCATCACCTGGGCAAGATGGACGCCTATTTGAAGGATTTGGACTACATGCTGAGATCGGGCGCGTCGTTCAGCATTTACATGGCGCATGGCGGGACGACGTTTGGTTTTGGGACGGGGGCGGACCGGCCGTTCAAGCCGGACACGTCGAGTTACGATTATGACGCGCCCATCAGCGAGGCGGGCTGGACGACGGACAAGTTTTTCAAGACGCGGGATTTGTTTGCAAAATATTTGCCGCCGGGCGAAACCATCCCCGAACCGCCGGCGAAGAATCCGGTGATCTCCATTGCGCCGGTGGCGGTGACGCAGTGTGCGCCGATTTTTGCGAACCTGCCGACGCCGGTGGCGGATGAACAGCCGCGCAATTTTGAGCAGTACGACCAGAGCTATGGCTGCATTGATTATCGCACGAAAATTCCCGCCGGTCCGGCCGCGACGGTGGAAGCCCCGGCCATCAACGACATCGGCCAGGTTTTTGTGGACGGGGTGCGCATTGGATTTACCGACCGGCGTTCGCGGAATTTCAAGGTCCGGCTGCCGGCCCGCACCCAGGAGGCCACGCTGGATATCTTCGTGGAGGCCATGGGGCGGGTGAACTTTGGGCCGGAGGTGCATGATCGCAAGGGCATTCACGGTCCGGTGACGCTGGGCGGGCGGGAACTCACGGGCTGGCAGATTTTCAACCTGCCGCTGGATGACCGGATGCTGGCGCACTTGAAATACCGCCCGGTCACTTCCACCGGGGCGGCGGGCCCGGGATTTTACCAGGCTGTGGTGACGGTGGAAAAGCCGGGTGACTGCTTTTTGGACATGCATTCCTGGGGCAAGGGCTTTGCGTGGGTCAACGGCCACAATCTGGGACGTTACTGGAATATCGGACCGCAGCAGACGATGTATGTGCCGGGGCCGTGGTTGAAGCGGGGGAATAATAAAGTCGTGATTCTTGACCTGCTCGGGTCGGAGCAGCCGGTGGTGGCCGCCCTGGACCATCCGGTGCTGAATGAACTGCGGCCGCAATTGGATTTCGCCCGCAGCCGGCGGCCGGTGGCGAAAGTAAAGTTTTCGCAGTTGCCGGTGGTTTATGCGGCCACGTTTGCCCCGGGTTCGGGTCTGCAGGAGGTGAAGTTTGACCGGCCGGCACAGGGCCGTTATTTTGCGATTGAGTCGCTGAATGCGTTTGACGGCGGACCCTATGCCGCTATTGCGGAAATCGCCCTGCTGGATGACACTGGCAAACCGTTGAGCGAGGAGGGGTGGACGATTGCGGACGTGGACAGCGAGGAGCGCACCGGGGAGGATGGCACGGCGGAAAACGCCATTGACGGCCAGACGGCCAACTTCTGGCACACGGAATGGAGTGACCGGAAGCCGGCGCATCCGCATCACCTGACGCTGGATCTGGGCAAAAGCGTGACGGTGGGCGGTTTTCGTTACACGCCGCGCCAAGGGGCCGATAATGTCACTGGTCGGATCAAAGATTACCGCATTTATGTCGGGGATGCCCCAAAACCGTAAGGGTTCGGTTCAGGGTCCGTCAAGCAACAACCTTGACAACCTGACTGGTTCTTTTGACGGCTGGCAGCGTTGCTCGCTCGTCACAGAGCCCTTCGGCCAGGCTCCTCGCCCGCGCCTGGCCAGCCGTCAAAATTCCGGCGTCAGCTGGTAAAGTTTATTTCTTGGCGGACCCTTACCGCCAATAACCCCCGCTGCGGTACCATCCATGGGGGCCTCTAACCCAGTAGCCGGATACCCAGACCCCGTGGGGATGGGGCGGGTAAGTCCAATGGCCCGCCACCCAAACCCAGCCGCCATTCCAGACCCATTCGCCGCCGACCCAGACATAATCCGGCCCGGGGGCGGCCACCACGACGGTTTCCGCCGGGGGGGGCGGCGGGGCGGTGTTCACCACCACGACGTTCGGTGTGCCGCTGACAATGGCATTGGGATCAGTGGCGGTGTTGATCATGTAGTCAATGACCTTGTCGGTCACCCCGGAATCGCGCAGATCAATGATGTCAGCCGAACTCAAGCGGAAGCCCGTGTGGGTGCTGGCGATCTGGTTGATGATCACGTCTTCGCTGATGCCGGCCTTGACCATGGCCTTGATATCGGCGGTGGTTAACGGCTGTTGCTGGCTCACGCGGACATAGGTCTGGGGCGCCTGGGCCTGCAACCGCGCCTGCTGTTGTTGATCCACGGAATGGCCGATCAAACCGCCGGCAATGGCGCCGGCGGCGGCTCCAAACAGGGCATCAATCCCGCCATTCCTTCCGCCGCCGATGGCGGCGCCGGTGATGGCCCCGATCGCCCCGCCCGTCAAGGCCCCGGTTGCCGTGTTGTCCGGCGTGCCATTGGGGTTCACGCACCCCGTCCAAACGACCGCTGAGGTCGCCAAAATCAAACTGACGTTTGGCAGCTTCATACTTTTACCTTTCAGCAAATGTTATTTCGCTCATCAGACTTCATTCAATTAGACCGCAATGGCCGCCGGATATTCAAAAAGTTTTTCCCCGGCTCGACGCCGTTTTTGGTTCTTCGCTGTTTGCAGGGGAGGGCCATGGTCCGCGGTTGATTCAGGCGGGAGGAAGGGTGACGGAGGCGGCGGGGCAACTCCATCTGCATGTCGCCGGGCGGGAGTTCGGCTGGCCGGCCGGTTGCCAACCGACGACAGAGCCGACTACGCGCCGGGGGCACCGCCACGGACACGCGCCGTTGGTGAATGGTTCGTCAATTCTCCCCGGTGGTTTCCGCCGTCGCGTTGGGACTTGCGGCTGGCTGGGACTAAACCTGGCGTTGAAACGCCGGGCCATGGTCGGCAAGCCCTCCGGGTTGGGGAAAGGGGCGGGGAACGCCAGTAGCCAATGAGTCGTCAGTTTGCATTCCACGGAAAACAGCGAAGAACCCCGTTTTCAGGGTCAAAGCCTTGGGACACAATGAGTTTGGCACAAGGGTCGGGCCTGTGAATTTAAGGCGGCCCGGGCCAAATAAACTTCGCGGCGGGCAAGGAATGAGTTGCCTTGGCCCGCCACTGGGTTTTCAATGGGGGATATGATGGCCAAACGAGTCATTCCGTGTCTGGATGTGCATGACGGCAATGTGACGCGGGGTGTGCAATTCGGCAAAGCCGAGGCGGGCGAACTGCGCAATGTGGGCGATCCGGTGGAACTGGCCCTGCGTTACAATGAGCAGGGGGCCGATGAAATGGTGTTCTTTGACATCACCGCCAGCGCGCACGGTCGCGCCACCATGGTGCAGGTGATCGAGCGCGCCGCCGACCAGTGTTTTATGCCGCTGACGGTGGGCGGCGGGATCAAATCGGTGGAGGACATGTTTGCCATGCTGCGGGCGGGGGCGGATAAAATCAGCATCAACTCCTCGGCCATCGCCACTCCGGACCTGATCCGGCAGGGGGCGGAAAAGTTCGGCAGCCAGTGCATCGTGGTGTCCATTGACGCCAAAAGGATCGCGCCGGACCAATGGCGGGTGTTTTCGCATGGGGGCCGCAAGGACACCGGGCTGGATGCCGTCGAATGGGCCAGGCGTGTGGTGGCGCTGGGGGCGGGCGAAATTGTGCTGAACAGCATTGACGCCGACGGCACGAAGGCGGGCTTTGACCTGGTGATCACGCGGCGCATCAGTGAATGCGTGGGGGTGCCGGTGGTGGCGAGCGGCGGGGCGGGGACGCTGGAACACATGGCGGAAGTGTTGCTGGCGGGCCGGGCGGATGCGGTGCTGGCGGCGAGCATTTTTCATTACGGCACTTACACGGTGGGGGATGTAAAACGTTTTTTGGCGGGGAAGAATATTCCGGTGCGGTTGTGAAATCATGGACGCCCCAAAAATCCAGTCCGCGCCGGCTGACGTGACGGCGGAGCGGGACCCGACGCTCAAGAGTTTGAAGCTGGCCTCATTATGCAGCGCGCTGTGGGCGGAACACGGGGTGGAACTGGTGGTGGCGGGCGGTTCGGCCATTGAAATTTTGACCGAAGGCGCGCACGCCTCCGGCGACCCCGACCTGTGCCATGCCACCCCGGCGCCGTTGCCGACCGCCCAACGAAAGGAAATCATG
This sequence comes from uncultured Bifidobacteriaceae bacterium, assembly GCA_964618545.1. Lineage (GTDB taxonomy): Bacteria > Verrucomicrobiota > Verrucomicrobiia > Limisphaerales > UBA11358 > UBA11358. Next base: position 1,044 of record CAZUBG010000156.1, on the reverse strand, counting down.
GCCCGGCTGGGCGCCAAGGGCGGCCCGCGCAACTGGCAGGTGGCCGGGATGCACCTGGATTTGCCTGGGCCGGTGGAAAGTTTTGCCCGCACGCCGTTCCGCTGCGTCGAAGCGGCTCAGGGTCCGTCAAGCAACAACCTTTACAACCTGACTGGTTCTTTTGACGGCTGGCAGCGTTGCTCGCTCGTCACAGAACCCTTTGGCCAGGCTCCTCGCCCGCGCCTGGCCAGCCGTCAAAATTCCGGCGTCAGCTGGTAAAGTTTATTGCTTGACGGACCCTTACGGCAGAATTCTCTTGATGAAGCCGGACGATTTGCTGGTGGAGCGGGTGCTGGGTTCATATTATTTGGGAGAGGATAAATCGGCGCGTGATTGTGCGAGAATTCTGGCCGCTGTCGCCTTGCGCCGGGAAGTTCAAATGAACCGGGACGAGGTCCGGCGGCTTGCAAATCTGCCGGAATATCGCAACTTGCCGGAGTGTTTGAAACTGGTGAAAGAAGTGGCCGATGAACTCAAAACCCAAAATCCCCTGCATTCCGATTGAGGGTTCCATCAGTTGGGAAGACTGGCTCAAAGGCCGCCGCGCCCGACGAGAAACCAGCAAGCCGGTTGCGCCCGGTGTTCTCCGGCGCAAAACCAGTTCGAGCGACCGGCGGCTGAAGAAACTGTTCAACGGCGAGCGCGGGCTGCCGTTTACGCCGACGGAGAAGCTGTGAGTGGCATTACCAAGGTGATGTTCAGGCGGAAAGTTCAAACTCCAAGCCTCAAAGCCGGTGGGATGACCCGGGGCAAACCGGAGTTGTTGGTGAGGCCGGACAAGTACGCCTTTTTGAACTGGACGACGTGTCATCTCGTCCAAAAGCGGCGACCGGTCGCCCCACTCCAAAATGGTCTTCGGCCGGAAAGCCGCCATGCGCATCGGGATGAACTGGGCGGGCTTCGCGGGCTTGCATTTTGCATCGTCATATGGCAACATGAATAAAACATTTAATTAAATGCCATGATTGCCGTGGAAGACATCCGGTCGCTGACGGATTTTCAGCG
>CAZUBG010000155.1:0-13816 GCA_964618545.1 uncultured Bifidobacteriaceae bacterium | reverse complement strand
GCAGAACCTGAAAAGTCTAACTTAGCCACTGGTCCGAATTTCGGGGTCCATTTCTCCCTATCCCGGCGACTGGATTTGGGAGCAAAATTGGGGGACCTTGAATCGTGTGCCCCCGTTGCTGCTGTTGCAACCCACCAAGCTGTCGGCTTCCGCCAAGCCTTGGGAAATACTCGGAGCCCATTTTTTAGCGAGAGGCAAAACAGTGAAGGAATTGCTCGCCGCCATCAAATCCCAACAAAATTCGGCGGCAACCCTTGCTTTTCCAGCCGACTTGCCCGAAGACAAATTTGACTGCATCGTGACTTTACCCAAGTGGTGGGACGCCTTGGAAACCGAAATCAACCAACGGTTCAACCTCACCACGAAATGGGAGTTCAATGAAGGGAAGTCGGTGATGGTCGTAAAGTGGGCGCAGGAATGATTCAGTGCGGATTTGCCGCCGGGCAGCTCGTGGGGCGACGAGGGAGGCCGTGGGTCCCGAAGTGGTGGGGAAGGCCGGACTGGTCCGAGTTTTGAGCTCGACGACGTGTCGTCTCGTCTAAAAGCGGCGACCTGTCCTGCAGATTATAGGCATTTCATGGATTGGATCGGCAACCGGTTTGGCAATCCCAAAGGGATTGTGGCTCAAAGCCCAGGGTTGGCGCCTCGCGCCTACCCTGGGAAGAGGGTTGGTGGCTTCATCAACCCCAACGGGGTTGTGGCCCGGACACCGCTCGCCACCCGATGGGCCGCAACCCCGTTGGGGTTGTTGGCCAAGGGCGCCTCTTACCCAGGGTAGCGCCGTGAGCGCAACCCTGGGCTTGGAGACGGAATCCCGTTGGGATTCGGGAGGGAACCGGCGCGGTCGGAAATGGATGGATTTGTTTGCAGCAGATGCCGATAACGTGCAGGACCTGTCGCCGCACTCCGAAGTGGCCTCCGGTTGGAAAACCCGCCGTGTTTTTGCATCGTCATTTGTGCAGAGGCCGCTACTCTTTCAGGCCGTGAGCCATCAAAGGTCATGGACGTTTTCACATGGAACCACCGCCACCCCTCGTTAAAGCCCCGGTGAGCCGCCGTGGCTGGTGGATTCATTGGCTGCTGATCACGGCGTATCTGCTCCTGGTGGGGGCGCTGGGATTGGGACGCCAGCCGACCCACTCCCCCGCGCTGCGGCACACCGCCGCCGGGCTCTTGCGGGTGTGCTCGATGGAAGTGCTGTTGTTTGGCTTGTTCTTCGGGCTGGCGTGCCGGGCGTCGCGGGCCACGCGCGATGATTTGCGGCTGCGCTGGCGCGGATCGTTCCTGCCGGTGTTTCTGGGGGCGGGCTATTCCGTCGCCCTGCGTCTGGCCCTGGCCCTGTTATTGATGGCGGGGGCGGCGATTCTGGTCTGCACCCGGATCATCACCCTGAATGGCCTGCAAAGCTTTTTCGCGGCCAACCGTCCCGATGTGGAGGTGCTGGTTGACGTGTCCGCCCTGCGTCATGACCCGGTCTATTTCTGGTGCGTGCTGACGATCGTCAGTTTTGTGGTGGCCGGTTTGCGGGAGGAACTGTGGCGTTCGGCTTTTCTGGCCGGGATGCGGGCGCTCTGGCCGCAGCGCTTCGGTTCCCGCGCCGGCCAGGTGGGCGCGGTGTTCGTTGCGGCCATTATCTTTGGCGGCGCGCATGTGGCGCAGGGCATGCTGGCGGTCGGGCTGGCCGGATTGCTGGGGGTCGGCCTGGGATTGATCATGGTTTTCCATCGCTCGATCTGGCCGGCGGTCATTGCGCACGGTCTGTTTGACGCCACCACCTTTGCCATGCTGCCGTGGGTGATGGGGCACCTAAAATAAATCATTTCTGTCAACGCTCCAATGCTTTCAGCCGGGCCTGAACGGCGGGGACTGCCGGTTGGTTGGTCGGGGCGTATTTCAAAAACAACTCGTAGTTGCGGATGGCCGCCGGGGGGTTGGTTTCCCGCTCGGCGATGTTCGCCAGGGCGGCGTAAGCCGGATAATAATTGGTGACGGTTTGCAGCACCGACTGATAGTCGCGCCGGGCCGATTCAAACAGGCCGAGATTGCGGCGGGTGTCGCCCCGGGCCAGCAACGCCGCCGGGTTGGTGGGATTCTGCGCCAGCAGTTGGTTGAGCACCGGCAGCGCCCGGGAAAAGTCTCCCAAATTCATGCTGGCCCGCGCTTTGAGAAACAGACCGGCCTGGTTGGTGGGGGAGAGGGACAACAACTCGTTCGCCGAGTCCAGACCATCGGCATTGTCATTGCATTGCACAAACAGGCGGGCGAGGCCCAGATAAGTGTCCAGGCGGGCGGGAGACAAGGTCTTGACGCGCTCAAATTGGGCAATGGCGGGCCGGTACAGATGGTTGGCCTCCAGAATACTGCCCAGCATGAAACAAAAATTGGGGTCATCCACGGCCCCGTCCCGGACGACATGCTGCCAGTCGCGGTACTCTTCCATGCGGTTGACGGTTTCCAGCGGCCGGGCGACGGTCTCCGCACGGCTGGCCTGGTAGTCGGCGTTAAAGGTTTGATTGATCCGGGCGGGCGCACAGGAAGAATCCAACTGCAGGGCCTCCTCAAAACAATGTCCGGCGGCCGGGAATGCTCCGGCGCGCTGTAATTCCACGCCCCAATCGTTCAGCGCCCCGGCATAATAAGCGGCGACGATTTGGGATTCACGATCCACCTCCGGTCGGAACCGCAGGGTGTTCAGAAAGCGTTTCAACATCCCCGGCTGGGGCGGCGGGGGGGGCGGATTGGCCCGGCGGACCAGGTCGGGGAACGGCTGTTGCTCGAACGCCCGCCAAAACGTCTGGTTGTCGCGCAGGAGTTCCGGGGAATTGGTGCCGGCAAAGGCCGCATCCGACCAGTAGGGTTTGAGCTGGTAAAGGAGTCCGTGGGGCTCAAAGTAAAAATCCTCGGCGAAGGGTTCAAACAAGGGCGCCGGGTGGAAACAACAAATCGCCCGGGTGGCGGAGAGGCCGTGCAGCAGGGTCACCAGCGTGAGGCTGTTGGTGGAGTCACCGGGCTGAGCAAAGGGGCTGACGGCGAGGTTGAAGCCGGGGTTTCGTTGCCGGAGAAAATCCAAGTAATCCGGGTGTTCGGCCCAGGCCTGGGGGTTGAGCAGCAGGTAATTCGCCGACCGGCCGCTGCGGATCAAGGCGGATTGCAAGTAGAGGAGTTGGACGGAATCGTCCCCGAGAACGACCGCTCCGTCCGGCGGCAGGCACTGTTCCACTTGGGCAATATAATCGCCACCGGGGTCGGATCGTTTGAGGGAGACAGCAGGCAGGTTTTTGCAAACCAAGGCGGTGGGAATGCCGACGGCCAGCAGGACGATGACGGCCACCAGGGCGCGCTTGAAGAACAGATTGAGGCGGCGCAGGAGCCGGCGGCGCTGTTCGGCGGAGGCGGACCGCCGTCGCCGTTCCCCGCCCGTTTCCACCGGGCTCTGCGTCACGAGCAGGAAATGCCCCAGGAAATAACCCAGGCTCAAGGCCTGCAGGAAATAGAGGGGCAAACCATCCATGCCGGGGGCCTGCCGCCGGGGACTGAGCGGGGGATCAAACATGAGCCACAGGCCGAGCAGGAAAAAGAAGCCGTAGACGAGTTCAAAAAAGAGGGTTCCCAGCCACTGGCTCACCCGGTTGAAGCCGGCGAGGAAGTGGTAATAGCGCAGGCCGATCAAAAAAACCGGCACCACGGAAATCAAACACGAGGTGATCAGCAAGGGCCGGGGAATTTGCGCCAGCGAAGTCTGGAACACCTGCACGGTGTAAGCGAGGGTCGGCCAGAAATCCAATGGCGCCGCAGGGGGGAGGCTGGCCAGCGCCGGCAGCAGGAGAAACAAGGAGAGGCCCGCCAGCCAGCAGGCGGGAAGCCGCCACCAGAGCTGCCAATTGAGAGAACCGCGCCGCCGCAGCATTTGTTCCAGTTGAACCTGATCCAAAGTAAAAAACCGCTTGAGCCAGATCAGGACCACGAAGAACAGGGGCAAAAAGGCGATCATCACCCAGTCATTGGTGACCGCCAAACCATATACGAAGGCGGCCCGGAGCAACCAGAAATCCCTGCCGCTGGCATGGTGCTCGAGGAGACAGCGGACCACCCAGGCGAACATCAGCAAGTTGAGCATCTGGCCGGTGGCGGTGATGGCATTTTGCCAGAAACTCAACTGCAAACCGCACACGAGGACCGCAAACAGGGGCGGCAGCCAAGGACCGCGTGACGTCATCAGTCGGGGGGGGACAAAGCCCCGGCGCCGGGGCGGGGCTTCCAGGGAGAGGTCATGGGGCAGCAGGGCCACGGACCGCGCCAGCAGCACCAGGCTCAGGGCGGCACAAACCGCCGTGAACAAGTTCGCCGCCAACGGCACCCATCCCGCCGGCAACCAGGAGAGGGGGTAAGTCACGAGAAAGGTCACCGGACCGACCAGGCTGGGGGTCCAGGCCAATCCCTGCAACCGGGCCACTGGGATCAGGCTCTCCCGCGTGATCCAGTGGTTCAGGGTCAGCCCGTAAACCACCAGCATGAGGGCGCCCAGCAGCCAGGGGAGCAAACGGGGGGTGAAAGGCGGCGCCTGGTTTTCCGAGGCGGCGGACGTCTGGCTTTCGGATGTCAATGGCATGGGTTGGCTAATCCATTCCCGGTTGTCCGCACACGGACTGGGTGGACAGAATATGCGGAGTCAGCGGGGGTTTCGCCAGCATTAAATCAACCGGCGGCTTGTCACCGGGCCGGAGGGCGGCTATTTTCACGGGGGTTGGGCCGCCCCCGTAGCTCAAATGGATAGAGCAATCGTTTCCTAAACGATGGATTCCGGTTCAATTCCGGACGGGGGCACCATTTGGCTTTGGCCGCCGGGCGCGCTTTTGTTATGCTGGCGCCATGTTCAAACCCGCCGATTTGTTTGATTTGCCCCAGAGCGAACACGCCTCGATTTTTGACGGCTGCCAGTTTGCCTGGGAGGCGCTGAAAAAAATCCAGTCCCATCTGGCCGCCCACCTGAAGCCCGCCCTGCACAACCGCTGCGAGGGCCGCGCGTTCATCGGCGACCAGGTGTTCATCGGCGAGGGCACGGAGGTGGAGGACGGCGTGATGATCAAGGGGCCGGCCTTCATCGGGCGCAACTGCCAGATCCGCCACAACGCCTATATCCGGGAGAACGTGATCATCGGCGACGGCTGCGTGGTGGGGAATTCCTCGGAACTGAAAAACTCGCTGCTGTTCAACGGCGCGCAGGTTCCCCATTTCAACTACATTGGCGATTCCATTCTGGGCTTCAAGGCGCACCTGGGCGCGGGGGTGAAAATTTCCAATGTCAAGCTGCTGCCCGGCAATGTGACGGTGGAGGTGGAGGGCGTGCCGTTTGACACCGGCTTGCGCAAGTTCGGCGCGCTGATCGGGGATCACGCGGAAGCGGGCTGCAACGCGGTGCTGAACCCGGGCACCATCCTGGGCCGGAACGCGATTGTGTATCCGAATGTATTCTGGAGGGGCATCCTGCCGGCCAACATGATCGCGAAAAACAAGGCGGAGACCGAGGTGGCGGTGCGGCGGCCGAGGGGATTATGAATGCCACCAAAAACACAACTTGCCCGTGCTGCGGTGAGGGCACTCTCCGCAGTCTCAGTCGGGATTACCTGGCCAAAATCGGTGAAGGCCAAACCATCAAGGCCTCCAACATTTCGATGGAGGTCTGCGATAAGTGCGGCGAGGAAATCCTCGCCCTCGAAGCGGCTCGCGAAGTTGATTTGGCCATTGCCGAATACACCGAGCGGCTGACACCCGCAGAATTGACGGCCATTCGGGAAGGATTTGGAGTTGATAAAACCGAGATGAGCAAAGCGCTGGGCCTGGGCGGAAAGATTTACCTGCGCTGGGAGCAGGGAAGCCAGTATCCCAACCGGTCCATGGGCAATGATCTGCGGGTCTTGCGCGAGTTTCCCGAGGCGTTTGAATGGTTGCGCACGCGGGGATGGAAAGGGCGAACCCCGCAAGTCCATCGGCATGTGTCAACCGGTTGAAGGGGATTGCGCTGAAGCTCTCAAACCGGCCGCTCAATTGCTCGCCTGGTCACCGGTCCATTGATATTCGTAACCGGGGATCGGGTTGTAATTCAAGGGAGCGCTCTGGCCGTTGTAGTAGATTTTGATGTATTTGACGTGGCCATCCACATAGCTGACCATCGCCAGAGCATTGTTATATGAGTAAAGCTGGCCCGCGCCATGCGTCAGCGGCCCGCTCGTGGTGGGACTGACCGGCACGCCACCGGCCTGCGGATGGTGCCAGGAATAGCCCGCAAAGGCCGGCTGCTCGGCCACCAGCAGGGTGTTGGACGGCAGCCTCACCGCGTCGAACTTGCCGCCGCGCAGACCGTTTTTGCCGCGGTGCATGAAATTGCCGCCGGAGTTGAACAGGTAGCTCGTGTAGTCGGCCTGCGGCAGGAGGGAAAGCGGTTGCACCCAGCCATCAGCCCGGTCGGCCGGACAGGCGAAGACCAGGTCGTTGGATCCTGACGGGCCCTGCAAACCGACATAGCTTTTCACCAGTTCCTTGTAGAAAAAGCGAACCCCGTTGGCATAACCGCTGCGGTGTGACGTTTCCGGCATTTTGCCACCGGCATCGTCGGCATACATCCGCACCCCAAGGTTGATTTGCCTGAGGTGGTCGAGGCACGCGACCTTCCAGGCGTTCTTTCTGGCCAGGTTGAGCGCGGGGAACAGCAGCGCGCACAGGATGCCGATAATGGCGATCACCACCAGCAACTCCATCAGGGTGAAACCCGGCGTAAAACCGGGCCTTGACACTTCGGCAAGGCGAGAGAAGACCCTGCCGGGTTGGCACTGATGCTTCATGAATTCACAATACCTGATACATATATATAAGTCAACTTAATATATTTCCGTCGTCCGGGCACGCCAAGTGACGGGCGCCTGGGTTCAGGAATGGAGTCGTTCACCCGCCCCGGAACTGCCGCACCAGCCGCTCCGCCACCGCCTCCAGCAGTTCCCCGGGCTGGAGTTCAATCCACGCCGGGTGGCCGTGACGGCGGAACCAGGTCAGTTGCCGCTTGGCAAACTGGCGCGTGCGGATTTTAACGAGCTTAATGGTTTCCTCCAGTGCAGCGGGACTGCGGGCATCCCGCCCCAGATATTCCACCACCTGCCGGTAGCCAATCGCCTGCATGGCGTTCTGGTTTTCCGCCAGACCGTTTTTCAAGAGATGTTCCGTCTCGGCCACCAATCCGTTCTGGAACATCTGGTCCACGCGCGCGTTGATCCGCGTTTCCAAATCCGAGTTGGAGCGCAACAGGCCGATGAACAAAGGGTTGGGACTGTCCTTTCCACCGGCGGGAGAATTCCACGCGGCGCGCTGGTCGGAAAACGGTTTGCCGGTCAGCCGGATGACTTCCACGGCGCGGATGACCCGGCGGAGGTTCTGGCGGTCAATGCGCTCAAAGGTGATGGGATCGCGTTCGCGCAATTCGGCCAGCAGGGTTTCCGGTGGGAGTTGGGACAAAGTGCCGCGCAGGACGAAATCGGCGGGCGGGGCGGCGCCCACGCCCTCCAGATACGCCTTGAAATACAGCCCGGTGCCGCCGCAAAGAATGGGCACCCGGCCGCGCGCCTGGATTTCCGCCGTCGCCTGTTTGGCGAGGCGGGCGAATTGGGCGGCATCGAAGAACTCGCTGAGATCGCAAACATCAATCAGGTGATGCGGCACGCGGGCGCGTTCGGCGGCGGAGGGTTTGGCGGTGCCAAGGTTGAGGCCGCGATACACCTGCATGGAATCGGCGGAAATGATTTCGCCGCCCAGTTGCTCCGCCAGGTGCAGGGCCACTGCGGATTTGCCGACGCCCGTCGGTCCCGCAATCAGGATGGGAGTGTTCATTTGACCAATGGGCGGCGCGAGAGGACGGCGGCCAGGGTCAGTCCGGCGAAGAAAATCGGCACGCTGACCAATTGGGCGGGCGTCAGCCCGAAGTGCTGGTGGCCGGCGTTGTAATCGCCCCGGAAGGCTTCCACCACCGAACGGGTCACGGCGTAGCACAACAGGTAGGTGGCGAAAATCTGGCCGTCAAATTTCTTCCGCCGGAACAGCCAGGCCAGAAAGCCGTACAGCAGCAGGTTCAAGAGCGCATCGTAAATCTGGGTGGGATGCAGCGGCACGCCAACGGGCACGCCCGTGTTCGCCTGGCCGGCGGGGAATCGAATGGCCCAGGGCAGCGTGCAGAAGCGGCCGTAGCAGCAGCCGTTGAGCAGGCAGCCGATGCGTCCAAAGACACTGCCCAGGGCGATGCTGGGCGCCAGCACGTCGGCGGTTTTCCAGAGCGGCATTTTTTTCCAATGGATGGCCAGCATCCCGCACAGGGTGGCGCCGATGAGCCCGCCGTAATACACCAGGCCGCCATGCTGGATCATGATGATTTCCGAAAGCGGTTGGCCGGCAAATTCATCCTTCCAATAGGTGGCGACGTAAGCCACCCGCGCGCCCAGAATGGCGCCGACCATCAGCCAGAGCGTGACATCGCCGATGTCCTCGCGGGAGAGATTCACGCGCGCGCCCCGGCGGGTGGCGGTCCACAGGCCCACCAGAAAGGCCAGCGCGATCATCACTCCATAGGAATGGATGGCCAGGGAACCCAGATGAAAGGCAATCGGATGCACAAGGACACCTTAAAACGCGGCGGCCCAAATGGGAATGGAATTCGGTGTCCGACTCACGTTGCTTTCTTCGACGGAGGTTCATTGCCGGGTGGACGCGAAGGCGGCGGTGCATCCGGCCCCGGCTTTTTGCCCAATTGTTCCAGTGAGGGCGTGAACCCGTATTCATGCATGAACTCCTCGATGGGCGCGCGGATTTCCACCCGCCGCCGCGTGAAGGGGTCCCGGTAGGCCAGCTTCACCGCGCGCAATCCCAGTTGCATGCGCGGGTCCACCCGGCCGTACAGCTCGTCACTGACAATCGGGCAGCCGGATTGCGCCAGGTGGACGCGAATCTGGTGCGTGCGCCCCGTCAGGGGATGCGCCTCGACCAGCGATATTTTCTCCTTCTTCTGCAGCAGCCGGAATTGCGTCTCGCTCTCCTTGCCCTCCCGGGTGTCCACCATCATCCGGCCGACCGTGCGCAGATCGGGGGCCAGCGGCAACTGGCAGGTCCACTCCGTTTCCCGGGGGATGCCCTCAACGATGGCCAGGTAGAATTTCTCCATCTGGCGGCTCTCGAACACGTCGCCAAACGCCTCGACCGCGCCCGGGCTCTTGGCGAAGAGCATCACCCCGCTCGTGTCCGTGTCCAGTCGGTGGACGTAGCGGAGGAATTTCAGGTTGCGCGACCGCGCCCAATAATCTCCGGCGGAGATGGAGGAGTTGATGGCCGCCTGCAAATTGCGGTTGGTGTTCTGCCAGTTGACCGGCACGAGCAGCCAGCCGCGAGGTTTGTCAATCGCCAGCACCGAGCGGTCCTCGTACAAAATCGGGATCGGCTCGCAGAACGGCAGTTCGATGTAATTGGGTTTGGCCATGTGTTTCCGCTTGCAAAACGAGGCTGTCACAGCCCCGACAAATTATAACGCCCGCAGGAAATTCTTTAACGCCTCAAAGGCCGGGCTTTCCCAGGGCCAGTAGCCTTCTTCCGCCGCCTTGCCAAGGTGATATTCCCAATCAGCGTGCGAAGCCATCCAGACTCTGACTCTGGCCTTGGATTTAAATTCTTTGCGCGCGGAATGTTGGGCGATACAACGAAAGTATTCATCCACACAGGCAAACTCCGGACGGTCGGCGACCGACCTTAGGCAGAGATCCTCCATCATGCCTTTGCCACCCACCCCAATAATAAAAACACCCACGCGCGGGGTGGATTCCTTGAAATTCTCATTGGCATCCGGAGCCTCAAAATGATTGTGCCGCAGGATGTCCCGGACGCTCGCGAATGCGGCGGCTGAATCTTCGTCCGCATCCCGAAGAATCGCCATGGCGGCCACTTGCTGCTGGGCAAATTCGGGGCGTTTGGAAAGGCTTTGCAGGAAATTTGCCAAATTGTCCTTCCCGCCATATTGCTCAACGGTGACCGCCAACCCCATCTCTTTTGCCAGACTGCGGATTACCAACTCGTCGCCTTTACCCTCGCAGAACACGAATTTCTTGCCCCCGCTCATCGCATCTCCCATTTCAGTTCTTTGGCGGTGGCCAAGGCACCTTGGTCAATAATCGTGGCCTTGACGTCTTCGTTGACACGATCCAGCCGGATCAACTCCAACTCGTAATTCTCCCGTTCCCGCGCTGCTTCATCCGCCTTCAGGATGCACTCCCAACTGTGGGTGGTGGCAAAAATCTGCACGTCAAATTCCTGCGCCGCCAGGAAAAGCCCTTTCCACACCAGCGGCAAAACGCTGTAGTGCAGCCCGTTTTCAATTTCATCAATCAACAGCACTTTGGCATCCGTCGCCACAATTTCGGAATAAATATCCAGCAGCCGGTTGAATCCCTGCCCCAGTTGGGTCACGGGAATCATTTCGCTCAAACCTGAAATTTCAGCGTAAATTAATGGGGTTGACTGTTGACCAGGCTGACTGGTTTGCAAGGCTGGAACACCGGACCCGACTGGCGGCACTGTCGTTGTGGTTGTGGTTGAAGATTGACCGGGCTGACGGATTTGCAAGGCTTCAATGGTCAACAATCGCGGCTCAATCTGACGGAGCATTTTTTCAACTTGTTTCTTGCGCCGTATCAAAATGACGCGATTAAAATCAATGGCATCTTGAACTGGATCGCTTGGTTTGGTGGAGAAGACGGCGGGTTTGAAGTTAATACGTTGTACCTGTCCAAGTATGCGTTGCGCCTCTCCAAAGGAACCACAAAAGCAATCAAAACCACCAACGTCCTCGCTCGCATGAAATATGGACACATCAAAATCAATTGGCGCATGCCGTTTGGGATGCAAAATTACCGCAAAGTCGTTTCGATCGTCAAAGGATGCTTTTATCTGAAGGTTAATCGCCGCACTTTTATTGTAAATCAACCACTTCCAAAAATTTTCATTGTAGTCCCCACCAACCGGCCTAAACAAATTGGGCAGGAGTTGACGCTGCCCAGACTCGGGATCGCTCAACAGCAACACGAGCGCCTCCAGCACGCCCGTTTTGCCGGTGTTGTTATGACCCGTGAGCAGATTGACCCGTTTGAGGGAGTCAATCTTCAAGTCGCGGAAACCGCGAAAGTTTGTAATGTGCAGGCTTTTCAGCATTTTGAACGATTTCAGTTTAAGAAACCCAAGCCAACTTGCCAGTTTTAAAAACGGGCGCAGCAATACCCGTCCGCCTGCCAGCCGGGAAAACTTCCACCACCGTTCGGGACCAAAACTTTCGGAGTGCGGTGACAAGTCACCGCTTTTGGACGGGGCGACATGTCGCCCCGTCCAAAAGCGCGAACGTGTCCGCGCACTCCAAAAATCCGCACTGGCGCTGGGTGGCAATGTTCACCCCTTCCGCCACTCCGTCTTCGGCGGCTCCGGCAGGCCCTGCGCCCGCAGGGCGGTGCGGAAGTGCATCTTGGCCAGCTTGGCCAGACTGTCCGCGCCGCGCTGCTCAAAAATCGTTTTGGCGGCGGCATCCACCGCGCTTGAAGCGCCCTTGGGCAGCTTCATTTCCATCTGTTTTTCCAGTCGCGCCAGACCCGTCACAAATTCGTCCCGGGCCAGGATTGAGGCCGCCGCCACGGCCAGGTCTTCCTCCGCCTTGTGCCGCTGCACCAGCTCAATCTGCTTGCCGCCGCTCATCAGCGCCTTCTCCACCACGCTCTTGCTGGCGGCAAACTGGTCGCTGATGGCCTTCACCGGCGGCGGGTTCATCCGGTGCTTTTGGCCCATCAGGTTTTCAATCACCCGGGCGTGCCCCCAGGCCAGCATGGCGTTGACACTGTGCATTTTGGCATAGAGCCGGTTGTACGCCTCGTTGCCAATCGGCACCACCGTGGTGACGCAGCCGGGCGTCTGCCGGATCAGGTCCGCCAGCTCGGCAATCCGTTTGTCGCTCGAAATGTTCTTGGAATCGCGGATGCCCTGCCCTTCCCAGGCTTTGATGACGGCCTCGTTGATGTAAACCCCGGCGATGCACAAGGGGCCGAAGAAATCGCCCTTCCCGCTCTCGTCCACGCCCAGCCGGGGCAGCAGCAGGTCTGGATTCAAAACGGCTTCGTAGCCCAGCCTGGCTTGTTTCAGGACCTCGGGTTCCAGCACGAATTCGATGAATTCCTGCGTGCCCTTGCCCTGCACCACCAGCTTGCCGCTCTCGTAAAAGACCACGTTGATCTTGTCCTTCTCCCCGGCAAACCGGGCATAAGGCACCGCGCGGAACTTGAAGCCGCGCGAACTGAGGGCCGTTTCGAGCGCCGCCGCCTGGTCATCAGTCAGTTTGCAAGTGTAGGATGTCAGTGGATTCACCGCGCACAAAATAGCCGCAATGCGCGAAAGACAAAAGCGGAAAGCGGAAATGGGCGCGGCTTGGGGATTGCGTCGCAATGGGGGCGGTTTATTCTTCAAGGATGAGTTCGGCAACCCAGGAACGGAGGGCGCATCAACTCTTCATGGCAACCCGGAGGTTTTGGTCCGCGCCAGCCGCCAAAATCGGCGGCGGAAAAAAATAAAAAACCGGAAAGTTTCGTTACCTAGTAACGAGCCGGGACCACTATTCCCCTTGACACCAGTGGCAACCCATTGATTTGCAACGCCTTGGATCGAACCATTGAAAAATGGCTCCGGGGAGCAAATCGCGTTACCCAGAAACGCGACCGGGAAAGTCGTGATTTTTTAAAGGCAAGCAAACGGCAACGGGGGGGGGAAAGGCGGAAAAGAAAAAGCGCGGTATTCTTATGCGAATTCCGCGATCAATCCCACGCTCCCCGGCCTGATCCAGATCCTCTTTGGCGGCGCCGGGATTGAACGCCAGGCAAACGCCGTCCTCCGAGCACACGCGGCTCATGACCGGCCGGAAGTATTAGAGTCTCGTCTCGTCTGCTACTGGGCTCAAAAACCAACAGCGCGGCTGCCGGTAAACCAGCCCTCGACGCCCCATCCGAGGTGGTGTATGGTCAATGGCATGATAGTAACGGCTGAAATCGGAACGGGCGAGCTGGCCGAACTGATTTAAAAGGTGCAGGCCGGGGCCGAGGTCTTGCTAACGCAGGGCAACAAACCCGTGGCTAAACAGGTGTCCGCCGGTGAAGCAACCGCCGCCACCCGCCCAGCCCTGCAGATCCGCTCCCTTAAAGGCCTCCGGGTATCAACCCCCGACATTCCACAAGCTGAACTCGCCGAAGAAATCTTTGGAAGGCAATGATTGGATTGCAACGTCCTTGTCCAGCTTGCCATTGCCAACCACCCGGCCACTCTTCGCTTGTCCCCGTCCATCTGCAGTCCAAACTCCCCGCATAGTTCGTGTATTTCGTGTGGTTCGTGGCGCCCGCCCGTCATTCTTTGTTGCTTTCGTTGCTCCCGTGAAATTGCCGGCGAGACGGCAAGACCGCAACCTTCCTGACCGCGCTAACGCTGTCGCAACACCCGATGAAGGCACAGGACAGACAGGGCGGAGGTCGCCAACCTGTAGGCCGGATCCCCTGACCCGGCGTCCCCCCACTCCCCAGGCTGGCGACAGCTTGTCGCCACTCCCTTCCGCCCCATCCCCCGACTCAGTGCCGGTCCAACCCAGTCAAACCTCCAGCTCAAACTGTAGGCCGGGTCCCCTGACCCGGCGTCCCCCAAGCCTTCCCCCGAGCCCGCCCAGGTCCAACCCGGTCAAACCAATCCTGTTTCCGCCATTCCCACCCCTGCTGAAACG
>CAZUBG010000154.1:0-13862 GCA_964618545.1 uncultured Bifidobacteriaceae bacterium | reverse complement strand
CATTTCCTGGCCATCGGCTCGTTTTAACATACCGCCTTTCCTGCCAGCCGCTCCATTTCGCTTTTGGAAATGACAAATTCACCCGAGGGAGAAAATTCCGCTTGGACGCGCTCACGTTGAATGAGGGTGCAAAGGGTGTAGGCATCAAGGCCCAGCAGGCGGGCGGCTTGGGGAATAGAAACTGATTGGGCCTCGCTCAATCTACCGCTCAATATGGCGTCTTGCTCATTGGCCATAATTAACCAAATAGCCCAAAAATCGTGGTTGTCAAATGCGACGCAGCAAAAAGGCAGGGACAAAAACGGCTGACGGTGGCGGGATGATTCCTGAATCTTTTTCAAAGGAAAGTCCCAGCCATTTACACGCGGACGATAGAATCCGCTCTGACCGACCGCACGACGATTGATTTGGGGGTCGTTGCAGGGCAAATCAATCGTCATGGGCCGCGCGGCCCCGAAGCGCAAACCGCAGCCTGACTTGACCAAGGGCCGCCCGGCTGCAACCAGCGCACGGAAAGTTTTCACGCCGACATCCGACGGCACCAACACCGCCACCCTAGAAGCAAAAGACAATCGCAAGCAGCGGCGAAAAACGTCCCTGCCAAATGGCTACTTCACGGCCGCCGTGACAGTGACGGACTGACGCACGTCCACGGGTTTGTCACCGGCCAGTAGAACCCGGCTGAATGCAACTTTCGCCGTCAGGTTCGTCGTCGAGAACGGATGCGGGCTGGTGATGACGAAATTGAACGTGTTGGTTGCGCCGGATGCAAGGCCGGATTTATCCTGACCAATGACCCATTTGGAGGCTTGGCCGATTATTTTGCCCTGATCGTCTAGAAGAAAACATGCGGCGCGGGCGGATTCAATTTTTGCGGGTAAATGGTTCGCCAGTGTCAGCGGGACAACGGCCTTCTGGCCAATCATTTTGACTGGCATCATACTCACCGCAAGCTGGGCCTGTGCCGTCATCTCCGTCAATCCAGCCAACCAGCAGATTATCAATAAAGTTGTCCTCATTTTATGCTGTTTCGTTTCACCAATCGTCGGATGCCGCCGAATAAAATCGAATCAATTCGAGACCGTAAGAATTCCTTGGATGTTTTGTTTATGCTTGAAGTGGACGTTTGTTTCGTAATGGAGTGGGAATAAGGACATTTCTGGTTTATTTATAATTTGGCGAAGTCGCATCCATTGGTCTGTAATCAATTTAGGTAAATTTAAGTTAAATTGGATGGATGCTTCACCGACAAATAATGTGAATGCGTAAAATGTTTCTCTGCCAGTTAAATATCCATCAAATTCCTCACCTTCTGGCGTTTTGAACCTAGCCTTAATAAACAGTGTGGGTTCGTCATCGGGCAATGGATCAAAATTTAAAACAGGACATCGTTCATCATTGAATTCACTCCATTTCCACACAGGATATTGGTCGAGATGATTTTTTGTAAGTGTCTTTGTATTCATCACATCTGAAATTGTTTGGCGCATAGCCCTGCTGAAATGCACATTCAATTCATTTTGAAAAATAGTCCCTTGCTAGATCCGCCACCGTTGGCGTAAGGCCCTGCTTCATAGCATCACGTATTAAGCTTTCTTGGGGAGGTGAAAAAAGCGTCGGCGTCTTCAAACTGGCGGAGAGTCGGATTAGGCCAATTGCAAGTTGCACCGCTTCCGACCTAATTTCGATGTCTTTATATCCACTCACATCGGCCAATATCTGAACCACTTCGGCCACATTTTCAGGAAAAGCCATGCGAAATAGCATGTGAATGGCGTTGATAAATTGATGTTTATTGAGGTTGCCGCTTTTCACGGCTTGCACCAAAAAAGAAAAGGCTTCTTTGCGATTATTTAATTCCAGTGACCACCGAATTATCTCCGACTGGTCCAACTGCTTTAATAAGTTTTCGGAAGAGAACGACATGATTTTTAGTATGAGATTCTGATTGGTTTTACCGAAATCTGGCGGCGCTCATGTTAAACGAGATGTTCGACGAATTCCGAAAAGGAATTTGCAACTCGAAACATATTTGTCATGCTTGGGACGTCTGACTCCTTCTCGTGGTCCCAAAAATATATAGCACCTCGATCTTCATCTCGGCAGGACAGCAAAATTAGATTGCCAAAAGCATCTGTAGCAATTGGGAAAAATGCAGGGGGGATTCTATCATTATATGTCTTCCAATTAGAAGAAATGCCATAGTCAGCGTCGTCGCAATCGCCGAAAAACCAGCCTATTGCACCATTAGTTTGTTTGCCATGTTCAATAAAGGAAAATCTTCTTTCAACCGGCCTGCCACCATTGGTTGTTATTAGAAACAGACGGTAGTCTTCCGGCAGCATAATTCTGTGCTTGCGTTCCATTTCGTCGAGCCTGCTAACATTGGTCAATGTCTCCGAGATTTTTTCTTTAATTTTCATGTTTATTGTGCTCCTATTGAAAAGCCTCCTGTATGAGGAAATTGCTGGTGGACGGATTGCTGCACGAGTTGCATTAGGCCCGCATCCTCATTGTGATGCCATGTGTAGCCGCGCGGGGTCGAATCGAAACCTGCGGCAGCGTTGGCAGCGTCTTCATCCAAGGCTCGGTCGCCTGTCAAATCGATCCTCACAGTATTCAGTCCACCTTCCCCATTGTATAAATAGGGGCTAAAATCAGGATATCCAACGTTGTTGTAATTAACAGACGTTCCATCTTGCAGCGTATATCTAATCGAACCATCAGAATTGTAGCTTACAGATCCTCCTTTTTTCAACCACTTTGCCGCGTCTGGAACATTGCCTTCTAGCGTGGTGACAACTCCACCCGCCATTTCATCGGCAAGTAATTTTTCTCCTCCTTTGGCTAATGTTTTGAGCCCGCCTTCAATTCCGGCTTTTACGCCGCCAACGATGGGAATCATGTTGGCAATGGCATCCGCAGAATTGGCCCCGTAGCTGATTCCTGACGTAATTTTGGTCGCAATGCCCCAGCCACTGCTCCAGTTGGCATTGTTCCACTGACTGGAAGCGAAGTTTATGGCGCTGGTGTTTAAATAAGAGTCGCCAATGGTCGTGACGATGCCGGAGGGGGCAGCCGGTTGGTCCGGGCTGTCGTCCTCAGTTTCCGGGTCGCCACCGGCGACAACATCAAGTATCGCGGTGCGTTCCGTATAGGACAAATCACTGAACGAGAAGTCCGGGCTGGACTGCCCGTACGCATTTTGGGGTGCGCCAAACAATTGGCTGACCGCCGACCGGAAAGCCGCCGAACCGTTATACAAACCATCCAAGCCGTCACTGCCGCCCTGATCGAAATAATTTTCAGCCATGTTGGGCAGCGGCGTCTGGTAGGAGCCGGCATTGAGCCGTCCGTCCGAGTCAAACCCATTGATGGGATCGCCCCCGCAATAGCTCTGGCCGTTCGGATCGCCTTCGTTCCAGTCCGGATCATAGGAAAGCCACTGGCCAGAGACTGGGTCGTAATCCCTCATGCCAAAATGGTGATACCCGGTGACATCCACCTCGCGGCCACGGAAAGCGCAGGATTGCGCCAAGTCCACCCCGTTGCCATAGGCCACCGGGCGATAGCCCGGCACCGCCCCATAG
Source organism: uncultured Bifidobacteriaceae bacterium (assembly GCA_964618545.1). Classification (GTDB taxonomy): domain Bacteria; phylum Verrucomicrobiota; class Verrucomicrobiia; order Limisphaerales; family UBA11358; genus UBA11358. Next base: position 10,272 of record CAZUBG010000154.1, on the reverse strand, counting down.
CCGGTCGGTCGTGCCGAAGTCCAGGAAGCCACCCCATTGGTCACCTCGGCCAGCACGTTGCCGCGCAAATCACTAATCACCGGGTTGAACAGGTTTTGGTATGGCGACACCCCTTCCAGCCCGCCGGTGCCATTCGCCCCGCCATAAACGCCGTTCAAATCCGGCCCATAGAGTTTCCAAACCGTCTGGATGTTGGGCGATGTCCCCGCCTGCAAAAACTCCTTCTGCGGGGCGGTGCTGAGCAATACGCCCAATTCCAAAAATTCCACCTGGGGATCGTAATAGGAACTGAGGATTTGTGGGGGCACCGCCGAGGGCACCCCGTTGGACATGAGGATGGTGGTGGTGGCCAGCCGCCGGTTTAGGGCATCATAGGTGGCTTGCCACATGAACCCGTAATTGTTGGTGTTGAGTTCAATCACCTGCCGCAAACGTCCTTTGGCATCATACGACAAGGACTGGGTGCGATTGGTCACCCCGCTGGCGTTCACCCACACACGGTTGGTGATGTTGCCGCCGCCATCGTAGGAGTCGTGGGCCACCTGATTGGGAATGCTGTTGGTGAACGAGTTGGTCGCCCAAGCCGTGTAAAATCCGCTCGGATGCAGGGCGCTGACTTTCAACTGGTGCGACCCCTGTGAGAGTTCGAGGAATGTGCGCCACTGCATGTTGTTCGTGCCCACGTCCAAAATCTGAATGTTCTGGCTGTCGAGCCACGCGGTCAGCGTGGACTGGCCGTTCACAAAGCCATAGGCCAGAAAGCCGATGGCATTGTTCGTCTCAGTGTTGACCCGGTTAAAGGCGTCGGGTATGCCGCTCCACCAAAGGCCGAAACTGGCCCCGACCGGCCCTGCGGTCGTCAAGGCTCCGGGACCACCCGAAACGCCCCGGTCATAAACAAACGAGTTGGTCCAGGTCGTGGTGGCATTCAGGTTTAGCTGTTCCTGCGTCAGGCGGCGGCTGAGGCTCGCGTAAGTGTATGAACGATTGTCGGCAAAATCCGGTCGCGCCAGAGTATGGGAGGCGAGGAGGCCGTCACCCGACCAGGTTAAGGTTTCGCCCAATTCTGGAAGGGTGTTCAGCGTGTTGGTGACAATCAGGGGACGGCCTTCACCGTCCAAGGAGACGATGAACGTGTCGCGGCCACCCGCCAGCCGGTTTGTCAATATCCCGGCGGTGTTGTACTGGTAACTGCCGCCGCCGGTGGCATTGCCAACCGAAGCAAGTGCGCCATCGGCCTGCCAGCCGTAGGCGTAATTCTCGCCGGCCACGTTCAGCATGGTGCGCCGTCCGGTGGCATCCCAGGTCTGACTGGCCCCATAGGATGAGAGGCCATTGCTGACCGTTTCGGTGGCCAACTGGCCATAGGGATCGAAGGTCCGCTGCACCGCCGTAACCGGACCGGTGTTGGTGCTGGCAAACTGCTCGGAATAGCCGGTGATGAAATTACGCGCCTCGTATTGCCAGGCAGTTGTCAGGTTTTGTTCGGGCAGCGAGCCGGTGGCCGTATTGGTGGTGACGCGCAAGCGGTCATCATAGGCAAGCGTGTTGGTGGTGAATCGGCCATCCACGCGCGTCTGGAGCAACCCGGCCAGAGGATTGCCGGTGGCGAAGTAAGCATAGGTGTTGGTGCGGGTGCCGGAGGCTCCGCCCTCAATCCAATCTTGCAGCTTCTGCCCGGCGTTGTTGAACGTGGCCAGCAGTTCCACCCCGCCCGGCAAAGTCCGGTTGGTGAGGTTGCCCAAAGCGTCATACCCGTAGGTGGTCAGCGCCCCGTCCCGGTCGGTTTTGCTGGTAGGCCGGTTGAGACCGTCGTAGGTGACACTGGCGGTAGTCCAGGTGGTGACCGTGCTGCCACTGGAGGAGTCGTGCTGTGCGGAAACGAGGTTTCCGGCGAGGTCATATTGGTTCAGAGTGAACTCGGTCGTCCCCACCGAAGGATTGGCAATGGACAACACGGGATGGCCGTCAGTGTCAGTCCACGTTGTATGAGTGATGGCGGTCGCCCCCGAACCATCCGTCACGGTGATGCTGTTGTGATCGGCGGAATAGGCGGTGTAATGCTCATGCACCAATCCGTTTGTAGCATTATAAAGCAGATTGGTGGTGACCCGGCCCAGGGCGTCCATGCGCGTAACGGCCATTTCGCCCGCCGCATTCACATTCGTCATGACCCGGCCAGCGGCATCAAAATAATTGGTGAAACCCTGGCTCATGATGTTGGTCACCCACACCGGCGTGGCCAGGGGGTTGCCGCCGGGATAAATTTGAGAAACGGTGCTGATTGCCGGGCCGGTGGCAATTTTCACGCGGTTTAACCCGTCATACTGGGCCGCAAAGGCATTCCCGCCCTCGTCCACCTGCTGAATGACGTTGCCGCGCCGGTCCACTTGGACGGAATTAGTGGCTTCCGGCACGCCCGCCGCCGAATAAAAGGTGCGGGTCGTGATGCGGTTGGCATCATTGTAGGTGGTCTGCCAATACGCGCCGTTGGACTGGAATTCCTTGTTGATGCGCCCGTCGAGGTAATACCGCCAGCCATTGGTGGAACCATCGGGATTGCTGCGGTATTCCGGTTTCCCAAGAATGTTGTAGAGCGTGGTAGTGACGCCGCCCAAGGCGTTGGTGTGCGACTGCACTTCGCCACCGGGTTCATAGCTGAATCCATCCGTGCTTAAAACCGTGACTTCATTGGTATCAAGACTGGTGGTTTGCACCAGACGGCAGAGCGCGTCATAGGTGTTGGTCGTCTCGGCCCCGCGCGGGTCCACTGTTAACAAGAGATTTCCCAGCACATCGTATTGGTAGAAGGTTTGGGCATACAGGCTGTAGCCGCTGGGGGCGGTGACGCCGGTGCCGGCACTGTTGGCCTGGGAACGCCAGTGAATTTCCGTCGTCTTGCGGCCCGCCCCATCGTAATCGTAAAACACGTAATCTTCGGGGTTGTAACGGGGGCCATCCACCCAGCTTACTTCGCCGTTGTCTGTGTAATAGATGAAGTTCCAAGCCAGGGGATTGCCGTATTCATCGAAGTTTTCCTTTTCAATGGGCCGGTTGAGCGCATCGTAATCCATGAAGGCAACCGCCCCCAGTGAATCCACCTGGTTCACCATCTGGCCGCGTTCATTGTAAAAGAAGGTGTTAATGACATTGGGATCGCCAGTGCCGCTGTAACTGATGGTTTGGATGGGGAAGCCATTGCCGTTATACGCCGTGTCTTTGGTGGCGGCGTCCGGGGAGTTGGCGGCATGGATTTCACGGGTCACCAGGCCAAACGCGATGTTCGTTTGCAGGGTGCTGCCGTTGACCACCACATTGGTGGCGTTGCCATAGATCATGAAATTGGTGGTCACCGGCGTGGCTCCAGCATACCGGACGACCTGCTGCGGCAGGAAACTGAACACGGGGTCATAAACAATTTTCACGCCGTTGCCCGCCGGATCGGTGATCTGCACCGGCAGGCAGTTGGTGTTGAAAGCGGCGGTGTTCGTCGCGGTCTGCGTGGTGATGCCGTCGCCGGTCAGGTCGCCAGTCACGACCGTGTTGGTCGCATTGCCGTTGTTGTCATACCAATATTGGGTGACGAGGCCGCGCTTGTCCGTGCGCTGCTGCACGCTGCGCGGGTAATAACCGGGGGCGTTGGTGTTGGTGGTGAACCAGACCTGCTGAATGGTCTGGCCCAGCGGGTCGGTAATTTTGGTGATGAGATTGTTGGCATAATCGTAACGGTTGGTGTGGTTGTTCCCGTCAATGGTCAGCGTATAGCCCGAGATCAAATTGGTAAAAGCATTGGTGATGTTGAAATTGTTGGCATACACAAACCGGCCCGTTAATACCGGGGTCAAATTCACCCCGGCAGTGGATAGCTGGTTGGTGACGCGCCGCTGGCTGTCATACGCATTGACCAGTTCACGGCCATCCGGCTTGTCCTCCTCGATAATCAGATGCGTGGAATAAGGTTGTTGCGATACCACGCCGTTGTTGGTCACGGACTGGGTGCTGTGCAAATAAGTGTAGTTGCGCGTCGTGTTGTCCGGCAGTGTGACTGTCACCATGTCGCCGAAATCATCGTAATCGTAATATATCCAGCGGCCATCTCCGGTATACGAATCAACAATATGCCCGTACACATCGTAGTCGAAGTCCAGATAATTGCCGTTGCTGCACAGGATGCGCTGCATCTGGCCGAAATTTTCGTCGGCGGCATTGGTATCGTAAGTGAAGGTGTAATCATTGCCGCGATTGTCCGTCCAGGTGAGCAGATACGGACGGTTGTTGGTGATGACGCCGCTGCTGAAATTCATCCACTGGAAAACCCGGACACTGCCGTCCGCACCGTACAAGGTGTAATTGGTGGTCGAGTTGGTGATGGAAAGCACGATATAATCACGCAACCGATTGGCCAGCCCGCCGACTCCGGCGGTCGTGTTGTTGTCCAGTTGGGGATTGGCGGCCAGCGTGGGCATCCACTGGTTGGTGCTTGCGCCATTGGTGCCGCGCACATACGCCAGCACCGCACCGTCCATGTCGGCGGCATAAATGTTGGTGCCGCCCACTGAGACATCCAGATAGGGCATGATGCTCAATTTCCAGCCATAGCCAAACTGGTTGTTGGCCAGGTCCTGACTGGAATAATTGCGGTTCAAGGCCAGGGGGATGGGGCCAGGCAACTGCAAATCCGTCTCATTGACATAAAACTCTCCCGTGATGTTGTTCACGGGATCAGCCACCCGGCTGCCGGATTGCGCCCCGGCATCGCTGGGATCGCCCAGGTTGCCGTATTGATCGCTGTTCAAATCCGCTTGGGCGATGTTCACCGGGGTGGCGGCGGGGGAAAGGCCCGCCAGGTTGGCTGCGTCCGTCCCGGCCACGCTTTCAAAGGGATCGAGCACGGTCAACCCGCCGCTGAGGTCGCTGGCGTCACCCGGAGCGCCGAAATAGGTGAACTGATCGGGAGCCAGATAGCCGCCATCGGGCGGGTCCATGTCCATGGAATAATCCCCGTCATCCTCCAAATCGTAATTGACGGTGTTGTCGGCGGAAACGTCGCCGAAATACAGGAAACGCTGGCCGAAACCGCCATTCAAACTTTGCGGTGAAATCAAGGCTTCCGACTGGTTCCAGCCCAACACCAAGGCTCCCATGCCCACATAAGCGGAGTTCGTCATCGGCCCCGGCGTGATATAGGCCATTGTGTAGCCATACCCGGAGGCGGCGGTCACGTCATCGTAAACTTCCTGAAACATATCCGAATCCCATTCGTACAAGGGCGCTCCCTGATAATCGGTGTAAGCTTCGGCCACGATGTTGTTGACGTTCAGGGGCACAATGCCCGCGCCGGTGCTTTGGGCCAGTTGCAGCAACCGCACGGTGGAGACCGCATTGGTTTGCTTGTAAAAGCTGTTCAGAACCTGGTGTTCTTCCGCCGAACGGTCAATAATGGATAGCAGGCTGTAATTTTGCTGGGCCATCTCCTGATCCTGCGCAATGTTGGGTTGCACGGTGCCGTTGCCAACGACCGCATTATCATAGAAGAACATGTCCACATTCGGCAGATTGGGATAAACTTGGTTGTTGGTCAGGTTGCCGAAATTGTCCAGGGCCGGGCTGATTTTGGACAGGCCGGCGTCGAACTGGGACAGCACCACCGCCTTGTTCAAATTCTGGTTCACCTGGTCAAACTCGCTGCATTTCTCGTAATAAGACATGCCCGCGAGATAGATCATTTCCCCGTCGTAAACGTCCGGTGACACCGTGTTGGTCGCGGAAGCATTGGCGCTCACCGCATTTTGCATCTGCCAGATGTTGGCGGCGTGAACGTTGAGCATCTGCCGGGTGACGCGCCCGTAGTCAAAACAGATGGCGGCCTGATCTCCTTTATATATTGGACGCTCGAAAATCCTTTGTTCATAGGCTTGCAATCCCAAAAATGCCTGGAAGGGATCAATGGCATACGCTGCTGCCAGGGCGCGGTGGCGGTAATACTTGAACCGGACGTTCAACTGATTGTCAAATTGTCCCAGGGTGAAGGACAGCACCTCCTTTGATTGCAGGGTGGGATCGTTGGTAAAGGCCAGTTGGGTGGTGACATTGGTGCGGAACGGAGCCAGAATCAGGCTCAGTTGCACCTGGTTGGTGTTGGTGGCCGTCTGGTAGATGTAAAACTCCCGGTTATGGAGGTCCACCAGCGGCAACTGGCCGGTTTGGATGTCCTTGGTCGGGTCGTTGACGCTGTAAATTTCGATGCTGACGGTGTCGAAGATGTTGGTCAGCGTGGGACTGATGTTGGTGATGCCGCTGGAAGTCAGGCTTTCCAACGGGGTGCTGACATTGGTAACCCACGTAGGCGTCGGAAAATCCTGCCAGCGGGCGTAGTAGTGCTGCCGGTTCAATATTTGCACCCCGATGTCGTCCACGGAAACGCCGGGATGATTTTGCAGCAGCGTTTGTTTCAAGTAGGCGGGGAAAATGACGCGCGGGGTGTTGTCGCCATTGGCCGTGAGGGAAAGCAGATTTGTCATCCCATAAATGTAATCATGCACCCAGCCATAGGCGTTGCTGTAGTTGGTGGGCATCTGCTCCCACAGGTTCAGCCCCTCGGTGATTTCATAATCCTTGAGCCACGGAAAAATATGCACCCAGTTGGTCCCGATGTAGGCGGCCACCCAGGGGTAATTGACGGCAATCATGGTGTTGGTGGTGTAAAGCTGTCCGGCCTCGGAAACCGCGCCATGCACCTGGAATTTGAGCATCTGACTCAGGCGGGCGTCGAGCATCTGCACCCCATTACGCGGGGCGAACTCGTAAACGGCGGGAACCCCGGCCTGCCGCAGCAGATAGACGAGCAAGGCACATTGATCAATGGGCGAACCCTGCCTTTCCATGAACGTTCCCAGCGCTCCGCGCGTGACACCCGTGGGATTGATGGCCTGCTCGGCGACATTGCCGTTGTCGCTGTAGTCCATCGGGTCGGTGAGGTCAATCTGGTTGATGACAAAATTGGCGAGGGCGATGGGGTCATTGCCCATGCTGGCCACAAAGTTGTCCAAAATCGGGTGCCGTTGCAGTTCCGGGCTGTCGTCCAGGCTGGTGGCGGCGGACGGCGTGAAACTGACCGTATTGGTGACCGGCAACGTATTGGTCAGCATTTCAGCCAGGGTTTTGCCCGCATAAAAGGGTGGCAACGGAGTTCCGGCGAACTGGGGCTGGTCAAGGAACGTTGACCGCCAGGGCGGGCGTTGTTCAAATTCTAGGGTGTAAAGCAGTGATTGCGCGTCCAGACCGGTGCTGCTTTGGGCCACATTCACCGTTCCGTTGCTGACCGTCCCGTAAGCTGCCACCACGTAGTAATAATTCGTGGCCTGCGCCGTGGCCATGTGCGTCAGGACATACGCCCCGCGGGTATAGATCGTCCCGGAAATGCTGCCCCAGTTGAGGTCGGGCGAGTCGGACAAAATGGTCGTCAAGCCGTAGGTGTTGGTCGTCACCGTCGCACCGTCGCTAAGATAGTTCGTGCTGTTAATCACTTGATACCCGTTGGTGACATAGCCGTTCCACGAGTTGCTGCTCAAAATATTGGGCGGAGAGAAATTGATGAAACCGGCGACGGAAAAATTCGTGCGGTTGTAAACGGTGATGACCACCGGAGTCAGGAGCGGCATGGGATCACCCGCATAGATGCCAAAACTGTAGTTCTGATTGACGTACAATGGAGTTCCACCCACCCGCTCCCCAAAGGCCACAATGGGGTTGTTGAACGGAAGGCGGTTGGCATTGTTGGTTTGCGTGAGTGAATTGGTCGCGTTGTAATGGTAGTAGGTGGCGGCATTCCAGGCCGCAATGCCGTAAAGGCTGTAGGCATTCCCATAAAGGTTGCTGTAAACCGTGCCGGTCTCGCCGTCCTGCGGAATAACCTGCGACCAGTAGGTGGGGTCTGACCCGGTGCCCCGCCAGTAGCGGCCCACCGGCGAGACAACCGAATTGGTGGTGTCGCTGTTGGGCACCAGCGTGACCACCGCCTGGGTGTTCAGGCCAAGCAAATAGCTGGCGTTGGTGGCCAGCGTCAACACCAGCGTCAGTGGATTGGTCACCGGCGGGCTGCCGCTGACCGATATGGCCAGATTGGTGCTGGTTTGATTGGTGGCGAAGGTGATTGAAGTCGGCAGGGTGGCATAATTGACCCCATTGGAAGCCGTGCCGGTGAGAGCATAATTGACGGTCAGCGGCAGGCTTGAGCCCCCGGTACGGGTGATCGTCAGTTCAACCGGCTGGCTGGTGTAGTAGGTTTGCACCGGCCCGGTGGGGGCGGCGATCGTGACCACCGGCATGTTCGGCAGGATGCCCATGCTGGCCGTGGGACTGTTGGTGTCAATCGTATAATAGGCGTTGGTGGACACGCTAAGCGTGATGGTTTTGGTGGTGAGCAGATTGGTGTAAAGCGTGGCCGTGAAGTTGGTTTGAATCCCGGAATAGCCCGCTGGAATGACAATGGTGCCGTTCAGTTGAGGCGCATAGTCCACCCCGTTGGAGGCCGTGCCGCTGATGGTGTAATGGGCGGTGATGGCGGGCGTGGCGCCCCAAGAATTGGTATTGTAAAATACAAACCCGGCGGACTGGCCCTGGAGCACCGTGTTGGCGGCCGGGTACACGCCGATGCCAGGAAAATCTTGTTGAATGGTCAGCGCCAAATTCGTGAGTCCCGGATAAAGCTGGTAAATGCTGCTGCCCGTGACTTGAACGTTCAGCAGTTTGTTGGTGATTTGGGCCGCGTTGTTGGCGGAGACCGTCGTGTCCGCGTAGGTGCTGCCAGAGGCAAAAGTAACGGTGCCCAATGTGGGAGTGTAATCCGTGCCCGCAATGGCCGTGCTGCCGCTCAAAGTGTAATTGACGGTTCGCGCCGAAACCCCGTAGTCGCGAAAAAAGCGCAAGTCAAAGGAACTGGCCCCGCCGGTGCCGTCTTCCAGAATCTCGTAACCACTGTAATAACTGCCTCCCGCATAGGCTGCCACCCCCACATGCGAATTGTCGTCCTGCACGGTCAGTGAGGCGCTGGTATAGCCGCTGGTCGGGGTGACGCCGGAAGTATTGCCGACGGTAAAAGTGCCGGTCCGGTCGTAGGACGGCGTGGTGTTTAAAGAGATGGGGACATTGACCGTGGTGGAATAATAGCCGGCTGGAATCGTGACGAGGTAGTAGCCGGAGGACCAGCTTGACGGCAGGTCGGAGGCTGAGATTGGATGCGTTCCGGTTCCCGACCAATAAATGTAAACGGAAGCCGAGGTGGTGATGTTCCAGTTGTTGTGGGGACCGCTGACGGCTTGGCGGCTGACGGTAAGCGAGACGCTTCCGCTGCCATTGTCGGAAGCGCTGTAGTTGTTGGCGTTGATGTAAAATGCCGTCGAAATGAATCCTTGCGCTTGGGCCGACAAGTCAGACAAAAGCCAGCCACAGGCCATCAGCAGGGCCAGAAGGAGGCGGTTTGCCAGCAAACGCGGCATTTGTTCGGATGAGGGAGATTTCATAGGGGTGGCAGGCTTTCAGATTTATTGCAACAATGCCCCGTTGGCCGGGCTGGCGATGGTGATCTTCAAGAGGTTTGTCCCCGGACTATTGGGGCTGGCATTTTCCCACAACGGCGGGTTGTTAGTATCCAATACACCCCGAAAGAAGACGGCGGGGTATCCCCAGTTGGCGAAGAGAAAATTGGTCTGCCCGATGGCTCCGGGTGCCGCCAAGGTCCAGGGATAATCCACCGCATCACCCAAATTTGGCGTCCACCACAGTTCATAGCTATCGGTCAGGACGGCATTGGTCACGGTGATGGACAGCCCATTCGTGCCATTCCGGGCGATGGCGAGGCCCGGCGTCGTTTGCGCCCGGACAATGCCGACTATTGCGGCCAGAATCGTCCCGGCCAGAAACATGGTTGAAATGCACCGATTTCCTGCTGACTTTTTCATTCGATTTCCCTTTCAGATTTAGGTTTGTCGCAACGTTTTACCACATCGTCCCGAAAAGTATTGCACAGCCGGTTGGACATTGGCTGTCCAAGCTTCCATTGATTATTGTCGCACAATGTATCCTGGCATTTGGGTGAAGATCGCCGGAAAAGCGAAAGGAATTTCCTCCGCCCGCCATGGGCCGCCCCAGATTTCTGTTGGATTGCATTTCTGACAGGTTTGTTTTTAGACCCTTGGTTTCAAAATGCAAGCGCAAAGCACTAGTGTCCGGGTATTAGTAGCTGAAAATCAACTGGTTACGAACATCCGGCTC
>CAZUBG010000153.1:0-13913 GCA_964618545.1 uncultured Bifidobacteriaceae bacterium | reverse complement strand
CCGGCGGCCCTGCACGGCGGCTTGGTGGCGGCCTGGCTGTTGCGCCAGCCCCTGCGGCGATTCCTGATTTCCAAGTCCGCGACCCCATGAAACTGCTGGTTTTCCTCAATGCCCTCGGCCTGGGCGGCACCGAAAAAGCCGCCGGCCGCTGGGCTTGGGGATTGCAGGCGCGCGGTCATGCGGTCACGGTGCTGGCTTTGGCTGACGGGCCGCGCCGGGCGGAATTGGAAGCGCATGGGGTGCCGGTGAAAATTCTCCACCCCGAGGTGTCAGCCATCACCGCCGGGTTGCGCCATTTGGCCCCGGAGGTCATCCATGCGCATTCTGAAAGTTTTCTGGGGGAAGCCCTGGAACAATTGCCGCAAAAAATCCCCGTCGTGCTGACCGATGTTTTTGGGCTGATTCACCCGGGCCGAAAAGCACCGTGGATCACCACCCAACTATTCATCTCGTGGACCAGTTGTGTGCAGGCGGCCCGGCGCTCCTACCAGAGACTGGACGACCACTTTTTCCCTCATGCGAGTGTCGCGGTTTATCCGCTGGACCCGATGGAACCCGCATCGACCGCCGAAATCACCGAGTTTCGACGACAGATTGGCGTGGCGGAGGATGAAATCCTGTTTGGCCGGCTTTCCCGGCCCGAACCCAACAAATGGACGGACCTGGCCGTGGAAGCCTTCCGGCGAGCACTGCGCCGCGCGCCAAACATCAAACTGCTCCTGCGCGAACCGCCGCCGCAGGTGACCGCCCAGTTGCGTGCCGCGCCGGATGCGGATCGCTTTGTCATTCTGTCGGCCACGGCGGAGGCGGAGGAACTACGCCGGACACTGTCCGCCCTGGATGTGGTGTTGCACACGTCCTCCATGGGCGAAAGTTTTGGCTACGGGATCGCCGAACCCATGAACCTGGGCAAGCCGGTGATTACGCATACGCTACCCTGGCGGGATCAGACCCAACTCGAACTGGTGCGCCACGGCGAGTGCGGCTTCATCGGTGGCACCCCGGCGGCGCTGGCGGACATGATCGTCAAACTGGCCAATGATCCGGGTTTGCGCCAAACCATGGGCCGGCAGGCGCAACAACACATCCGCACCCTGGCCGACCCGGAGGTATCCCTCAACCGGTTGGAAACCCTCCTGAGGGCCGCCCTCAAGCAACACCCCAATCCCCTGGCCGCCGGGGATCTGGTCAAGGCGCGGGACACCGCCCAATATCTGGACCGGCACCAGTTTGGACATTCTTGGCTTGAACAACTCGCCCTGCGCCCCTTTTATTATCGGGTGCGATTTCATCAATTGAGGAAAAAATTTAACTGATTTATGCCCGCCATTTCCCTGGTTGTTTGTCTTTGCAAGGAAGGCGATCACCTCCGGCGTTTGTTACAGGAGACGCGGGACTGTTACGATGATCTGGTCGTGGTTCACGACGGTCCGGACGACACGGGTGTGCGACCCATTGTGGAAAACGCGGGTGGACGCTTTTTTGAAGGGAAGCGGGAATATCAGCAGGAGCCCCACTGGCCGTTTGCCTGGGGGGCGGCGACCCACGACTGGATTCTCCGGTTGGATGCGGATGAATTCCCCAGCGGGGAAATGAGACAATGGCTGAAGGAATTCCGCCGGGCCCCGGAACCGCCGCCGGATATTTCGGGTTACACCTGCATCTGGCCGATGTGGAATGGGCACAAAACGGTTTCCAAAAAATGGCCGGCGGGAAGGCTGTTTTTCTTTCATCGGCAACGGGTGCGGTTCTTTGGCATGTGCGAACAAACCCCCGTGCTCGACGGTCGATCCGAAGCCTTGGATTTTATTTTGCATCATCAACCCACCCGCAAATCTTACGGCTTGAGCAACATCCTCCTGCGAAAACAATCCCGGCGTGTGGCCACGATAGTAGCGCTGTCGCTGTTGAAAAAACCAACCGATTTGGCCTGTTGGCGCTGGCAGAGCGAAGTGTGGCCGGAGCATTGGGAGCAAATCCGGCAACGGCCATTATGGACGGCTTTCAAACGGCTCATCAAAGGAACGGTTTCCACCTTGCGAACCCAATGGAAATCCGAACACCATTTTTTCCCCATTGAGGCAATCAGCGGACCGGTGCATCAAACCTTGATCTGTCTTAAATTTCGCCTTTTGCGACGGGTCAGGTGAATTTTCGCTGTTCATGCCTTGGAACTGCAGGGTTTGGCGGAGAGCGGCGACTGTTTCGCAGGTGGAACCATGAAGGGGCGTTCACAAAAACAAAAAAATAAGTAAGATAAAGCCAATACTAAGGGGGGAGCCAAAATCATGAACACACATGCACGTTCCTGCAGGGACATGGACGAGTTGGAAACCCATATCGCCAGCAATTGAAAAATCGCGCCGTGCAGAAGATAAACGCTGTAAGAAATGCTACCCAGCCATACCAAGGGTTTCCATGATAAGAATCTTCTAAGCCAGCCGGTTTCATTAAGGCACGCAAAACCCACCAAGCTGCCAAAAGCCGTTCCCCAAGCCAAAGGCATCATAAAATTTCCAGGGCGCACGAGTTGCAGCACGATGGCCGTCAATAGTGCGGAGATTAAGAAAGCCGGCATGGTAAAGGCCTTGAAGAAAGACCTGATAACGGGCGGGGAATTAAAAACTTTCCCATCGCCGGCCAGAATCATCGCCGCCATGACCCCGCAACCAAATTCAGACCAGCGGCCAAGGCAAAACTCATTGCCGACATAAGTGTGAAGCCACATGTGGTTTTTAAAATACACGATAATCCGAAAAAGCAGGCTCACCATGAAAGGCAGAACAACACCCCACATGATTGATTTGCGACAAACCCAAACCAAAATGGGAAACAGCAGATAAAACTGCCACTCCAGGCTCAATGACCAAAAAGCGCCGTCAATTGCGTGTGCGTAAGTGTTGTTGAAACCATGCAACAGAAGGGCGTGTGCCACCAGGTTCCCCCACGAATCGAGGCCTTTCCAAGGGAACACGATTTGAAACGGGTTGCCCCATCAACTCGGTCCGCCGAATTCAAAGGTCAAATAACAAACGGCCAGAGTCAGCAGACAGGCAAAATAAAATGGCGGGCAGATCCGGCGAATGCGCCGCCGAAAATACTCCTTGAATCTTAAGGGCGCTACTTCTGAGTTGTGTCGCACCAGCGGCCAGAAAAGACAAAAACCGGAAAGCACCAAAAAAAGATCCACACCCGATGCGCCCAGAATGAAAATCTTTGACAAATGTTCCATTGGCAATCCCGACCATATTCCTGAATGGACAATTACCACTGCTGCCACTGCCAGGCCGCGAAATCCGTCAATGAAGTCAAGGCGATCCCGTTCTCCAGATTTTGTTGTTGCGGGTTTCAAAAATTATGAACCGGTTAGCTTGGTTGTCAGCCGGTTTATTCGCCAAGTTACGCTGCGCTGCACCCGCTGGCCCAGCAATTGAATCCGTTTGCCCAGCGTCGGCGGCACGTTTTGATGGAGGTACGAGGCGTGTTTGTACGTGGCCCGCAGGTGGCCGTGGCAGCGCATCCAGGCATCCACGCGCTTTTCAAACAACTCGCCGCCGTATTCCGGGTAACGCGCCGAGGCCGGATGGGAATGGTTGTAAATGGGTTGTCGAAAATCCGCCGTCCGGACCAGATAACACTGGTCGGAAAAACCAAACCCCTTGAAAAAATCCCCGGTATCTTCGCTGGACTCACTTTTCGCCTCCGCAAAATCGCCGTTCCAGAGCAGATTGGCCACCCTCACCCGGGAATCTTCGTTCAGGACTTGGAGCGCCTGTGGAATCCAGGCATGGGATTTCTCCGGGAGGCAGTCGCCGGCAAAATGCAGTAAAAATTCCGTCTGACACAAGTAGATGCTGACGAGTTCGGCAATGGCATAGACATAACCTTTGCCGAGCGCCTCACGGCTCAGGCTGAAGAATTTCAGCGCTTCGGCGGCGTGATCCTCGGCGACGTAATATTGGGTGAGCCACCCTTTTTCAACGGCTGCCTGCGCCTGGCGCGCGACTTCGCGAGGATGCTTCACATTGTTGATGATCAGCACCTTTTGGGCAAATGCAAAGCCATTCCGGTCGGCCAGTTGTCGCAACCGGTCCGTCTGGAGCAGCCGCCGCCAGTCGCGCTCATAGCATTTGGTTTCGAGGGTGACCGTGTGTTCCATAAAGTGTTGGGCGAGGTCTAACATCCGGCGGGGATCATCTCAAGCTGAAACCGCCGGAGTATCGACCGAAAGACCGCGCGCCGGACACGGAGGGGTGCCGGCAAAAAGACGTTTGACAATTATTTCCCGGCGCGCATCTTGGGCGGCATGATCAAGCAGGATTCTCACATCGAATTGATGCAGCGCGCCGGAGTGGCCGGAGAAATCAGTTTTGAGGAAGCTTGGCAGGCCCTCAAGTCATTTGATTTTAACGACGGCGACCTGGAAAAATTCATTTCCCGGCTGGGAACCAATACGCCGGCCTATTTCAAACATTTCTTCAAGGGCGGGCTGGAAATTCAACAGGTGCCCGCCGAGATTGCGGGCTTGATTCGTTATCTGTGGCGCCATCATCCCGCCCTGAGAACCTATTTGGAGGTGGGCACCGGCAAAGGCGGGACGTTTATGCTGTTGAATGAGTCCTGGCGGGCGCGCGGCATCAAACCAGAGCTTTCGGTGGCGGACAACTTTTGTTATGCCCCGCTGGAACAGCAGGAGCGGTTTGACTGGGTGCGCCGCCAATATGACCTCCAGGCTTTCATCGGAGACACGCGCACCCCGGCTTTTCAAGAATTCCTGGGGGTCCGCCGGTTTGAAGTCATTTTCATTGATGGCGACCACAGTTTTCAAGGTTGTCTGGCGGATTTTATCGCCGCCTACCCGAATTTGGAGGAAAATGGGTCCATGATTTTTCATGACATTGTTTCCACGGCCTGTCCGGGTGTCGGAGAGGTATTTGAGATCGCTAAAAAATATTTCGCCGTGAACGAGACCTTTATTGATTCGACCACCTGTGGGATTGGCGTGCTGCGCGGCAAAAAGCGCCCGGCCATTTCCGGCCTGACGGGGCTGGGGCTGCGTTTCCGTCATGCCTTGCGCGGGGCTCCCCGTCGTCTGAAGGGCATGCTCAAAAAAACGCAGCGGTGCGCCGCACTATCCCTTGCGCCCGAACACACGGAAGACCGAAGGCCCCAATAATCTCACCACCCATTGCAGCAGCGCATAGCGCCAGTGCGGCGGTTTGCTGTGGGTGAACAGCCACCAGTTGTACCGCAAAATCCGCCGTGTGAACTGATTGGCGTAGCGCCGCATCTCCCGCGAGGGGATGGGGCTGGTCTCCAGCAGCTTGGCGCGGTCAAACGGAATCTGGAGGCCCTTTTCCCGGCTTAGCAGGCTCAGATTGCGCTTGCGCTGGAGATTGTCCAGCGCCCAATGCCAGCCCTTGCGCACCACGATTGAAGTGCCGCGGTCCACCCCGTCATGTCCGCGCACCACCGCCAGTTCCGCCGCCGACTGCACCCCGCCCCGCAGCACCGTCAGCCGGAACCACATGTCCCAGTCCCCCGTGAAATACGAGGCGGTGCGAAAGCCCCCGATCGCCCGCGCGTCCGCAATCCGGAACAGTTGGCCCGGATAAAAAATATAACAAACATCGGCGAACTTGATCAGGTCAATGTCCGCCCACGGCTGCGGCCAGTCCACCGGCGGGGGCGGGTGAATCCCATCAGCTTCCAGCCGCGCCTGCCGGCCAAAATACAGCGCCCGGCCCGGGGCCGCCCTGGCCACCGCCAGCAGGTTTTCCACAAAATTCGGGCGCAGCAGGTCGTCGTCGTGCAAAATCGAGAGCCAGGGCGTGCGGCTGTATTCCATGCACGCGTGCCAGTTGTCAAACAGCCCCCGGTTTTTCGGGTTCCGATAATAGGTGATCCGGTCGCCGAACTCCCGGAGAATGAACTCGCGCAGCCCCGGGTCCGGCCCGCAATCCTCCACCACGATCACCGGCACCGGCACGGTCTGATTCAGCGCGCTGCGGATCGCCTCGCACACAAAATCACGCCGGCTGTAAACCGTGATCGCAATCGTGATGTCTTCCGCGCGCAATTCCATGGGCAAATAAAGCGTCAGTTTCCCGTTTCCCCCCCGTCCGGGCAAGCCCCGAATTCACGGAATTCCGCCCGCCGCCCCGCCGCGCAGGCCGCTTCAAGGTGGGGCGGTGCTGCTGCGCCGCCCATTATTTGTCTTCCCCCCAGCCCTCTGCCGCTTGCGGGCAGGCATCCGATCACTGGAATCGTTGCCATCCTGTAAGGCGGGCGATGATTCTCCCTGCCCATGAACCTCTGCTAACAGGGGAGCACGGACCGGCCCATCGCCTCTGGAGTGCGGCGGCAAGACGCCGCTTTTGGACGAGGCGACATGTCGCCCAGTTCCAAAGCGCGGACCTTACCGCCCACTCCCCAAAGTGCCGGTGCGTCCGCCCTGTATCTAACCGAGGTTCAGGGAACGCAATGCGCGAAAAATTTTCAGGGCGTTCTCTCCTGGGGGAGAGGGCGGGGTGAGGGCGGACGTTCACACTGATTTTACACGCCTGTCAATCTTGTCTAACCCATCCTTGAATTTCGCTGCCTGGCATTTCAACTTTCCGCCGGCGTTCTGTCAGCGCAGGGTTTCAAAGATTTCCTTGATTTGCGGCAGCGTGTTGGCAAAGAACAGGAGACTCGCCGACCAGTAACCAAACGTCAGCACCACGGCGGCGGCGTGAATCCAGCGATTGCTGTGATAGGCCTTGAAACCCTCGCGCCCCAGCCTTTGTTTGAGGCCGAGCGTGTAATAATGGTTGGCGATCACCCCCACCGCCTGAAGCAGCCCGAAAACGACATAGTTCCACCCCACCCCATGCCAGATGCCAATCAGCAGGAACACGACGAGGATGGTCAGCGCGATGGCATGGTTGACCCGGGCCGGCCCCATGACCCGCACCAGGAATTTGGAGAGCGGGGCGAACACGATGTCGCGCATCCATTGGGACAGCGTGATGTGCCAGCGGTTCCAGAACTCCTTCATGTTGCGCGCCGCAAACGGGTTGTCGAAATTCTCCAGCACTGGGATGCCGATCAAGGCCGCCGCGCCAATGGCCATGTCGCAGAATCCGGAAAAATTGCAGTAAAGGTAAAGGGAATAAAAGACCATGACGATGGGCAGATCAATCCCATAGTGCGGGTGCCCGTTCAGCAAGAAAGCCGAGTAGGTCAGCTGGCCAAAAATCCCGCCCAAAATCTGGTATTTGACCAGGCCCACCAGCACGCGCAAAGCGGCCCGACCGACGGGCACCTCCCAGCGCGCGCCTTCAAAGCCGCGCCGAAAGTTGGCGTAGGTGTTAATGGGACCGACCGACATGGTCGGCAAAAAGAAGGCAAAGTTGAGATACTGCCAAAACCCCGGCTTTGTTACGATGCCATTGCGGACCTCCAAGACCAGCCGGCTGCAGCGGAAGGCCAGATAAGAAATGCCAATAAAGGTGGGAACGCCGCCCCAGTTTTTACCCGAGACATCCGCCAGCCACGCATAAGTCTGACCAAAGGCATACCGAACAAAAATCAAAACCGCAATGGGGGTGAAAAAAGCCAGCCAGCACAGCCGTCCTTTGGCATCGGCGAACCAGCGCAGCATTAAATATTGAAGCATGACGATGAAGACATAAGGCGCAAACTTAATGAGGTTCAGGACGTGGCTGCCATTGCCACGGCTGTAAAACAGAAAAACAAAGACTGCCGCCAGGTTCAACCCGGCCATGATGATTTCACGCGCCCCGCCGCTCGTGTGGCGCATGACCAGGCGGCCAGCAAGGAGGAAAAGAATCAGAGCGATGGCTTGGGAAAAGGAATCCATTTTGCTAAAACCCCTGATAGACCGCGTTGACATCCAAAAAATCAGATGGCGAAATGGCGGCCAGCAACAGAAAAGCCAGTGATAGAATAATGACCAGCAGAAAAATGATATGTTCAGGGAAGCGGCTGGCTTTCATATAAATTGAGCAGGGCTGGGGTGATCAGAGGGGTTAGGTATTGTTGACCGTTGATATTCAGGTGTGCCAGATCAAAATAAAGCTTATTCACGTCGGTCTCTGATAATCTGGAAAACAATTTGCTGCCAGAAATGCCCGCCATCTCAACACCGGTTTGGAGAAAATCGGGCCAGTTGCGGGATTCGGTGATGACGTGAGAGGATCTTTCAGCAATTACCGGCAAATGCAACGACATCAAGCGGACGCCGTGACTTTGCGCCAACAAGCCGAACTGTCTGGCAAAGTGAATTTGCCAGGCGGGCAGCGGCTGGTTCAAAAATACAAAATTGGATTTGGTGACGGAGGAGTAAATCACAACATCAGCCGGGGTCACCCCGGTCTGTGGGGCAAAAGGGACATAAGTTGCATAGGCGCCTTTGACAGAGTCAATATTCTCCCGCGCTCTAACCGAGCCCAATCTGGTTTCGGGATTATCGGCATGAAAATGTATCTCATAATAATTCGGGCGTTTGTCGTTCGAATCTTCGGGAAGATTGGGGGTGCATAACTCGAGCAAATTTCTGGGCATTCCCAGCACGGCGGCAAAATAATAAATGCCTTTATCGCTGAGGGGCAGGCCGGTCAGCGCTCCGAAATCATCGCCAAAACGAAACCAATGCGTGGCTTTGGAATTGGGAATGCGGCCGTTCATCTCACCGGGATTATTGATGAATCGAAACCAATGAGCCGATTGAGAATAAGCAACATGACCGAGGCTTTCATCATAAAACACGAGCGTATTTACTCGTCGATGAGCCAGCAAATCCCGGGTCATAAAATAAAGGGCGTCAAAGCCCCCCCCCCCCCAACAGATGGTGCGAACCACGGTTTTACGTCCGAGCCGCTCGTCCAATTGCTGTTGCACATACGGCGTGTCGATCGCCCAATCCAAACGCGATGAACCGATAAACGCGATGTCAATGTCGTTGGTCTCCTCAAAAATCTGCTTTTGGACCCACGGATAAGGCCCCCACTTCCAGCCTTCGGAGGCATACGCCTGTTCCCGGGGCGGCAACAGGCTTTTACCGGCCAGCCAGGGCGCGGCCAGCAGCAGCAGGAGCAGCAGCGCAAAGGCGGCGGCCTGTTGGGTGGAGTCAAACGCCGGGCGCATCATGCCTCCTGCTGGCGTTGCTGACTGCCGCCAGTCCCGCCGGGGCCAGGAAAACCGTGTCAAAGGTGGTTTGCAGTTTGGCGATCACTTCTGTTTGATTCATAGACGGGTTGATTTTCCCGTTTCCCCCCCGTCTGGGCAAGCCCCGAATTCCCCGAATTCCGCCCGCCCGACGTGTTCCGGTCGGGCTGCTGCGGCGGCGCCGCCCATGATAATATGATCGTTGCAGCCGACGTCAGGAGACTCTGAATAATCTGCTTGGGCCGCCAGAGGACGACCACCACCCCGGCGCGGAGCCGTCCCCGAACTGCGCGTAGCGTCCCTGAGCGCGCCCGTCCCCGGGCCACTCGGCCGGAGCGCCGGCTTGCAGCCGGCTTTGGAAGTGCGAGCCGGACCAGCGGTTGTAAAAACCAACCCTGACCGGGACGCCGGGCGACTGGCGTTGGGCGCGGCAACACGTCCTCGCGATAAACAAACGCGGACGGCGTGTTGATATCACCCCTTCAAAGTTGAAATTGTCTTGGATTTTGAACCTTGAAATTTGAATATTCCATCAGGCCGCCCTTTGGACTTGGATTAGTAGTTTCCCCCATTTCATCGCACTTGACGTATCTGATAGCTTCTATTTAATAAATCATTCCATGAGTACTACCGAAAAACATTCTTTTCAGGCCGAGATTCAGCAGTTGCTGGATATCGTCATCCATTCCCTTTACACTGATCGCGAGGTGTTCGTCCGCGAACTCATTTCCAACGCCGCCGACGCCTGCGAAAAACTGCGCTTCCTGCAGAGCTCCGGCCAGGCCGTCCTCCAGCCGGACCTCGCGCAGACCATTACCGTGAAAACCGACGCCACCGCCGGCACCGTCACCATCAGCGACACCGGGCTGGGCATGACCAAAAGCGATTTGGCCGAGAATCTCGGCACCATCGCCCATTCCGGCACCAAGGCCTTCCTCAAGCAGCTCGCCGAAAGCCAGAAGCCCGACGCGCGGCTGATCGGCCAGTTCGGCGTGGGCTTTTACTCCGCCTTCATGGTCGCCGCCAAGGTGACCGTCCTCAGCCGTTCCTATCGGCCCGAAGAGCAGGGCTGGCGCTGGTCGAGCGAAAATGCCGGCGGTTACGAAATTGAACCCGCCGCCGATCTCCCCCGGGGCACCCAGATCATCCTCCAGCTCAAGGACGACGCCAAGGATTTCACCAATGAGGACACCCTCAAGCGCATTGTCCAGCGCTACTCCAGTTTCGTCCAGTTCCCCATCGAACTGAACGGCAAGCACCTCAACACCATTCAGGCGCTCTGGACCCGCAATAAAAGCGAAATCACCGACGCCGAATACAACGCCTTTTACCAGTACGTCGGCCACGACCACGAGGATCCGCTCCTGCGCCTCCACTTCAACACCGACGCGCCCCTGGCCATCCAGTCCGTCCTCTTTGTGCCGCAGCACAACGTCGAGAACCTCGGCCTGGGCCGCCTGGAGCCCGGCGTCAATCTGTACTGCAAAAAGGTGCTCATCCAGGACCGCGCCAAGGGATTGTTCCCGGAATGGCTCCGCTTCCTGCGCGGCGTGGTGGACAGCGAGGATCTCCCCCTCAACATCTCCCGCGAAACCATGCAGGACACCTCCCTCCTGCAAAAACTCAACAAGGTGCTGACCACCCGCTTCCTGAAATTCCTCGAGGAAACCGCCGAAAAAGACGCGGCCACCTATGAAAAATTCCACGCGGAATTCGCCCGCTGCCTCAAGGAGGGGGTCGCCAGTGACTACACCCACCGCGAAGCCCTCGGCCGCCTGTTGCGCTATGAATCCTCCGTCACTGAAAAGGGCAAGCTCACCTCGCTGGCCGACTATGTGAAGCGCATGGGCTCCGAACAAAAGGAGATTTTCTACCTGCTCGCCCCCAACCGCGAAACCGCCGAGAGCAGCCCCTACTACGAAGTGTTCCAGTCCCGCGGCTGGGAAGTCCTGTTTCTCCAGGACCCCTGGGATGAATTTGTCATGGAACACCTCCACGAATTTGACAAAAAGCCGCTCCGCGCCGCCGAGAAAGCGGAACTGGACATCAATCCCCCGCCCTCCGCCGAAGGCACCCTGTCCGACGCCGACGCCGCCGCCCTGGCCGCCTGGGTCAAGGAGAAGCTGGGCGATCGCGTCGGAGCCGTCCGCGTTTCCAAGCGCCTGGTCAACAGCCCCGCCGTGGTGCTGGAATCCGACCGGCACCTGACCTCCAGCATGAAGCGCATCCTCAAGTCCATCCAAAAGGACAAGGACGTGCTGCCCGACAGCAAGCCGGACCTCGAACTGAATCCGCGCCACACGGTGATCGTGCGGCTCAACCAAATGAGGCAGACCGACGAACCCCTGGCCGCCAAGGTGGCCGAACAGGTCTTCGACAACGCCCGCGTTGCCGCCGGCCTGCTGGACGATCCGCGCCTGATGCTCAAGCGCCTCAATGAATTGCTGGAACAGGTGCTGACCACCAAGGCCCTGACACCGACGTCACCGGCGGGGGGGGCTCGCCCGCCGGTTCCCCCCCAAGGCGGGAATCCCCCGGGGGCAGCCGCAAGTGACCCAAGTGTGGCGGCGCAGGCCGGGCCCGAGTGACCGCGGGGGGCGCCTGGGGGCTGCGCTCCCGGGCGGAGAAAAAAATAATTCAGGTCATTTTTCGTTACCTAGTAACGAGCCGGGGTGAGGATTGGGGTTGACATGGTTGACAAGACATTGGCGTTGAGGCGGTTAAGTCATGTCAAGAACTATCATCAATGCCGAGCGTTTTTCGTTACCAGGTAACGGGAAATGCGTTCCGCCGCTCCATGAGTTTTGCCTGCTTGACAAAGGCGCATGAAGGTGCGATGTTAATTGTGATGGGAGGCGTGGATGGTTTGATTTGGTCCGAAGGGGCCCAGAACGGAAAAACACGGGAAAAATCCATTAAACACGATAATAAAATCCCAAGCGGAACCCCGTGACTCTCCTTGCCGGCCCGTCATGGTCCCCCCTGCTCCCCACTCTGGGGGCGCGTCTCCCTCCAAGTCATCATTTTTATGGACATGACATTGACGGCGCTTTCCGGGACACTCCCGGATAATAAAAAATCAAATCCGTGCCGCCGCCGCTGGAAGGCGAAATGAAAAGACCGCCTCCGGGAGGCTTTGCGCCCACGGGGACGGCCTTCAGGACAACGGCTGAAATTTTTGCCACCTCATGAAAATATCCACCCGAACCCTGGCCACCCTGTTTTCGTTGGGCGCGGCCATTTCCACCCTCGCCGCCAATCCGCCACTGCCGCTGCTGAATGACCCCGTGGATGTCAGCGGCGACTTCCGCGACTTCTCGGATTTTTATTATCTGGCCGACCAGCTTGCGGATTTTGATCCCGCCACGCACTCGGGAAAAATCGTCTGGCAGCGCGCGCAGTATTCCGTGCGCCACGCCTTCGACAATGACCTCGCCATGGTCACCCCCGCGCAGCCGAACGAATTTCCGGAAAACGAATACGCCGCCAATCCCGCGCTGCCGTTTTCCATTGAGTTTGTCTCGCCCAAAACCTTTCGCGTGCGGCTGACCAGCGGCCCGCAACACCATCAGGACGCCGGGGAACTCATGCTGGCCGGCGAAGTCCCGCACGATGATTCCTGGAAATACGAAAAAGTCCCCGGCGGTCATCGTTACGCCAGCGCGTTCGGGTCCGTGACCATTCTGGAGAATCCCTGGCACCTGGAGATTCGCGACGCCGACGGCAAATTACTGACCAAGACCGATCATGCCGCGGACAACAAGTCCTCGTTCACGCCGATCCTGCCGTTCTCCTTTGTGCGCCGGGCGGCGGATTATTCCCGCAGCCTGAACGCGGCGTTCACGCTGTCCCCGGGCGAGAAGATTTTTGGCTGCGGCGAATCCTTCACCAGCCTGGACAAGCGCGGCCAGAAAATCGTGTTGTGGACGGATGACGCCAACGGCATTGAAAACCAGGGTCTCTACAAGCCGATTCCGTTTTTCCTGAGCAATCGCGGCTACGGCATGTTCATGCACACCTCCACCCCCATCACCTGCGATTTCGGATACTCCTTCAGTGGCGTCAATTCGCTCATGATCGGTGATGACGAGCTGGATCTGTTTGTCTTCCTGGGCCCGCCCAAGGATATTCTGGACGAATACACCAAGCTGACCGGCAAGTCCCCGCTGCCCCCGCTGTGGTCCTTCGGTTTGTGGATGAGCCGCTGCACTTACAACGCCGAGCGACAGGTGCGCGACATAGCCGGCAAGCTGCGCGAAAATAAAATCCCCTGCGATGTCCTCCATCTGGACACCGGCTGGTTCGAGACCGACTGGCAGTGCGATTATGAGTTTTCCACCACGCGCTTCACGGACCCCAAAAAAATGCTGTCCGATTTGAAGGCCGACGGCTTTCACGTTTCCTGCTGGCAACTGCCTTATTTCGTGCCGAAAAACAAACTGTTTCCCGAACTCGTTGAAAAAGGACTGGTCGTTCGAGATGCCAAGGGGAACCCGCCCTACGAAGACGCCGTGCTGGATTTATCCAACCCGCAAACCGTCGCCTGGTATCAGGGCAAACTGGCGAATGTGCTGAATCTGGGCGTCAGCGCGATCAAGGTGGATTTCGGCGAAGCGGCGCCCAACAATGGCATCTGGTCCAATGGCCGGACCGGTTTTTACGAGCACAATTTGTACCCGCTGCGCTACAACAAGGCCGTGGCCGACATCACGACAAAAGTCACCGGCGACCACATCATCTGG
>CAZUBG010000152.1:0-14030 GCA_964618545.1 uncultured Bifidobacteriaceae bacterium | reverse complement strand
GGGCGTTGTACTGCTGCAATTCCACGACCTTGGGGTCAATCATGACGAAGCGCAATTGATCGGGGGAAAACCGGTAGAGCAGCGAGGCGATGATGGAGTTGATGCACACGGACTTGCCGGAGCCGGTGCTGCCGGCGATGAGCAGGTGCGGCATGTCGCCAAGGTCGGCGATGATGGGCTGGCCGTAAACGTCCTTGCCCAACGCGAGCGGGATGCGGGCCTTGGTGTTGCGCCACTCCTCGGATTCCAGGAGGTCGCGCATGATGACCTTGGTTTTGACGAGGTTGGGGACTTCGATGCCCACGGAGCTTTTGCCCGGGACGGGGGCGAGGATGTTGATGCGCTCGGCCTTGAGGACGGCGGCGATGTTGTTGGACAGGGCGGCGATGCGTTCGAGTTTCACGCCGGGCGCGGGATGCATTTCGTACCGGGTGATGGTGGGGCCCTTGGTGATGTCGCCGAGGGCAACCTCGATGTCAAACTGGGCGAGGGTCTGCTGCATGAGCCGGGCGTTGGCCATCAATTCCTCCTTGGATTCGGTGGGCTTGAGGGTGGTGTCCGGGTGCTGGAGAAAATCCATGGAGGGCAGCTTGTAATTGCCGATCATGGGGGTTTGGGCGACGGTGATGGGCTTGGGACGCCGGGGCAGGAGCCGGGGCTTATGGGCCGGGACGGTCACGGGCTGGGCGGCGACGGCTTCGACCGGCGGCTCGCTGGTTTCGGCAACCTTCTCTGCGGATTTGGGGTCCTCGGGCTTGGCGGCGGCTTCCGCCGGGGCCGGAGTCGTCGAACCGGGAGTCAGTTTGTTGTTTTGTCCCAGAATGTCCGCCGTGGCGGCGGGCCCGGGTTTACGGGCGGCCTCGGCTTCCGTCGGGGCGGCGGTATCTTTGGAATCGGACGAGGTGGTTTTTTTGGCGCGGGCGGAGTCGGCTGCCGACTTGGCCTGGGGCACGCTCAGGTCGCGCACGGTGGGCTCGGGGACGGGCCGCATATCAGCGCCCAAACCGGAGGGCGCGGCGGCCGCCGCGGCGGCGACGGCGGCGGGAAGACCGGCTTTGTCCATTTGTTCCTGGAGCTTTTTCGATTGTTTTTCCAACTCGCGGGCGCGACGGGCCAGAGCGGCTTCATCGGTTCCTTTTCCATCGGCCTCCAGTTCATCCTTTTTGGGGAAGAAGACCTGGAGCCATTGGCTGAGGCGGAAATTGGTGAGGAACAGCAGGCTGATTAAAATGAGCGTGGCGTAAATGACGGTGGCGCCAATCACGCCGAAGTTCCAGAAGCCATACTTCCAAGTGGTCATGCCCAGCCAACCGCCGGCGTTGGGGGTGCCAATGGTTTGGGTGAAGTCCCGCAGGGGGGAATCCAGCCGGTCCAAAAGCCCGGCGAGGGAGAAAACAAACAGGACCGCCCAGGTACTGAACCAAAGCCGCCGTTCGCGGTAACCGGTGAGGAAATGGGAGACATGACCCACGCCAAAGACCGCTAGCACGAACGGAATCACATAGGCCGCGAGGCCAAACACGAAGAAGGCGGCCCAGGCGAGGTGCGAGCCAAAGGGTCCGATCCAGTTGTGGATGGTGGGGTTGGGCGGGTAATGCAGAAAGGCGAGGTCGCGGCCATCGAAGGAAATCTGGGCGACGAACAGCAATGCGGCCGCGAGGAGCAGCAGCAGGCCGATGATCTCGCCGAAGCCACGGGCGGCATCCGGATTGGACTTGCTAGACATGGGGGTAAAATAGCGCCTTGAGGCAAAAGCGGAAAGCGCGAAAGCGGAAAAGCGGAAACGGAACGAAAGGGGTCACGGCGGCGGATTAACCCACCAGAGGTTCCCAGTCTTCTGGCATGGGATTCAGCCGCAAACTTTCCCGGAGCGGGAGCAGGTGCTTTTCATAATGCCGCCAGCGCTGCAAAGACCGCCGATGGATGGGCTGGCGCACCTGCCATTTGCTGGCCGTCTCCACCACGCACGGATTGGTGTGGGGGGCCAGGCAGCGTTCGTTCCAGTCCAATCCGAGCGCCGCCAGCGTCCGGCGCACCATGGGTTCCGTGTCCAGGATCATTTCTTCATAGCTGATTTCCAATGGCGGCACCGGCAGCACGTTGCGCCAGTGGGCCATGAGCCGGGCGTATTGCCCGTAAAAATGGCCGGTGTTCCCGAGGTCAAAGGAATAATCATAAGACTCGTGGAACCGCTGGAAATAATTGGACAGCCCGGTGTCCAGCGGATCCCGCGTGCAATGGATAATCCGGGCCTGAGGAAACAACATGGTGATGAATCCCAGATACCGGAAATTGAGCGGATGTTTGTCAATGACGTGCGGAACCTCCCGGCCCGCATCCCGGCGCAGGCGGTTCTCATAAGCCAGGATCAGGCGCGCGGCGACGTCCGGGGTGATGCGCCGGACGGCCTGGGGATAGGGCGCGACGTTGCCGGTCAAGGCCGGCAGGTTGGCGGTGAGATCGGCGATGGCGCTCAGCTCGCCCGCCGTGGCGATGGCGGGGTGATTGGACAAAATGCTCGCCAGCAGGGTCGTGCCCGACCGGGGCATGCCGACAATGAACAGCGGCGTGCGGCTGTCTGACGCAAAGGCACCGGGCCGGGCAAAGAAGTCGCGGCTGAACACTTCGATGGTCGTGTCGGTCAGGCGCCGGACGGCCTCAGGATCATAGGCCACGGTGGCATTGCGAATTTGGTTGGCCAGCCGATAACATTCAAAGGCCTCGTCGTAGCGGTCGCAATCATCATAAATCGCGCCCAGGGTGAAATTGAGAAACTCCCGGTGGTCGGGCGGGAGGTCGGGCCGGGCCAGCAGGGTTTGAATTTGCTTCACCACCGGATCGTCCAGGTTCTGATAATGATGAAGGGCGGCGAGGCTGCACAGGGGTTCGGGAGAATCGGGTTCCAACGCCATTGCCTGGCGAAACATCCTTTCGGCTTCCAGCATGTTGCCCTGATTGACCAGGATCGCGCCTCGTTTCTGATACAGTGACGCCTGGTTGGGCTGGAGCGCCAGGGCGCGGTCAAAACTCGCCAGCGCCGCATCGTATAACTTGACCTGTTCCAGCGCCATCCCCCGGTTGACCAGGGCGTCGGCGTAATCGGGTTTCAAGCGGATGGCCTGGTCGTAACTGGCCAGCGCCTCGGCATATCGTTTCAACTCCTGCAGGGTGACGCCCCGATTATTGCAAACGTCCGCCATGCCGGGTCGGAGCGCCAGGGCCCGGTCGAAACTCGCCAGCGACTCGGCAAACCGCTTCAGTCCCTGCAGGGCGACGCCCCGGTTGTTATGGGCTTCGGCAAAGTCCGGTCGGAGTGCCAGGGTCTGGTCAAAACCGGCCAGCGCGTCGGCAAACCGTTTCAGGCGGTGCTGGGCGATGCCCCGGTTGTAGCAGGCTTCAGCGCAGTCGGGAAACGTGGCGAGCATCAGGGTGTAAAGGCGGATGGCCGCCGGAAAGTTTCCCTGATTAAGCTCCTGGTTCGCGAGCGTGCCGATTTCGGCCAGCAGATACGACCGGCCGTTTAGATAAATCACCGGCTGGGGCCGGCCCGGAGGCTGGTGGAGGTGGCGCCGCTTGGGATTCATGACTCAGTTGGGGGCTTGGGTCTTGGATCTGGGGTCCGGGGTAGGCGGCCGCCGCGCTTCCCCGACCGGCACGCGACCGCGATTGCCCGGCCGGGATGGGAACGAACGTTCATCACGCGGCCACTATAGCCGCCCCGCCCCGGCTGATTCAAACAAACAATTCTGCGGCCACCCCCTCCCTTCGCCACAGAGCGCCTTTTTTTTGGCAAGATTTCGCAGCAGAACCCGTATAGGATGGCAGGGTGCCAGAAGATGGCGCCGCACTCGAAACCAATACTTTAAAATTGAAGACCATGAAAACACGTACCCTGCTGCTTTCGGCCGCCACACTGGTGTCGGCCTCCGCTCTGGCTCAGGAAACCGCCCCGACCCCGCAGAATATCATGACTCCGGGCTGGCAGGACGCCAGTTCGACTTTGGCCGTACAGACGGATTTGAACTACACTTACGATGCCCCGGGCACGGCCAAGTTTCTGGGCAACCGGCTGGATAAATCCGATGCGTCCGCTTTGGATTTCGGTGTGGACACACGCCTCCGCCTCAATGATGACTGGTTTGTGCCACTGGGCCTGCAATCGGACAATTATTTTTTGGACGGCGTGCCCGGCGCGCCCGTGCCCGACGACATTAACACCCTGCACTTGCGCACCGGCCTGGGCTGGCACTTCAACGATCAATGGACCTTCACCGGTCTGGCGGGGCCGGCCCTCTACCGGATGAATGACATTCACAGCGACGATTTCGGCGCGTTCGGAGGTTTGATGGCCACCTACCGGGCCAACCCGGCGCTCCTCTGGACCTTTGGCGTCATGATTTCGCCCGATAACGATGTGCCGGCGCTGCCCGTTGTCGGATTGCATTGGCAGATCAATGACCAGTACACCCTTGAAGTGGGCGTCCCCAAAACCCGGCTGACCTACCACATTAATCCGCAATGGTCGCTCTATACCGGGCTGGCCATGAACGGAACGGTGTTCCGTTCGGACGAAGATCTGGGCACGAAAACGGGCAATGCCCAATACAACAATGCCCTGGCCACCTATCGCGACATCCGGCTGGGCGTGGGCACCGGTTACGAGCTTTTTCAAGGACTCCGGGCGGAAATTGAGGCCGGCTATTCGGTGTACCGCCGGATTGATTACCAGGACATCGGCCAGGAGGTGGATTTCAACCCCGCTCCCTACGTCCGGGTGGGTTTGAGCTACCGGTTCTAAACCGCCCCGGGTGGCGGATGGAATCAACGTTTGCCACCGGGATTTGACGAAAGCCAGAATTGTTTGGGAGGGCGGCGACCCGCGCCTCCCAAATTTGTTGTCCGTCAAGCCTATCGCCAGAGATGCTTCGGGTATTTCCGCTGGAGTTCGGATTTGATGCGCGGATAATGTTCGCGCCAGAACCCGGCCAGATTCTGGGTGATTTGGATGGGCTTCATGCCCGGCGTGAGAATGTGGACCAGCACCGGGATGCGGCCCAGGCCGATTTTGGGCGTCTGACTGACATCGTATAATTCCTGAATGCGCAGGGCGATGTACGGGGAGTTCCCGGGCTCGTAAGTCACTTTCGGCGTTCGGCCGTTGGCAAGCGTGAGGCGTTCCGGGGCGTGCTGGTCCAGCAATTCGCGCTGGGATGGCGACAGCCAGGACATGACGACCGGCTTCACCTCGCGGTCCTTGATGTCCTTGTAGCTCACGGCCCCCAGGCAGAGCTGCCCGATGATGTGACTGCGATCCTCGTCGGTGATGGGGGGCAATTGCAGGTCAGGACAATGCTCGCAGAGCAGCCGCAGGCGCAGGAGCCATTGCTCGACGTGATGATCCCAGCCTGGCAGCGGCAGGCGGCCAGCCACTATTTCCTCGGCCAGAATCCGGGCGGCCTGGTCGGCGGGCGGCGGCTCCACCCGCCTGGCCTCCAGCGCCAGCCCGCGAAAGCGCAGCATTTCGGCGGCCTGCACCCGTTTGGACGTGGCGTCGAACTGGACATGCAAATCCGACTGCATATCATCAGGAAACAGTTCATTCAACCAGCCGGTCTCAATGGCGGTGGCCAGCGACAAAATGGTGTTGATCTCGCGGCCCTCAATTTCCCGGACTTCGGACGCCACCAACAGCGGGCTTTTTTGCACCACGCTTTCCCGGGCCAGGGCGCCCCGGCGGTTGTGGACCAATTCGCAACGCAGGGTGCCCTGATCCAGCCGCCGGGCGACGCGGTCGCTGAAACCGATGAGAATGCATTTCTGCAGCGCCTCGTCCTTCACCTCGCGCGGCGTGGTGTCCAGTCCCTCACGCCGGGCGATGCCCAGGAATTGTTCGAGCAGCGGCCCGACCTGCCGCGCCGTGACGGCGTGGATGCCGAGCCGGCGGCAGGCGTCGAGTTGAAACTGGTTCTTGACGGCATAATTCCACGCCCGCATGAGAATCCAAAAATCAGACGTGGCCTTTTCCCCGAGAATATCCTCGCGCAACGAGGCGGTGTCGCGGTCCACGTTGCGAAGGAGCAAATCGCGGCCCTGGGTGAGCGCGGCCACCAGCGCGGCCTGATGGACACAGCCGTATTCCTGCGCCGCCAGCATCATGCGGGCATAACGCGGATGGAGCGGAAACGCGAGCATCTTGCGGCCCACCGGGGTGATGGCCGTGACGGCGTCCGCATTCGCTTTGTGGAGCGCGCCCAAATCCAGCAACAGTTCCTCGGCATGAGTCAGCGCGGTTTCATCCGGGGCGTCCAGCCAGCGGAATTTGCGCAGGTTCCCCACCCCGGCGGCCTTGAGCGTCAGCACCACTTCGGACAAATCAAGCCGTTTGATCTCCGGCAATTCGCGCGGCGCCCGATGCCCGTGTTCCTCGCGCGACCAGAGCCGCATGCAGGTGCCGGGCGCGGTGCGACCAGCGCGGCCCGCCCGCTGGTCGGCGCTGGACTGGGAGATTTTTTCGATCAGCAGCGTGTTGATGCCCCGGTTGGAATCATACTTGGCCATGCGCGCCAGCCCGCCGTCAATCACCAGGCGCACGCCGTCAATGGTGAGCGAGGTTTCGGCGACATTCGTGGCGACAACGACTTTGCGCTTGTCATAACGCGCCACGGCGGCGTCCTGATCCTTGGGCGACAATTCGCCGTGCAGGGGCAGCAGGACAAAGCCCTTCGCCTCGGAAGTGTGCCGGATGGCCTCAAGGGTCTGGTTGATTTCAAAACCGCCTGGCATGAACACCAGCACATCGCCCTCGCCGCCGTGGTGGACGTAATCGCTGAAGGCATCGGCCGCCTGCTCCCAAACCGGACGCGGATCGGCATAGGCCGGTTTTTCCGCATACTCGATCTCCACCGGATGCGTGCGGCCTTCGGAGACGAGCACGGAACAGGAACATTTTTGCGCGGCTCCAGAAACCCCGGGAGTCCGACGCTCGGACAAATAATGGGTGAGGACATCCGCATCCAGCGTGGCGGACATGACGATGAGATTTAGGTCGGGCCGGTGCTGTTCCTGCAAGTCCAGTGACTGCGCCAGCGTGATGTCGCCGTACAAATGGCGTTCGTGGAATTCGTCAAAGATGAGGGCGGACACACCGCGCAACTTTGAATCGTCCAGCATTTGCCGGAGCAAAACACCCTCGGTGACGAAGCGGATTTTAGTCTTCGCCGAGGTGACATTGTCAAACCGAATCTGGTAGCCAACCTCCTGGCCAAGCTGCACGCCCAGTTCCTGCGCCACGCGCGCCGCAAGCAGCCGCGCCGCCAGCCGCCGGGGCTGGAGGATGACCACCTGGCCAGCGTCCAAAAAACCGTTTTTCAACAGCATCTGCGGCACCTGGGTGGATTTGCCCGACCCGGTGGGCGCGGACAAAATCAAACGCCGGTCGGTGCGCAACCGGGCGACGAGGTCGCGTTCAATGTCGTAAATGGGCAGTTGATTTGGCATTATTTATTAAAACAAACTTACTGACGGGCAAAACGGTGTGGCACAAAATCAAATGGTCGTAAATTTTGCCGAAAAGAAAACGCCGGTTTTTTTAACCCAGAGGTCATAGTTCACCAACCATTCATCAAACCAGGAATGCGGCAATGGTTTCTTAATTTTAACCTCCGCTGGGAATGTGCGGAAACCCGCGCGCCGCGTGCCAAAAACGGACAATGTCAATTCGCTCCTCGTCGCGCCTCAACCGGTAGATGATGCGATAAGACCGGCAAATCACTTCGCGCAGATTCGGTTGCCGGAACTCCGGCACGACGCGACCGATTTCTGGAAACGCCGCCAAGCTGGTGGCGCGCATGATCAGTTCATGCCCCAGCCGCAGAGCCGCATCGGCATTGTGACGGGCAACATAACGGACAATGTCCGCCAGATCGGCCTGCGCTGATGGGGCAATGATTACTTGCCAGCCCATTCGGCGATTTTGGCTTTAACCTCTTCGATGGGGACGCCTTCGCCGCGATCCAGTTCGAGCAGTCCTTGCTCGACGGCCTGACGAAATTCCAATTCGTAGATGGCGTCGCCAAGCGAGGCATCCGGCGGCAGCTTTTCAGCGATTTCCAACAAGATTTCTTTGGCACTCATGGTTTGCAAAGATAAGCGGTATTATCTCAAAAAGCCAGCCCCTGGCGATTTTTAAAGCCTTGATCACTTTGTCTAAAGTTTGGCCAGATACCCACCCACTCGCCGTCAGTCAGTTGGTTGTCTTGGCTCCGGTTTGGGCGGTTCTTCGCACAGAATGCCGTCAATCGCTTCATGCCCGCAAGTTATGCGGTGTTCCGCCCTTGGGCAAAGTTGAAATCATCCGGGTCAGTTGGATTGCCGGCGGCGCAAAAGCACACGGATCACCAGCAGGACAAACAGCACCCCGGTGGCTTACGCCAAAGCCCAGTTGGTTTTGATTTCCTCATCGAGGGCCGACCAGGGGTGGTGATGCGCCAGTTTGCGTTCGGCCAGAATCCCGATCATGGCGGCGTTGTCAGTACACAGGCTTTTTTCGGCCAGCCGAAGCTTAAAGCCCCGGGCCGTGCAGGCGCGGGCCAGTTCCCGGCGCAGGGCGCTGTTGCAGGTCACGCCGCCGGAGGCGGTGACACAGCGGAGGCCCAGGCGCTGGGTGGCGCGAATGGTTTTGCTGACCAGCACCCCGATGATCGCCGCCTGAATACTGGCGCACAGATCGCGGATTTTTTGCGAATCCTCCAGCAACTCGGGGTGGTCCCGGATGAAATAGCGCACGGAGGTTTTCAAACCGCTGAAACTGAAATCGTCATTGGCATCGTGGATCAGGGGCCGGGGAAAATCAAAGGCCTCCGCATTGCCGGATTGCGCCAGACGGTCAATTCCCGGCCCGGCGGGATACGGCAGGCCCATCAGCTTGCCGGTTTTGTCAAAACATTCGCCGGCGGCATCATCCAGCGTGGAACCCAGCACGCGGTGCTTTAATTCGGCTTCCACCTGCACCAGTATCGTATGCCCGCCGCTGACGATGAGGGAGACGTTGGGCTGGAACGCGGCGAAATCCGCCACGGGCGGGGAACCGGCGATCCAGGGTGAATACAAATGGGCTTCGTGATGGTTGATGCCGACAAAGGGTTTTTGCAGGACAAACGCCAGCGCCTGGGCGGCCTTGAACCCCACGAGCAGCGCGAGCGGCAGACCCGGCCCCTGCGTGGCGGCGATGGCGTCCAGTTGACCGGCGCTGACCCCGGCCTCGCGCAAGGCGGTTTGCACGACGGGCATCAGGTTCCGCAAATGTTCGCGGGCGGCCAGCTCCGGCACCACGCCGCCGTATTCGGCATGCAGTTGAATTTGCGAGGAGACGGCATTGGAAAGCACCCGGGCGCCGCTCACCACGGCGGCGCTGGTTTCATCGCACGAAGTTTCAATCGCCAGCAGGGTCATTGGGCGGCCACTTTGGCGGAGGAGGAACGGGCGTTGTAAAGCAGGATGCCCTTGAGCAGGTCGCGGGCGCGGTCCAGTTGGGCGTCCGTGGCGTTCAACACGCGTTCGCGGGTGGCTTCATCCAGGGATTCCGGCCCGCCGAGGGCGCGCTGGATCAGCAGGTCCGCCTCCTGGGCATCGGTCAAAGGCACGAAGATGTCCGGGGTGATGCCGTGTTCATGAATGACCTTGTGACTGGGTGTATAATATTTTGCCACGGTCAATTTCAGGGCGGAACCGTCGTCCAGGGGAAAGATCGTCTGCACGGAGCCCTTGCCGAACGTTTTCTCGCCCACGACAATGGCCCGGTGCAGATCCTGCAGGCAGCCGGTGACAATTTCCGCCGCGCTCGCGCTGCTCATGTTCACCAGCACCACCACCGGCACGCCGGGCAGTTCGTCGCCCCGGCCCTTGGCGGGATACCGTTCAATCGTGTCACGGCCCTCGGTGGAAACGACAAGCTGGCCGCGCGGGAGAAATTTTTCGCAAACCGCCACGGCCTGGTCCAGCAGCCCGCCGGGATTCCAGCGCAAATCCAGAATCAACGCCTTCATCCCCTGCCCTTTCAGCTTGTTCAGCGCGGTTTCGAGCTCCTCACTGGTGTTCTCGCCAAACTCGGTGATGCGGACGTAACCAATTTGGTCGGACCCCAGGGGGAACTTTTTTTTGCCATTGATGTCCTTCACCATGTCCATTTGGATGATCGCCCGGGTCAGGGTGAAATCCTTCTCCGTGTGGGTGGACGGACGTTCCACGGTGATGGTCACGCGGGTGCCGGGTTCGCCGCGCAATTGTTTCACCACGTCCGGCAGCGGGACATTTTCCACACTCTTGCCATTCACGCGCACAATGCGGTCGCCGGAGGTGATGCCCGCGCGATAGCCCGGGCCGTCATCCATCGGGACAATGACAGTGACGTAATTGTTTTTCATCTCAACCTCCAGTCCCAGGCCGCCGAACTGACCCTCGGTTTCGTCCTGCAACTGCTGGTAATTGTCCGCATCCATGAAATCGCTGTGCGGGTCCAGCGAACCGATCATGCCCTTGAGCGAGGCGTAAACCAGGTCATGGTAAGTGAGGTCCTTTCCGTCCACATACTCGGCGCGCACTTTTTCCAGCACATCCGCGTACATTTGCAGGTTGGGATAAACGGCGTCCTTGTCATCCACCGGCCGGGCGGAGTGCAGATAGATCCCCGCGCCAATGGTCAAATTGACCACCAGCCCCAGAACCACCAGAACGAACACAAAACGTCGCTTCATAAACAAACTATACTGCATTTTCCAACAGGGAGGCAATAAATGGCAAATCGGCCGGCACGGTGACTTTGGGATTGGGGGAACGGCTGGGAACCAGCCGCACGGACTGCCCAATCAACTCGCAGGCGGCAGTGTCATCGGTGAGGTTCAAGCCCTGTTCCCGAGCGGCCTGGATGGCCCGGCGGATGATGGCCGTCTGGAAGCATTGCGGGGTTTGCACGGACCAGAGTTTGGAGCGGTCCACGGTCCGGGTGACCGTCCGGCCATCCGCAGATTCCTTGAGGGTGTCCGTCACCGGCTGGGCGGCCACGGCCGCGCCGCTTTCCCGGGCGGCGGCGAGGGTGGCGGCAATCAAGGCTTCGCTCGTGCAGGGCCGGGCCGCATCCTGAATCGCGACCATCTCCGATTCCGGCGAGAGGGCGGCCAGACCGTTCCAGACGGAATCCTGGCGTTCCGCACCGCCGATGACCAAGCGGTGCGGTTTGGCAAAGGAATATTGGCGGGCCAGCTCGGCGAAGTGCGGTTGCAGTCCGTCGCGAACCACCAGGATGATTTCCTGAATGCACGCGGCATCGTTGAATCTCTGCCAGGCATGCGCCACCACGGGGCGGCCGGAAATTTCGAGGAAAAGTTTGTCCACCTCGGGCCCCATGCGGGTGCCACGACCGGCGGCAACGAGAATGGCGCTGTTCATGCGGGGGGGAGCTTGCCAACAGCCGGGGAGCGATGCAAGCACGGTCGAAAACGAGTGCGGGGGCCGGCTGCAGGTACCGGCGGGGCTGGATTACGACAATTCCTTTGGCCGGACCTCCGTTGACCTGCGGGGCTCCGACTTGTTCGGCGGCGCAGCAGCTCCGCCCACCCATCCGCCCCGGTGTTGGGTCAGCCCAAACGCCAGACGATCCGGGCCTTGTTCAGATCGTACTGGGACATTTCCATTTTAACGCGGTCGCCCACCGTCAACCGCACAAAACGCTTGCGCATCTTGCCGGAGATGGTGGCCAGCACCTGGTGCTTGTTATCCAGTTCGACCCGGAACATGGTTCCAGCCAAAACCGTCAGGATACGACCTTCAATTTCAATGTGTTCTTCCATGCAAAAATTCCACGGACAAAGGCACGGGGCGACGTCGTTTTACAACGTCGCCCCGGCAAAAAATTGACTCCGGCTTAGTAGCGATCACGGCCGCCACCGCCGCCGCCGCCGCCATATTCACGACGACCGCCGCCGCCGCCGCCGCCACCGTAATCACGACGGGGACCGCGATCACCGCCCCCGCCACCGCCACGCGGACGTTCTTCCTTCGGGCGGGCAATGTTGACCGTCAACGCCCGGTCCGCCAGGGTCGCGCCGTTCATGGCTTCAATGGCCTTTTGAGCCTCCTCAGGGGTCGACATGGTTACAAACGCAAACCCCCGGGAACGACCGCTCAACCGGTCCATCATGAGGTTGGCTTCCACCACCGTGCCGAAAGCACCGAAGGCCTCCTGCAGGTCGTTTTCAGTTGTGTTGAAGGAAAGATTTCCCACAAACAGTTTCGTGCTCATTTGATGATTGCTGTTCTGACCTGACCTTTTTTCCAGACTGTTCCCGACCATCGGGTCTCAAATCATCACTGAACCATGTTCACCTGAAGATTTACCAAGCCTTGAAACGGGCAAGTTATCCAACAGACGGCGTCAATCTAGAACTATTCTCTTTGGGATACAAGCAAATTTTGAACAGGATTCGCGCCGCCTTGTCAAACCAGCAGACCGGTTGCGGAAAGATCCGCGGGACCGGCTCGCGGGCAGGCCCCGGGGGCGTTACAATATTGGAGTGGTCAAGGTACTTGCTTTTTTCCGGGTTTTGTCCGAAAGTGGGTGGCAATATTGGAACTAATAACAACAATAACCGTTTAAACTTATGGCATACGAACTTCCCTCCCTTCCCTATGCGACCGACGCTTTGGAACCGCATTTTGACAAACTGACGATGGAAATCCATCACGGCCGCCACCACAAGGCCTATGTGGACAACCTGAACAAGGCCATTGCCGGCAACGCCGCGCTGGAAGCCAAGCCGCTGGAAGCCCTCATTGGCGATCTGGCCTCCGTGCCCGACGCCATCCGGGGTCCGGTGCGCAACAACGGCGGCGGGCACTGGAACCATTCCTTCTTCTGGAAGAGCCTCGCCCCCCATGCGGGCGGCGCGCCCACGGGCCCGCTGGCCTCCGCCATCAGCCTGACCTTTGGCTCGTTCGCCGATTTCCAGGCCAAATTTGAAGCCGCCGGTCTCGCCCGCTTCGGGAGCGGCTGGGTCTGGCTGCTGGTGAATGGCGGCAAATTGGAAATCGCCTCCACCCCCAATCAGGACAACCCCCTGATGGGCAAGGCCGTCTCCGGCGTCGAAGGCAAACCCCTCCTGGGCGCGGATGTCTGGGAACACGCCTATTACTTGAAGTACCAAAACAAACGCGCCGATTACCTCAAGGCCTTTTGGAATGTGGTGAATTGGGCCGAGGTCGCCAAACATTTCTAACCGGGCCGGAGGGCCGGCCGCCGCTCACCCCCCAATCGTTTTTGCCGGACACGCCGGGTCAAACCGGCGTGTCTTTTTATTTCAATTTCAGAAAATTCACCAGAATCTGGCGGCCGCTTTCGGTCAGGATGCTTTCGGGATGAAATTGCACGCCCCAGATGGGCAGTTCCTTGTGCCGCACCCCCATGATTTCCCCCTCTTCGGTTTCGGCGGTGACTTCCAAACAGTCCGGCAGGGTGTCGCGCTTGATCACCAGCGAATGATACCGGGTGGCGAGAAACGGATTCGGCATCCCGGCAAACAGGTCCTTGCCGTTGTGCTGAATCGGCGAGGTTTTGCCGTGCATCATCCGGTAATTGACCACGACCTCCGCGCCGAAGGTGTGGCCGATGCACTGATGCCCCAGGCACACGCCAAACACCGGGATGCGGCCCCCAAAATGCCGGATCACCTCGTTGGACAAGCCGGATTCGCGCGGGGAACAAGGCCCGGGCGAGACAAGAATGCGTTCCGGCTGGAGATCGTTGATGGCGTCCAGGGTGATTTCGTCGTTGCGGCGCACCTGCATTTCCACCCCCAGTTCCCCGAGGTATTGCACGAGGTTGTAGGTGAACGAATCGTAGTTGTCCAAAACCAGTATCATGGCTGCCGTAACACTAGCCCATCAGCCCAAAAATGAAAGCGCGAAAGGAAGGGTCGGACGCGCGCGGGTGTGAGACAAAATTCTTTTTAGGCACAGAGTGAAAGAGGGTCGTTGCGTTT
>CAZUBG010000151.1:0-14159 GCA_964618545.1 uncultured Bifidobacteriaceae bacterium | reverse complement strand
GGTTCATCAACTCGGTGAAGGACATTCATCTGTATTTCATCACCTATTCGTATGCGGGCAACTAACCCATGAACCTGAAGAATATGAAACTCCCGTTGACTGGAATAAGGATGCTGCTGCCGGCCGCCCTCACCCTGCTGGCGGCGCTCCCGTCCGCCCGGGCTTTTCCACCCGCGCCCGACGGCTATATCTACGGCTTGGTGAAGGATCAGTATGGCACCCCCCTGATGAACGCCTCCGACCAGGTGGTCTTGCAGACCCCCGCTGGCGTGCAGGTGGCCACCCCCATCCAACCCGGCTATGCCGTCGGCATCAACTATGTGCTGGCGGTGCCCATGGATACCGGGGACGAACAGCCCCCCTACGTGCCCAATGCCCTCACCAACGGGGCCCAGTACAAGCTGTATGTGACCGTGGGCACGGAGACGAATCTGCCCATCGAAATGTCCGGGGCTTCCTATTCCGTGCTGGGCGCTTCCTCCGCCTACACCCTCCAGAATCTGACCCTGGGCACGGATGTCAACGGCACCGGAATTCCCGATCAGTGGGTGGAGATCTTCCTGGAAGAAATCGGCTCGAACCTGGCTCTGACGGCCGTGAATGCCAATACGGATTACACGGGGGACGGACGGACGTTGAGGCAGGAGTATTTGCTGGGCAATTATCCCTTCAACCCGGCGGACGACTTCAGCGTGCAGATCGTCAGCCAGAATTCTGGTTCGGCCGTGCTGGGCTTCACCTCGATGCTCGGCCGCTCGTACACCGCCTACGGTTCTCCCGATCTCAAGAACTGGACGCCGCTGTCCTTCACTATCCCCGCCCTCGGCCCGGGTGCCGTCACCAATTATTATTCGTCCGTCATCCAGCCGATGCAAATCCAGACCGTTCAGCCCACGAACGCGCCGGCGATGCAGTTCTTCCGGCTCTCGCTCCAGTGAGTTCGCTTCGTGCGGTGAACGATCAACCCGCCACTTCGCCCCGCCCCGGCGTCCGGGTGCTCCTCCTCCCGGTGGCCCTGGGTCTGGCTTTGGGCCTCGCCGTGACCCTGACCTGGCGTTCCGTTCCTCCTCCTCCGCCGCCGTCGCTGCCGGAGCTGGCCCGCACCAACCTCCTCCACCTCGGCGGCGTCTGGTTTGAAAAAGGCCGCACCAATCCCTTCACCGGGGTGATGCTCGATTTTTATCCGGGGGGCGCGTTGATGTCGTGCTCCATGGTGTCCAACGGCCTGCTTAACGGCCTGTCCGAGGGCTGGTATACCAACCATCAACTCCAGGTCCGTGAAACCTACCGCACGAACTATTCGGACGGCCTGCGCACCAAGTGGTGGCCCAACGGGAAAAAACTCTCCGAAGCCCCGATTGTGCTGGGAAAAATCCGGGGCCTCTACCGGCGCTGGTATCAGGACGGGGTGCTGTCCGAGGAAATCCCCATGCAAAATGGCCGGATCGAAGGCGTGGGCCGCGCCTATTACGAGAGCGGCTGTGTGAAGGCTGAAATCACCTACCACGACGGCAAGGCCTCAGAACAGCACACCTGGAAGGACGGCGAGCGGCCCCCGGCCGGCCTGCCGCCGAAATAAAAACCGGCGCGCATTTTTGTTTCCTGACCAGACGCGGGCCCCCCCCTTCCACAACGCTCTTTTTCCGGTTCGCAAATTGCAAGGCGGTTCGGGTGGGAAAAAGGCATTTTGCCCGTTCTGGCAACTCTGGCGCCCGTTTGCCCCCCTGTCGGACGCCGTTAATCACGCCAACCTCCGCATGGCACGTCCTACGCTAAAGAGTTGTCGGGACAAGCAATGGATTGAAGGCGTTGAACGAGAACGGTCTGGCATAAATGACGATTTTTTCCCCAAGCACCGGGTCCGAAGCGGACTGGAATGCGGCCTATTACCGGCTGGAGGACTACCTGCGCGCCTTGCGCATCGTCAACAAGGTGCATCAGAGTCAGATCATCCTGCGCCTTCTCCAACTCGCGGCGGCGCGTCATGCCCGCGACCCCGCTCAAAACCCCACCGTCCTCGCCATGCAGGAGGCCCGCGCCACGATGGATCAATGGTTTGAAACCCTGCTGGGGCCGCGTGAACGCATCGGCGTGGTCGGCCTGATCTCGCTGCTGGTCGTGGACGCCCCGGTCAAATGGCCCGCCGCCTTCCTGTCTGATGCGGACTTTCCGGAATTTCGCCGCGCCATGCGCGAAAGCGACGTGCGGGCCGGACCGGACCTGCAGGTGTCCAGCATGGTTCCCCGGCCCATTGATGTCACCCCGTTGCTTGATCCCATCCAACGCGTCGGCGCTTTGGGAAAAGACCGGCCCGGTCTGAACGTGGCGGCCGCCGTGATCATTTTCACGGCGTTTTCCGTCTCCCTGTTGTGGTTTATTTTCTAGTCATGAACGCTGATTTCTCCTTCCTGACCCGGCTGGCGTTCCAGCGCCGGCTCCTGCTGGCCTGTGGGACGGTCGCCTTGGTGTTGCTGGCGGCCCTGCCGATGGCGCGCATGCTTGCCGCCGGGGGATGGACGGCGGCCAGAATCGTTTTTTTCGCGCTGTTTCTCCTCCTGTTTGCCCAGGTCGTGTTTGCCTTTCTGGTCGCCGGCATCGGATTCTGGGTGCTCCGGACGGGACGCCATTCCCTCCGGATTGCCGATCTGTCGCCGCTGGAACCACCGCCCATGCCGCTGCCGGCCACGGCCATTGTCATGCCCGTGCATAACGAGGAGGTCGAACGGGTCTTTCAAGGACTGCGCGCCATGTACGTTTCCCTGCAAAAGCACGCCGGGGCGGACGCCTTCGATTTTTTCATTCTGAGCGACACCGACGACCCCAACCACTGGATTGCGGAAGAAAAAGCCTGGCTGGAACTCTGCAAGGAAGTGGGCGGCTTCGGCCGGATCTTTTACCGCAAGCGCCGCATGCAGTTGCATCATAAGAGCGGGAACATCGCCGATTTTTGCCGGCGCTGGGGCGCCAGCTACCGTTATATGATCGTCCTGGACGCGGACAGCCTCATGACCGACTCCGTGTTTGTCCGACTGGCCGCTTTGATGGAACGGAATCCCGGCGTGGGCATCATTCAAACCACCACCTATCCCATGCTCGGGCAAACCCTCTTCCAGCGCATCGAACAGTTTTCGGCGGCGGTTTATCGTCCGGTCATCACCGCCGGATTGAACTTCTGGCAACTCATGGACGCCTCCTTTTGGGGCCATAACGCCATTGTCCGCCTGAAGCCCTTCATGGAATTTTGCGCCCTGCCCGAATTGCCGGAAGTCGGGCCGTTGGGAACCCGCATTCTCAGCCACGACACCATCGAGTCCGCCCTCATGCGCAAAGCCGGGTATCAGGTCTGGCAGACCTGCGATGCGGACGGCAGTTACGAGGAAACGCCGCCCCATCTGCTGGCCAGTTTGCAACGCGACCGCCGTTGGTGTCACGGCAACCTCCAGCACCTCTGGTTTTTGTTTGAGCGGGGCATCCGCACCACCAGCCGGTTCAACATCCTGAACGGCATCCTGGCCTATGCCAACGCGCCGCTCTGGCTCCTCTCCATTCTCTTGGGAAGCCTCATTGCCTTGCGTTCTGCCACGGCTGCCGCGCCCGCCCGCCCCGGCGGATTCCAGCCGGCCGTCAATTCGGCGGGGTTGTATGCCGGTGTGATTCTCCTGTTGCTGACCCCCAAGATCCTGGGGGCCGCCATTTTCCTGCGGTCAGCCGAACAAGTCCGGCGCTGCGGCGGCCGGGCCAGGGTGATCCTGGGCATGGTCTTGGAAACGATCTACTCCTTCCTCCTGGGTCCGATCCTGATGTTGTTTTACACCCGGTTTGTGCTGGCCTCCTTTCGTGGCATTCCGGCGAAATGGGGCCGGCAAATCAGGTCGGATGACGAGGGGCCGCGATGGAGCGTCTGGCTGGCCTTTCATTGGCAAAACACCCTGCTGGCGTTGGCGGCCCTCTACTGGGTCGCCTGGTTGAACCCCGCGCTGCTGCCCTGGCTGATTCCCGTGTTCATCGGGCCGCTCGTGGCGCTGCCCCTGTCCAAAATCACCGCCTCCGCCCGTCTCGGCCGCGCCGCCAAAGTCCGGGGCTGGTTTCTCACCCCCGTGGAAACCGCCCCGCCCCCCGATTTGGCAACCTTCGGCGAACCCTTCACCCTGCCCGTCCAGCCGTTCTTTCTCGCCCCGCAATACGTCCCCGATTACGGGCTCTTGCAGGCCGTCCTGGACCCCTACCTGAACTCCCTCCACGTTTCCATGCTCCGGCTCCGCAAAGAAGGCGTCTCGCTCACCCGCGAATATTTGTCCCTGCTGGCCAACCGGCTGCTCTCGGCCGGACCACTCGCCCTGACCCCCGCCGAAAAAACCACCCTGCTCTGGGATTCCGACGCCATGCTCTTCATGCACCAAACCCTCTGGAGCAGCCCCGCCGCCCATCTGCACGAATGGTGGCAGGCCGCCTTTCGCCATTATGTGGAAACCAGCGAACTCTCCGTCCGCCGCATCGCCACCCTCTGAAATAAATCCGCCGGTGCCGGGGTCGTGAGGCTTTGGATAAAGACAAATGCCAAGGCCAGTGCCGGGCTGCCCGGGCGCGTTCGCCCCCCGCCGGAGCGCCGGCTTGCAGCCGGCTTTGGTCATGCGGACGCGGGGTGGGAACTCGGCCGGGAAGATTGTTGCACGCCATAAGCCGGTCACTCATCACGCCGCCGTCAAGGGCTATGGCCGATGTTTCCTCTTCCCGCCCGCTCCTGGACACGTTCCGCATCCCCCTCCCGCCCGCTGTCGTGTTTGGCAAGTGGATTGGCGCGTTCTGCTAGTGACAGATGCTTAAACCGAGTTACCTTAAAAGCATGAACATCATCAAAGTTGGTTCACAGTCTTCCAAACCAGGGCCGGCCGATTGGTTTACCGGCGTCGTGCGCATTGACTCACCATTTAAGGGAAACGATCCCGCCCGGGTGACCGGGGCCGTCGTCACCTTTGAGCCCGGCGCCCGCACCGCCTGGCACACCCACCCGCTCGGCCAGACCTTGCTGGTCCTCTCCGGTTGCGGCTGGGCGCAGCGCCAGGGCGGTCCGGTCGAGGAAATTCATCCCGGCGACGTGGTTTGGTTTTCGCCCGGTGAAAAGCACTGGCACGGTGCCGCGCCCGCCACGGCCATGACCCACCTCGCCATTCAAGAGCAACTCAACGGCCAGGTCGTTGACTGGATGGAAAAGGTCAGTGACGAACAATACCGCCGGTGATCTCTGCAACCGAGTATCTTTGACTGGTGATTGACAGGGACTCGCTTAAATCATGACCGATCGTTTCAAAATTTCCAGCCTGCTGGCACCACGGTTGGTCGAGCATAAGTTCGCGCTGTCGGCCCTGCTGCGGCGGGCGGGATTGCCGGCCGGGTTTTTCCAGCAGGAAAAAATCCACGCCACGACCGCTGAACTTTTCGCGCTGTGGCGGGCCATTGGGGAGATGAGTGCCGATCCCGCGATTGGCCTGAAGTTTGGCGCGGAACCACGCTTGGAACGCTACCATCCGGTGGCGATCGCGGCCGTTTGCAGCCGGTCCTTCCGCGATGCTTTGCAACGCATGGCCCGCTACAAACAACTGACCTGTCCCGAAGAAATCCGCATCCATGCGACCCGTGACGAAACCTCTGTGGAATTCTTCTACCTCGAAGCGGAAGAAATCCAGCCCGACGTGTTGGTCGATATGTGTCTGGCCTGGATTTTGTCCACCGCCCGCCGGGGCACCGATGGGCAGGTTGCGCCGCTGCGACTGGAACTCACCCGCTCCGTCCAGCACCGCGAGTTGTTGGAAACTCATTACGGCTGCCCGGTGCGGTTCCAAGCCGGGCGCAACGCCCTCGTGTTTCGCAGCCGTGACCTGGACCGGCCCTTCGTCACACATAATGTGGAGTTGCTGGCGGCGATTGGCGCGCAATTGGAAACCGAGCTTCAGGCGCGGCAGACCAGCGCGGATGTGGGTGAGCAGGTGAAACACATGCTCAAGCGTTCGCTGGCGGGGAAACGCCCGACGCTCCGGCAGGTCGCCCGGGAATCAGGCATGGGCGCGCGCACGCTGCAACGCCGACTGACCGGTGCCGGCCTCACGTTTCAACAACTGGTGGAAGACACGCGGCGCGAACTGGCGCGCCACTATTTGAAACACAGCACGGTTGAATTAAACGAGGCCGCCTACCTGCTGGGCTACGAGGACGCCAACTCATTCTTTCGCGCCTTTCACTTGTGGGAAGGCACTTCGCCGGGGGATTGGCGCGCGCGGCATGGCGCGGTGACGATCGTGGTGTGACGTTAAACGGCAGGGATTCAGCAAGTGACGGAGGTAAAATTAACCGTTAATATACGAATAAA
The DNA here is from genome assembly GCA_964618545.1 of uncultured Bifidobacteriaceae bacterium. Lineage (GTDB taxonomy): Bacteria > Verrucomicrobiota > Verrucomicrobiia > Limisphaerales > UBA11358 > UBA11358. The sequence continues at coordinate 7,795 of CAZUBG010000151.1, read as the reverse complement.
AGGAATTAAAAATGAAAAACCGCAAACTTGGAAACAGTGATTTGGAAATCTCGGCCATCGGGCTGGGGTGCATGGGAATGAGCTTTTCCTACGGCCCGCCCAAGGACAAGCAGGAAATGACCCGCCTTCTTCACACCGCCGTGGAACGGGGCGTCACCTTCTTCGACACCGCCGAGGTTTACGGCCCGTTCCTCAACGAAGAACTCCTGGGCGAAGCGCTGGCGCCGTTTCGCGGGCGGGTGGTGATCGCCACCAAGTTCGGGTTCGACCTCAATCCGAATTTTGATCCCCGGGGGATGAAGGGGTTGCCGGGTCTGAACAGCCGGCCCGAACACATCAAGGCGGCCGTCGAAGGCTCGCTCAAGCGGCTTAAGATCGAGACCATTGACCTGCTCTATCAGCATCGGGTTGACCCGAATGTGCCCATTGAAGACGTGGCCGGGGCGGTGAAGGAATTGATTGGCGAAGGCAAGGTGAAGCACTTCGGCCTGTCCGAAGCCGGCGTGCAAACCATCCGTCGCGCGCACGCCGTTCAGCCGCTCACCGCCCTCCAAAGCGAATACTCGCTGTGGACGCGAACTCCAGAAAAGGAAGTGATCCCGAGCCTGGAAGAACTTGGGATCGGCTTCGTTCCCTACAGTCCCCTGGGCAAGGGTTTTCTCACGGGGCAGATGGACGAAAAAACGACCTTCGCCAGTTCCGACTTTCGCAGCACCCTCCCCCGCTTCACGCCGGAGGCGCTGAAAGCGAACCAAACCCTGATTGATCTGCTGGCCCGGATTGGCCAGCGGAAGCAGGCGACTCCCGCTCAAATCGCCCTTGCATGGCTCCTGGCCCAAAAGCCGTGGATCGTTCCCATCCCCGGCACCACCAAACTTTCCCGTCTCGACGAGAATCTCGGGGCCGTGGACATCGAACTGACGCCGGACGACCTCCGAGACATCGAAGGTGCGGCTGCCAAGATTACGGTGCATGGGGCCCGGTATCCCGAAAAACTGGAGCAAATGACCGGTCGTTAAATCCAAACTCCGAAATTGAAAGGGAAGCGCGCCCGCCCCGGGGAACGGTTTTCCGAGTCATCCCGGAAAATCACTTCGCGGCGGTCGCCGCGATTCACACATGAGACACCGTCCCGGCATATTCCACGCCAGGCTTGCGCGCCATCCCCGGATTCCAACCGATGCCCGACTATATGTTAATATCAAGAACCGACCCGTTTAAGGCAGCCCACGAATTTCACGAATGGCACGAATCACGGTGGCGGCAGACGGGGGCATGAACTGGGCGCGATTTTCGGGTTGCTTTCGTCCGGGCCATCAGATCAAACAGGAACCAAAGCTGGTTGGGTGGGAAAGCCGACCGCGCCCCAGCACGAACCCGCCGTCAGAAGGAAATATGACAATACCACCAACTGACTCCTTTCACTACCGGGCTTGGATATTATTGCAACAGCAGCGACCGGTAAAACTGCGCCGCCCCGGCCGGGACGACCGGCAGGAGGATGTTGAACTGGTTGTTGACGGGCGTGTTCGTGCTGAGCGTGGCCCAGTGAATCAGGTCGGCGGAGGTTTGCACGGCGTACACATGACCGTCGCCGCCGCTGAATTGCACGCGGATACCGCCGTTGCTGACAGCCATCGCGCCCAGGGAATTCATGCCCAACAGCGCCAGCAACTGGTCGGGGATTTGTTCGTAATCCGCATCGCTGATGCCGATCGTGTCGCTGCCGCTCAGGAACGGGGATTGGACGGTCAGGGCGGGCGTGGCAAACAGGTTGCCGACTTCCGAAAACAACTGGCCGGGCTGATTGGCGCGGGTGGTTTGGATGGCAGCCGCCAGGGCGGCCACCGCTGGCGAATTGGAAGTCAGGATAATGGCGTCGCCGGGCGAAGTGTTGGTCCAGGCGGTCAGCCCGTCCAGTTCCACCGCCCAGGCATTGGGATCGGGATTGTTGACGGAGAAAAAGGGCGTGCTGGCATTGGTGTTGAGCAGGGTGGCGAGCAGACCGGCCAGATGCCAGTCATTGACGGGGCTGGTTCGTCCGGCTTCCGCCCCATTGGGAACGCCGGACCAAGCCAGCCAGGTATTGGTGCCGGCATAGCCGAATCCGTTTTCAAAGCTTCCAATTTCAGCCAATATGTTCGTAGATTTGAGATAAATGGTCTGCCAGGGCGTGCCGCGATGAACGTTTCCCAGCCAGTTGGGATTCCACGTCTGGTTGGTGGGAAAATTCCAGTAATCCGAACCCCAGACCAGCGGGTCCTTAAAGGCCAGATTGTAGGCGTTGGTGTCAACGCCGGCCAAACCGGCCATTTGCTTCGTTAAGCCCCAGGGTTGAAAACGGTTGCCAAGCTGATTCAAATTCAAACCCACCACGTTAAAAACGGGCGGCACCAAGTCGCTTTTCAGCACTCCAGTATTGGTGGAAATATAGTTCAAATCACTGGCAAGATAATGAACCAAGGGATCATTAGCCTGCCACAGGGTGCAGGCATACATCGTCCGCGTGGGGGTGTAAGGAGCCTGCACACTGTATTGGGTGTTGGCATAAGTAAGACCGTTGTATGAAAAAGTCGGCATCCAAAAACCCGCAAAAAATGCCTGCTGGGCTGCTGGTGAGCCGTCATTGCCCCCAAAAACAGCCGTGGTCACCCACGTCCCGCCGGGCGGCGGCGTTCCAAATCCTCGTGATACCAGAATCTGGTTCGCTTCGCCCCAGGTTGGAATCCCGGAAACACTATTTCCGTAAGCATTGGTACTCCACATATAACGGACTGCGGTGGCATCCGGGTAATTGGGATCGCGGAGTTCGGCGGTGAGGTTGCGGGTGCTGTTGGGGCCGGAGAATTGCACATAATCAATGACGTTGCTCCCGTCCAGAATGAAGGCTTGGACCCAATTGGTCGTCATCAGTCCGAATGGCGGAAAGGCAAAATTATAGGTGCCCATTTCTGACCACAAGGATGCCGGAGGTTGAGAAATTGGAATGAAAAGACCGGAAGAATATTGATAGGCGGATGGCGACAGAAGGGGGAACGTCCAATTGGTGTAAATAAATGATTCTGAAACGGGTGCGGGGTTGCTTGCCGGCGCATAAGTCCATGCCGAGCCGGGCCATGATGACAGATTGGCGGAAAAGTTGAAGTTGCTGAACTCCGTGCGCGTGTTGAATTGATTCGTCAGAGTCATCCGCAGGGTGTCCTGCATGAAAACTTGGAGATTGCCGGAACCCACATAATTAGTGTTGTAGGAATTCCAGAGCGACACCCCCACGGTGTTGCTGATGCTCATCACATACATCTGGTTGGTGGTGAATACGGTGGCCGGAGAGGGATTGGTCGAGTTCCGGTTGACCTGCAACAAGCGGGTGACCTGCACGACGTTGAGCATGTTAAACTCGTTGAAACCGGGCAGGCCTTTCCGGGCGCCAATAATCCAGGGCACGCCGTAGACATTGATATTGCTCAAATTGGTCACATCACCATTGACGATGGCCGCGATGTCCACCGGTGATTCCAGCGCCGGATCATCCATGCCGGAAACCGAGGCCACGAGTTGGCAGCCATTGATGAACACATTCCCCGAGACGGGGTCGCGGTAAAAGGTTGGCCGGAAGACCGACGGACAGGCGTTGGTGCTGGTGGCGTCGTAAATATTGGCCGTGACTTGCAGCAACCGCTGAACGGAGGAGGAATAGACGAAGGCCCCGTTCACATAAACGGGGAGGTTGGCCAGGCCAAAGGCGTTGGTGGTGGTCGCGCCGAAGGTGTTGGTAAAATCGGCGAAATCCTGCGCCTGCCAGCGGGCGGTTTCGTTGCGCAGCACCAAATCGGCCACATTGGTGAAAAAGCTCGCGGGCGTGCTGGTGTCGAACGCGGGCGCGGCGACCGTGCGAACGGCCAGGAACAACCCGAGTAAAAGCAGGGCGCGGAAAGCCGCTCCCGGAACGTGCATCGTCCCGGGGCCTTTTTGGGATTTGAGATTAAGTTGCTTTCTACATGCCTTTCGGTTCATAAATCGCTTATTGGATTAGGGTGCGGTGACTTGTTCAAAGGACTGCAACCCGCCGAGCAAGTTTTGCTTCGGGTCAAACTCAATGTTGCGTGAGTTGGGCGTGGGATTCAGGTAGTAACTGAACTGCATGAAGTCGCCGTAAATCTTGCCATACAGCGCGCTTTGCACGTTGCCATTGGAGTCCAGCGCCGTGCGCACACGAAAGAAGTAATTCCGGTTCGGGTCACGGTTGGTTTCAATAGGCTTGCCGGGTTTCCGGTTGTCGGTCTGAACCCATTGGGATTGATAACCATCCGTCGGCGCTTCGTGGGGTGAACGCAAACCGCTCCCCTTTTCAGCATCTGGCATGGCAAATTCTTGGATGCCGTCGCCGACTTTCGGAAAACTCACGGTTAAAGTAAAATCAGATTCGCCATCAACGTGCTTGTCAAAGTGTCCCGAAAAAAGAACATCCGTGGTGACGCCTTTTCCATAAGGCGCAATCCAGTCACCGGCCATTAGGTCAAAGCCGACTGGCTTATCCAGAGCCGGAACGTGAGTGTTGAGTCGCCGGGCATACATGGCAATCGGTTGGCCAACCTTTTTGAGCACCAGACTTAGATTCCGATTCAGCTTCTCCGGGCTGAATATCCCGTGAAAATCCTCTGTCCAGCGTATTGAATAATAACCATCTTTTTTAACCACGAACGCTAAACCGTAGGTTCTGTCACGGTGTGAGGCGGTAAACACTCCGTTGGAATCTGTCAACCCGCTGATTTTTCCCGGATCAACGGATTTATCGGGCATGGCCATGCGATCATAAAAAACGGTCGCCTCTGCCCCCAGGATGGGCTGGCCAGCTTCGTCAACGATTTTATAATTGACTTTCCAGTCGTGAAAATCTTGCGCTTGAACACGGTTGCCAACCGCCATCGCCAGCAACAAACAGAGGAGGCATTTCATAATTAGTTGAGGTTTCCCAGAGTTACGAATTGGTTAAAGAGCTTATAGGTGAATGTGTAAGCGACATTGACAAAATCAGAATGATGCCAATTATTCTGTTCCGATGTATCCAGCCTGCCCTGTGGCCAGGCGTTTTCTAAAGTCATCATATCAACGTTCCTTTGGGAAGCATTTCTGGGCGGGGAAAAGCCTGTCACTGGATTGGCCCCTGTCACCAACGACATTGCCGGAATGGCGTCGGACAGGATTCGGTTGCGATACATGGCGGCATAGGTGCTGCCGCTACGGTGATTGAACCTGCTCAAAGGACTGGATGCCGCCAAGCAGGTTCTGCTTCGGGTCAAACTCGATGTTCCGGTCGTTGGGTGTGGGGTTCAGGTAGTAGCTGAACTGCATGAAGTCGCCGTAAATCTTGCCATAATGCGCACTCACCACATTGCCCTGTTGGTCCAAGGCCGTCCGCACACGGAAGATATAATTGCGATTCGCGTCAAGGTTGCCTGTTTCGGGTTGGCCGGGTTTGCGATTCCGTGTTTGAACCCATTGCGGCTGGAAACCGTTTGCCGGGGTCTCATGGGATGAACGCAGACCACTTCCCTTTTCCGCATCCGGCACAGTAAATTCCTGAATGCCGTCGCCTGCTTTCGGAAAACTCACGGTCAATTTATAGTCAGCATCAGACTCGTTTCGCTTATCAAGATGCGCTGTGAAAATAATGTCCGCGTTAACTCCTTTGCCATAGGGTCCGACCCAATCCCCAACCATAAAATCAAATCCGGCAGGCTTGTCAAAAATTGGCATTCCGAGATTTACAGACTTCGCATACATGGCAATTGGATTGCCTACTTTTTTGAGCACCAGCGTTTCTGTAAATGTCCACTTGGCCTGATCATAGTCTGGGCCAAGAACATGAGCTTTTCTTGTCGTATAATAGCCTGACTTTTCGGCTTGCAAGCTGACTTCGGCCAGGCTTGACAGGACGGAATGGGAGACGGTGAAAACGCCATTTGTATCGGTTAGGCCCAACGCGTCGCCTGGTTGAGAGTTGGTATAATATCCAATATCGGCCTTGGCCTCGGGAACCGGCTGACCCGCTTCGTCAATCGCTTTGAGCGTGGCGTTCCAAGTTGGTTGCACATTTTGCGCGAAAACACCGCTGCATACAAGAGTGGCTAAAAACAAGCCGGTTATTTTTTTCATGGCTCTCTAACCTGTTCAAACGACCTCAGTCCGACAAGCAAATTCTGCTTGGGGTCAAACTCGACATTCCGGTCGTTGGGTGTGGGGTTCAGATAGTAGCTGAACTGCATGAAATCCCCGTAAATTTTGCCGTAGTGGGCACTCACGACATTTCCTTGGTGATCCAAGGCTGTCCGCACTCGAAATAAATAAATACGTTTTGGATCAAACTCAAATTTGGTGGGTTGGCCCGGAAGCGCGCTCGTTTCGCGTGTTATTTCCGATTGATAACCGCTCAACGGCACTTCATGTGGCGAACGCAAACCGCTTCCCACTTCTGAATCTGGAATGCTGTATAATTGAATGCCATCGCCAGCGTTTTGAAAACCGACAGTGATTTTTGAATAGTATCCACCTGATGGCAAATTGGTATAATCCTGCTCGATTATAAGATCAGCGGAAACACCTTTTCCGCGGGGGCCAACCCAATCTCCCACTACCAAATCGTAGCCGATGCGCTTTCCAAATTCGGGCAACTTGAGTGCCATCGCGTACTTTTTTGCGTCCATTGAAATGGGTTTTCCAATTTTTTTGAGAACCAATGTTTTCTCAATGTTCCATTTGGCCGGATCGTAGGGTGATTGTAAATTTACCTGCTGCCAGATGGAGTAGTACCCATCTTTTCTGGCCTCAAAACTAACATCCGCACCTTCAGACAATGTGTCGTGCTGAAACTCAAAAAGACCATTTGTTCCCGTGATCCTTTTGGTAGTTGTCGAGACAGAGTTGGTGTAATATCCAATAATTGCCAATGCTCCGGCAACGGGATTCCCTGACTCGTCAATTATATGTTCTTTTGCTTTCCATTGATAAACTTGTGTTGGTTGCGCCAACACAACAGCTCTAGCCAATACAAAGCAAATTAAATATATTAATGGTTTCATAATTATTTTAAACTTCCAGTCGTTACGAATGTGTCAAACAATTGATGTGTGAACGTGTAAGCCATTTGGACAAAATCAGAATGATGCCACATACCGGTTTCATTTCCAGAGCGGCCTTGCGACCAATTATTTTTCAGCGTCATCATGTCAACATTCTGACCTGTTGGATTAAATTTTGGCACAGGATTCGCCCCCGCCACCAAGGACATGGCGGGGATGGCATCAGAGAGAATTCGGTTGCGATACGTTGCCGCATAGGTGCTGCCGCCAGAGCCGAGCAAAGCCCAATCAGGAAAAGGCCCGTACACATAATCAAAACGCGAGCCAAAGGTGAAGACCGGCGTTTGTTGCAATGTGTTTGTGGACAGCGCATTGGCAGTGGCTGGCGGGATGGGGGCTGGATTTCCGTATGGGTCCATGGTGAAGAGCCAGCCGCCATGCGAACTACCCAAAAAGAAATCTTGCGTGCAGGTGCCTTTGCCTTTCTCCTGCCAATACCAGGTAAATGTGCCAAACGGAAATCCGTCCCAAAAATGATATTCCAATTGCGTTTTTACCATGTTTAACACGCCGGCAGGCGGGTCCCCGATGGAGGTGCGCAAGACTTCCTCGCCGCTGGAATAAAAGTTGTAAACATCAACATTCTGCAAATTTCCAAGGCGGTTATTCCAATTTAGTGTGCTTCGGTTGTCGTTGGTGGGGAACAACTGGTACCA
>CAZUBG010000150.1:0-14236 GCA_964618545.1 uncultured Bifidobacteriaceae bacterium | reverse complement strand
TACCGGCTGCGCCTTGATTTTCCGGTGTCCGTGGCTTATGTTCAGGACATCCATGAGGGGGACACGGTGTCGGTGCGGGTGGATTCTCTGGGCGGCAAATCCTTTGACGGAGTCATCACCCGATTTACGGACCATGTGGATGAGGATACCCGGACCATGATGACGGAAATTGAGGTGAACAACCAAAACCTTGAACTGGTGCCCGGCATGTACGCCACCGTGGTTTTGAAGGCGGGGAGGCGTCCGCAGGCGCTGGCCGTGCCCACCGAAGCCGTGGTCAGCGACCAGACGCCGGTGGTGTATGTGGTCACTCCAAAGGATCAAATTGAGGAGCGGGCCGTCACCCTCGGTTTGGAAACGCCGGACAAATATGAAGTCCTCTCCGGTTTGCACGAGGGCGATCTGGTGGTCATCGGCAACCATTCGGAATTTCAGGCGGGTCAGACAGTGTCTCCGCAACGCGGGGTCGCGCTCAAGTAACCTCCCGCCGCCATGTCGCGCTTTGCCATCCGTCTGCCGTATCTGATTATCGTTCTTTGTCTGATCACCTGCGTGGTCGGCGTGACGAGTCTGGTGCGAATGCCCGTGGACCTGTTTCCGTCCATCAATATTCCCGTCGTCGTGGTGGCGACGTTTTACGCCGGGATGCCGCCGGAACAGGTGGAAAACGACATTACCGGACAATTTGAGCGCATGTTCACGCTGGCGTCGGGGGTGGATCACATCGAATCGCGTTCGCTGACGGGGGTGAGTCTCATCAAGGTTTATTTTCAACCCGGTTCAAATCCGGATTCGGACGTGACCGGCATTGCCAACCTGGCCATGGCCAGCCTCCGTTACCTGCCCCAGGGGACCCTGCCGCCCATCGTGATGAAATTTGACGCGTCCAGCCTGCCGGTCTGCCTCGTCACCCTCAAGGGCGAGGGGTTGAGTGAGGCGCAACTGCGCGACCTGGGCCAGTTCACCACGCGGAACCAGATGGCCGGCATTCCCGGCGCATCCGTGCCCCCGGCCTTTGGCGGCAAGTACCGCCAGATCATGGTCTACGTGGACCCGCTGAAACTGGAGGCGCATGGGTTGAGCACGATGGATGTGGTTCGCACCATCAACCAGGCCAATCTCATCCTGCCCGCCGGCGATGTGAAGATCGGCCCTTACGACTACAATGTCTATGTCAACAACCAGATCAACGCCATGAAGGATCTGGACCTGGTGCCGTTGAAGACGGTGGGGGAGGCCTCGGTGCTGGTGGCGGATGTGGGCAAAGCGCAGGACGCCTCGCAAATCCAGTACAACAAGGTGCGCATTAACGGCCAGCCATCGGTTTACATCCCGGTGCTCAAGGCGGGCGGTGACGCCAACACCATCGCCGTGGTGAACGGCGTCAAGCGCGTGGTGGCCCATCTGCTCGACGTGCCGAAGCAACTGGTGACCCAGGTGGTGTTTGACCAGTCGGTGTTCGTGCGCACCGCCATTGAAACGCTTATTCACGAAGGCGCCATCGGGCTGGTTTTGACCGGCCTGATGATCCTGATATTTCTGGGCAGCGTGAGAGCCACGGTGGCGGTGTTTCTCTCGGTCCCGCTGTCCGCCCTGGCCGCCTTCATTGCCCTGGGGCTCGGGGGCAGCACGGTGAACTCCATGATTCTGGGCGGGCTGGCGCTCGTTTTCTCGCGGCTGATCGACAACTCCGTCATTGTGCTGGAAAACATCTTCCGGCACCTCGAAATGGGTGAGCCTCCCCAAGTGGCCGCCGAACGGGGCGGGGAAGAGGTGCAGTTGGCGGTGCTGGCCGCCACGCTCACGACCGTCATCGTTTTTTTCCCGGTCACTTTTCTTTACGGCGTCAGCAAATATCTGTTTTCGGCGCTCGCCCTGGCGGTCGTGCTGTCGCTGTTTGCGTCTTATTTCGTGGCCATGACGGTGGTGCCGTTGTTTTGCGCCAAGTGGATCAAACACGATCATGGCGAGCCTGCGGAGCCGGAAACCGCCGCTGAGGCGCTCGCGGCCGAGACTCACACCACGCCGACCGGCGAGGGAGGCACTGGGAGCCGCCGGAGCGTGTCCCCGAGCTGGGGCCGGCGTTTCAATGCCAGGTTCAACCACCATTTCAACCGGATGCTGGACCGCTACGAAGGCGTCCTGAGCCTGGCCTTGCTGCGCCCGCTGGCCACGGTGCTGGGCCTCACCGGGGTTTTCATCCTGAGCCTGGGCCTTTATCCCCTGATTGGCAAAGCCTACTTTCCCCGCACCGATCCCGGCCAGTTCGTCATCAGCGTCAAGGCCCCTTCCGGCACCCGTCTTGAATTGACCGATCAAATCGTCGGCCGGGTCGAGGACCTCGTCCGTGAAGTGGTGGCCACCAACGACCTGAAAATCATCGTGTCCAACCTCGGCACCACGCCCGGCTTCAACTCCATCCTGAATCCAAACTCCTGCCCCAGCACCGCCATCGTGCAGGTGGGGTTGAACGAAGGCCACCGGGTCAGCAGCTTTGAATACATGAACCGGGTCAGGACCCGCCTGCGCCGCGAAGTGCCCCGAGTCAGCGCGTATTTTCAAACCGGCGGGCTGGTGGACGCCATCATCAACCAGGGCGTCCCCGCGCCGTTGGACATCCAGGTGAGCGCGCCGCAGATGGCCGGGGCGCACGCGGTGGCGGCGCAGATTGCGCAACAAGTGCGCGCCGTGCCGGGCGTCAGCGATGTGCTTGTTCCGCAGGACGTGGATTATCCGTCGTTGCAAATTGACATTGACCGTGAGCGGGCCAGTGAACTGGGCTTGAGCGCCCAGGACGTCATTGACAATCTCATCACGGCACTGACTTCCAACGGCATGATTGCGCCGAGTTATTGGATTGATCCCGTCACGGGCAACAATTATTTGCTGACGGTCCAGTACCCGGAAGGCTATTTGAAGAGTTTGGCCGATCTGGGCTCCATGCCTTTGCGCGCAGCGCATCTCAAGCAGCCAACGCGGCTGGACTCAGTCGTCCATATCTCACATGTTCTCAAGCCCACGGAAGTGGACCATTACCAGATCCGTCGGACGGTGGATGTCTATGTGTCCCCGGCGGGCGAGGATTTGAGCCGCGTTTTCAGCGCCGTGCAGAAAATTGTGGACCAAACCCCGTTGCCGCCCAACACCGTCGTCAACGTGCGCGGGGCCGTGCAGGCCATGCACGAATCGTTCCGGAGCTTTGGCCTCGGACTGATCCTGGCGACGGTGCTGGTTTATTTGATCCTCGTCGCCCAGTTCAAGTCCTTTGCCGATCCGCTGCTGATCCTGCTGGCCGTGCCGACCGGGTTGACGGGCGTGTTGCTCATGCTGTTTGCCAGCGGCACCACCCTCAATGTGATGTCGCTCATGGGCGTGGTGATGATGGTGGGCATTGTGGTGTCCAACAGCATTCTCATTGTGGAATTCACGCGGCGGTTGCGGGAGGAGGGCCATCCCCTGCGCGAGGCCGTGTCGCTGGCCTGCCGGGTGCGCTTGCGACCGGTGCTGATGACGTCCCTCGCCACCCTGATGGGCCTGATCCCGATGGCCCTGAAGCTGGGCACCGGCAGCGAAGCCTACGCGCCACTGGCGCGGGCCATCATCGGCGGGCTGTTGGTGTCGGTGGTGCTGACCGTCTTCATCGTGCCGTGTTCCTATTACATGCTATACCGTGGACAGAAACCGCCGCCGCTGCCGCCGGCCGGCTCGGGGGAAAGGAAACCGGCATGAAACGATTCATTCTGGCGGGCCTGGTCTTGGTTTTGTGCGTCCTCCGGTCGCCGGCCGCCGACACCAACGCCATTCAAGTGCTCACCCTCACCGAGGCCTGGCAACTGGCGCTTCATAATCATCCGCGCGTGGCCGCCGCTCATTACCAAATGGGTGCGGCGGAAGAAGCGGTGAAGGAAGCACGGTCCGCCGAGCTTCCGGCCGCCAGTCTTTATGGCACCGCCGCCGGGGCGAATACGGCCAATGACCGCATCATGGCGGGGGAACTCAACAATCCAAGTGTTTACGACCGGGTGGCGGGCGGATTGAGCGTCAGCCAGCTCATCACCGACTTTGGCCATACCGCCAACTTGCTGGCCAGTTCCAAGTTCGAGGCCCGGGCCGAAAATGAAAATGCGTCCGATGTGCGCGAACAGGTGTGGTTGCAGGCTTCCACCAGTTATTTTGGCGTGTTGGAGGCGCAGGCGGTGTTGCAGGTGGCTCGGGAGACCGTGCAAAGCCGCAAACTGCTCTTGGAACAGGTCACCGCCCTGGCGACGAATCAATTAAAATCGGAACTGGATGTCAGTTTTGCCCAGGTCGCGCTGGAAGAAGGTCAACTGCTGCTGGAACGGGCGCAAAACGGGCTGGATGCCGCCCAGGCCACCCTGGCGGACTCTTTGGGACTCCGCGAACCCCGGCGCTTTCAACTCGTCGAACCGCCCGCGCCCATGATTGCCACCAACGAGGTGGAGCAATTGGTTCAGACCGCGCTCGGCCGGCGTCCGGAACTGCTGAGCCTGCGCGCTGAAAGTGATGCCGCCCGGCGCTTTGCGTGGTCGGAACGGGACGCCCGCCGGCCCGTCATCTCGGCCGAGGGGGTGATTGGCAATTCCCCCACGCATGATGACCGGCTCGCTGACAACTACGCCGCCGCCGATCTCCAGGTCAGCCTCCCCCTTTTCAGCGGCGGTTTGTATCTCGCCCGGCAGCACCGGGCGGAAGACAAAGCGCAGGCGGCGGAGGAACTGTTGCGCAATGCCGAGGATGAGGTCATTCGCGGCGTGCGGCTGGCCTGGCTCAAAGTCAACAACACCCTTCAATTGGTGCAGACCACCGGGGAACTGGTCCGCCATGCCACCGAGTCCTATGATCTGGCCGGAGCGCGTTATCAGGCGGGTTTGAGTTCCATGGTGGAGTTGACCGAGGCGCAATTGAGCCTGATTTCGGCGCAGATCGCCCAGGCCAACGCGCATTATGATTTGCTGGCGCAGCAGGCCAATCTGGATTATCAAGTGGGCGAACGGCACTGAGCCGGTTGCCGGCCCGCTGCTGGACCACCATGAATAACACCTGCGAAACTCCGACCGATCCGCGCATTTACCTGGCGGCTGAACGCACCTTTCTGGCCTGGATCAGAACCGGCATTGCCTTCATGGGATTCGGCTTTGTGGTGGCCCGCTTCGGCTTGTTCTTGCACGAGATCGCCCTCAACAACCAGGTCCGGTTGCCCCCGCAAGACCGGGGATTTTCCCTGCCCGTCGGCATTGCCCTGATTGTGGCCGGCGTCCTCATCAGCCTCATTGCCGCCCTCCGTTACCGTCGTTACGTCCGGGCCTTGGATCGTGGCGAGTCAAACCCGGCGCACGGCCTTGTCTTCAGTTTTTCTGTGGCGGGCTTTCTGGCCGTCATTGGGCTGGCCGTGGTCTTTTATCTGGCGTTTCTGTTGCGCTGAATGAATTTTAATCTGGCGTTCAAGATGCCTTAATCAACGGGGGGTATCCTGGGTTATTATGAAGATTAAATATTGCTCACTCCTCGGGCTGGCCGTCATCCCCATGGTGGCTGGCTGTGCTTCCACCCCGCTGGCGTTGTCTCCGGTCGGCCCCGGACCGGGCCGCCCCGCCCCCTCGGCCTCCGCCGGTCGTTTGCAGGTTTTTAGCGCGACGCAACAATCAAATCCCATCGGCGACATCGGCCCGGCCTCTTACTCCTATCCGCATACCGGCTACGACATTAATGACGCCTCCGGTCAGCGGGTGGAGTTTGTGGCCAACCATTTCAGCGACATGGATGAGTCGCCGGACGTGGTGAAACTTTCCGCCGGCCATTACCAGATTGTGGCGGAATCCTCCTGCTTCGGACTCGTCACCGTGCCGGTCGTGATTGAGAATGGCAAAACCACCGTGGTGCATCTGGACCGGAACTGGTGGCCCCCCCGGCACACGGCGGTGGACCGGGTCGTCTGGCTGCCCGATGGCGAAGGCGTGGGCTGGAGCGGGGCCATCGCCACCTCGCCCTAGCCGCGCTGCATGGCTGTCCTAATGACTCCACCAACCATGAGAGATGGTGGCGGACCACCACTGGAACTGCCGTGGGCACCTGAGCCGGTCGAACCGTTCCCCTTCTCCCCGGGGGAGAAGGCCGGGAAAAGGGCGGACGTCTCCCCGGCAGGGCGGTGCTGCCGCGCCGCCCATATGTAAAGACCGGCCTCCCGGCCGGTAAAATTCCCTTTCATAAAGGGGTTTAATGTTCTGTTGTGAAATCCACGTTTTCCCGCTTTTGCCTTGTTTTCGTCTTGCTCTACCCGCCCTCGCCCCGCCTGCCTCTTTCTAATGGAGGGCCGGGCCGCCAGGATGGTCCGCCCCCGTCGTCAGGGCGAGGAAGATGTCTTCGAGCTGGCCGGGCCGGCCGCTCAACCGCCGGAGTTCTTCGCGCGTGCCCACCGCCACCAGTTTGCCGCAGTGGATGATTCCGATGCGGTCGGCCATCTCCTCCGCGATGCCGAGTTGATGCGTGGAAACCAGCACCGTCATGCCGGCCCGCGAGCGTTCCTTGAGCACATCCTTGACGATGCGGGCATGCTGCGGGTCGAGGCCCACCATGGGTTCGTCAACAATGAGGACTTCCGGTTCGTGAAGCAGGGCCGAGACGATGGCCACCCGCTGGCGGGTGCCGTGGGACAATCCCTCCAGGGGGCGGCTGGCAAATTCCTGAAGGTGAAACCGGGCGATCAGCTCGCGGCCGTTGGATTCAATGCGGGACTCCTCCAGATGAAAGAGCCGGCCGGTGAAGCGCAAAAATTCCCACGGGGTCAGCTTGTCGTAGAGAAAGGGAAAATCAGGGACGTAGGCCAGACGGCGGCGGGCTTCGAGGGGCTGCAACTGGATGTCATGGCCGCAGATGCTGGAATGGCCGGCAGTCGGTTTGATGAGGCCCGCCAGCATTTTGATGGTGGTGGTTTTGCCGGCGGCGTTGGGCCCCAGCATGGCGAAAAACTCCCCCCGGCCAATGGAGAGATTGACATCGTCAACCGCCAGGAGGTCCCCGAACTTTTTAGTGAGATGGCTGAGTTCGATCATGGTTTGTCCCATTCGTCCAGAGTGGCCACAATGTCCCCGGGCAGTTCGACCCGCAGGACTTCGCCCAGGGTGCTCGCCACCAGGACCACCGGGCGGTCGAGAACGCGGGTTTCCAAACGGTAGACGGGCACGGGTTCATGGCCGAAAATCATGCGCGTGCGGGTGGCCTTCCAATGAAAGGCGCTGGTGTCAGGAAGACTTGCGGCGGACAAAGACGGCAGTTCAAACCCGGCCAGCAGGCTGACGGGACCGACGCCAAAATCTCCGGCGAGGGAGCGCACGAGCTGGCCGGGGTCGCGAAGCTCGGCATAGGTGAAGGTGCGTCGGAAGGTGTCCTCTTCGTTCGTCACCGTGATTTGCACCGTCTGGTTGGAGACGGCGGACTGGAGATAAATGGCCAGACCCCGCATGAGAATTTTAACATCCAGGCTCCGCCAGTCGCGGTTCGGGGCAAATTGCAGATGACCATCAAATTTGATGCGGTTGGTGAAATCGCCAAGACTGGCGTTGCCATTGATGCGGATTTGATAGCCGGCATGGGAGAGAAAGCCTTCGGGGGGTGGTTTGCTTTCGTCCATGAGCGCCATCTCCTGGCCGATGGCGGTGGAAAACTCGCAGAAGCCCGTGCGTTTTCCGCCCTGAAACACGCTGAGCGAGGAGGCTTCGGGCGCCGTCATGATTTTCCGCCAGACCAGGTTTTCGGGCACGCGGATGCCGTTGTCCTTGGAGCCATATTCGGCCCGCCAGACCAGGACGTTCATGGTGAGGCACAGGGCGGCCAGGGTCAGCAATATCAGGCGGGTGGGCATGGCCATTCAGGAGGGGGGCAGATTGATGGTCTGGCCGGTCCGAAGGTGCCGGGGATTTAAACCGGGGTTGGCCGACAGGAGGGCCGGGAGGCTGACGCCGGCTTTGCGCGCAATGGCCGCCATCGTTTCGCCCGGGCCGACGGTGTGGGTGTGCTGGTGGATGGGGGGGGACGGCAGGGCATGGGGACCGGCGGGCGTGGCTGGGGTGGAGTGCAGGATGGTTTGTGGGGAAGCATTGTCCGTGATGGGCGAAAAACCGGCTGGTCCGCTCGGCGGGGTGTAAACCGGGGAGGCCGGGATGGGGGTGGAATTGGGGCGGGCGGCGAGTTCGGCGGCGTAGTAAGCGTGCCATTTGTCCAATTCATCCTGCATCCGGCGGTTTTGTTCCGCCAGTTTTTCGATTTGCTGCTGGGCGGCGGGCGCGCTGGGCAACTGCATGACGTCGGTGACGAGTTGTTGTTTGCAGGCGTAGATGTGCTGGCGGATGACATCGGGGTTGCCCGCCTTCGAATCGAGCAGAAGGTATTCCTGATAATGGTAAATGGCGGCGGCGGGGTCGGAGAGTTTGTTTTCGTACAGCCAGGCAAGCTGGTAATGGGCGGCGGCGGATCGGGGGCTGACTTCCAGGGCTTCTTGGAAAGCTTCGGCGGCGCCGGAATAATCCAGGGCATTGACCCGGCTTTTGCCGAGGACAAAATGGGGTTCCTTCTCATCATCCTGCGGACTTTCGCCGGAGAGGGAGCAGCCGCCGAGCATCAGGCCCAACCAAACGGCACCCAGGCTCCATATCAAACGGTTCCAAAACAACATCACGCCACTCTAAACTAAGCAGGGGCGGCGTGCAATGGCGGGATTGCCGGGCGAAGGCCATTTTGGAGGGCGGCGAGCAGTTCCGCACCTTACCGGCATTTCATGGTTTTTCAAATCCGACGGCCGGCGCGAGGCCGTTTCTTCGTACGGCAGGTTTCCCAACCTGCCGTATCGCCGATGTCCCAATCGGCAGACCGTCCCGACGCCAACCACGCCCCCCTTCACGGAAATCACCCCCGCCGCTGTCGGCCCGGTGCCCTCCCCGGGCGTCGTACCGACTGCTATCGGCCCGGTGCCCTCTCCGAATCCCAACGGGATTCCGCCGCCAAGCCCAGGGTTGCGCCCACCGCGCCACCCTGGGCACCCGTCACCCTTGGACGACAACCCCAACGGGGTTGTGGCCCATCGGGGGGCGGGCGGGGGCCGGGCCACAACCGTGTTGGGGTCCCTTGGAAACGGCGGCCGGCACCGGTGGAGAAAAAAAGTTTTTCGGTCATTTTCGTTACCTAGTAACGCGATGGGGTTCGGATTTGGGTTGACACGGCTGGCAAGGTGTTGGGATTGCAGTGGTTAAGTCATGTCAAGAAACATTCCAAAGTCTGATCATTTTCCGTTACTGAGAAACACGATTTGAAAAGTCGTGATTTCCAACCGAAGTTTTCCTGAACGGCGTTCTCCGCCACGGATGAAAAAACCAGCCGTTTCTGCCGGGCCGACGCCGGGCCAGGGGGCCCGGGGTATTGGTTGGGCGGGATCTCAGTTGGGTGAAAGCACACTGCGATAAAAAACCTCCGCGAAGGCGTCGGCCTGGTCTTCCGGCACAATCGTTCGTTTGGAATCGCGGTCCGATTCAAGGAGGTCTATCGCTTCTGCGTAAGCTGGTTCATGCGCTTTTTCCGAGGGCTTGCCGATGAGGAGGAACGCCTCAAACTGCGGCGCCGCCTTTCTCAACAACCGGACGCGACCACTCCAGGCAACGGCCTTGTCCACGATGCCGGAGGAATCCACCAGATCAAAACTCAGCGGCAGCAACAAATGCAGCGGCCCCTGTTCCGGTTGCCAGGCGTGTTCAAAACGGTGACGGAAACTTCCGGCGGAAAGCTCTTTCGCTTGCAAGCTCGACAAAATTTGCCGGTTGCGAGCTTGCAAGGCGGCTTCAAACGGCTGCCACACTTCCTCGTCCGTCCGCCGAACGACCGGGTGTTCTTCTTCGTGCCGCGTCACCATGCGTTTAAACAGTTCCTCCAAAACCTGCGCCGGATTCTCCGTTGTGCCCCCACCCGGAGCCGACCACTGCAAAGCACTGTCGTCGGCCGGCAAAATGCTTTTGGCCATGGTGGCCGCATCCATGCCTTCAAAAACGAAAGACTGCTGCCCCTTCGCATCATACGCGGCAAAACGCGACTCCATAAAACGGAGCGTTTTAAGCAGGCTGCCCCGCTCCAGGCCCGGAAAAAAATCCTTCGCCCGCTTTAAGCGTTTGAGGCCTTTCATTTTCAGAAATCCGGCCTGCGGACAGTACACCACGACGCCGATGTTCACAAACTCACGGGTGAACACATCGTGCATGTATCGCAAAACCACATAGCTGAAGGCTGTTTTCATGAAATCACCCCGTAAACAAGCTGGCACAGTGAATCCCGATTATCAACGACGAAATTGAGGTATTCCCTGGCCCTGGCCAAGGCCGCTTCGTCACGCCAAGCGGCTGGAATTTGCCCGAAAAAACCATCCAAAACCGCCGGTGTCAGGGCTTGCAATCCCAGGACCAGCCGCTGAAAATCGGCATCCTTCGGCGAAATGGGCGCATAAAAAACGTGGTCGTAAAAATGCTCCAAATCCAGGTTGGCAAAGGCTGGCTTGGGCCATGTCAAAACGGAATGCAGCGCGCTTTCATGGTCAATTAAGACAATGCTTTTGCCGTCCCATAACAGATTGGGGTTGTCTCGTTTCCGGTCAAAATTTTGCATGAGAATATCGAAGGCAAAAATTTCAGCGGCCACTTTGCGGAGAGGCCCGGGCAGTTGTGGCTCCGCCGGCATCGTGCGAAAACCAGCGCCGACCGCCACCGAGCCAAAATTCAGGCCCAGACTGCGGGAAATCAAATCCTTCGCCTCCTTGGGGGCGCCGGCGAGAAACCCCGGTGACAAATTCACGAGATAGGTGAAGTGCTCCCCATTTGCTAGACAATTTTGTGGTTAATTTAAGATGATGAAAATCTTGGTTGTTTTGTGGTGTTATTAGCCAGTTAAATGAGCAGGGGGGCGAGCGGCGAGCCTTAGCTCGCGCCCCCCTGCGGTCGAGGTCGCCTTGGACTTCCGGTTTCATCAGGGCGCGAAATGCACACTTTTGGGCGTGCGATAATCCAACGCTTGATGGATGCGTTCGTTGTTGTAAAAGTGCAAATACTGATCCAGTCCCTGACGCGCCTCCGCCACGTCGCGATAATCTTTGATAAACACCTCCTCGTATTTGACGGTGCGCCAGAGGCGTTCGACAAAGATATTGTCGAAGGCCCGCCCCCGCCCGTCCATGCTCAGGCGCACCTGGGCGGCCAGCAGCGGGGCCTGGAAGGCCGCGCTGGTGTATTGGACCCCCTGGTCGGTGTTGAGGATCTCCGGTCGCTGGGCGGCCAACGCCCGCGCCAGCATGGCCACACAGAAATCGGCTTCCAAGGTAATCGACAACTCCCAGGCCAGCACATAACGGCTGAACCAGTCGATGACCGCCGTCAGAAAAACAAACCCGCCGCGCAGGCGAATGTAAGTGATCTCGGTGCTCCAAACTTGGTTGGGGCGCACGATGGCCAAACCCTTCAGCAAATAGGGAAACCGCCGGTGGGCCAAGGGGTTGAGGCTCAAGCGGGGCTTGGGATACACCGCCATCAAACCCATGGCCCGCAGCAGTCGCCGCACCCGTTTGGGCCCCACCGCATGGCCCTGCAACCGCAGCAAGGCCGTCATTTTGCGCACCCCGTAAAACGGATGCCGGGTATATTCCTCGTCCAGCCAGCGCTGATAGCCCAGGTTCGCCGCCGACTCCGGCACCGCTTGGTAATAATAGCTGGCCGGCGCCACGCCCAGCAGCGCGCATTGACACCGGACGGATAATTTTTGATGGTGGGGTTGGATCCATAATCGGCGCGCTTCAAGCGAACAGTTCAGACTTTTTTTTTAGCCAATCCAACTCCACCTTCAGCTGGCCGATTTCCTGGTAGAGGCGGTCCCGCAACTCCCCCTCCCGGACCACGTCGCGCTCGACGCCGCCGGTGAACAGGTCGCTGGCCCCGGCCACCAGCCGCTGCTTCCATTGGACGACTTGCGTCGGGTGAACCTCAAATTGCCCGGCCAGTTCGTTGAGGGTCCGGGCTCCCTTGACGGCTTCCAAAGCCACTTTCGCCTTGAATTCCCCACTGTGCTTTTTACGCTTTTGTTTCATTGTGCCGATGACTGTATTATGGTTTCTTCTCACTCACCACCTAAACCACCTGTCCAGTTTTTGGGGAGCATTATACGTTCGGCATCTGACAACCGCCCGACCCGGCCAGCACCAGGTACTCCCCGGAGACATTCAGCAGACCGCAATAACTGACCTGGTTGTCCAGGGCCGCCGTCACATCCGCCATGCTCCAGGAGTCCGTGGCGCCGGTGTAGCGCAAAATGGTGCTGGGACCGCCCGCCCCCTCCGCCATCTCATTGTTGGTGATCCAGAGCGGCACTTGAAAATCGTATTCCCCGGCGGCCAGCACGAGCTTGAACCCGCTGGCCACCGTCCCACCCGCGTTGTTCGTCGTCCACGGAAACAGGGCCTGCACTTCATTCCAACCCGCCGACCGGGAGTTCGGCCAGTTCGTCCATTGCCCGTTCACCCAGGCCGTGTTGTTGGTGAACAGCCAGACGACGGGCAGGTTGGTCAGCGCGCTGCCGAGGGCCGGCAGTTGGTTCGTGCTGATGGCCCCCACCTGGGCCGCGGTGATGCCCGACAAACCGCTGCCATTGCCCGTGAAGGTGCCCGCCAGGTTGACCGCCCCCGCGCCGTTGGTCAGCAGGGCGGCGGCCAGGGGGCCGGCCAGATTGTTGGCCGTATTGGCCATGATCGCATAGGGGGCCGGCAGGATGGGCTGCCGGGGGGACAAGGGCGTAAACAGGCCCGCGCCGTTGGTCCGCACGTCCAACTGGAGCCACAAGTCCGGGCCGGTGAACACCCCCGCGCCGAAATCAAGGCTCGCTGAAAACAGGCCGTTGACCACCGGCGTGGCCGCATTGGTGAGCATTCCGCCGATCTCGCCGCCATTGGTCGCCGCGTCATAAAGCGTGAACCGCACATCGTAAAACCCGCTGGCGGGATTCGCGCCGCAGTTCAAGCGGCCTTGATACAAGAACGCCGTGCCTTGGGCGCGGACGGAACAAAGTGGCAGGAGCAAAGCCAGAGGCAAAGCCAGGGTCATCGCCGGGCGGAATGGAGTCATCATAATCGGGTTACCGTTTTTCTAAGTAACGATAATCTGGAGCTGCGGACGCATAAGCGCAACCCATAAATTGCGGCCTTGCGGGATGGCCGGACCAACTGCCAATTACGGTCTGCCACTGAAAATCGCGGGGAACCCCGGACGTTTTCTTCCCATCCTGTTGATTGAGAACACCTTAAGGGTCCGTCAAGAAACAACCTTGACAACCGGACGGGTTCTTTTGACGGCTGGCGGCGTTGCCCGCTCGTCACAGAACCCTTTGGCCAGGCTCCTCGCCCGCGCCTGGCCAGCCGTCAAAATTCCGGCGTCAGCTTGCAAAGTTTATTTCTTGACGGACCCTAACCCCGATTGAAGATTTTTTAAATAATTTGATGGTTGCCCTGAGGATGTCCCACCCCCTCTGCCAGGCTGGTGGCATGAAGTTGATGATCTCTTTATTAGTGGCCGGAGCGGCCGGTGCTTCCGCCCGGAATCCGGCTCAGGCCGGCAACGGCTCGTCCCCGAGCCACCCCCTGGTGCGGCCGGCGCAAAGTTCCGTCTTGGCTCATGGCCTGATTTCTGGATCCCCCGTTCCACCCTGCCGGACCGGAAGCCGAAAACGGAAAAACACGACAAGACACGGGAAAAACCGGTTAATTTTTCCAAATCCGCCCCGTTTGGCCGGGGTGGAAGGTTTGCAGGATTTGGCGGAAAATTGCAATGTTTGCCGGTGCCGTCCGACGCCCCCGCCCCGGCCTTCCGGCGAGCCGGGGGATTGTTCCCGGTCTCACCAGTCTTTCCGCGCGAAAATTTCTTCAGGCGCCCCGCGCCCCCTGGCTCCGTTCAAACGCCCGGTTCGTAGGGTTCACGAATGTCATGAGGGTCGCGAGTTTCCTGCGGCTCATGGATATCGTGGGGCTCCCGGAAATCACCCGGTTCAGGCGCTTCATGGGGTTCCTGAACCTCCTGCGGCTCACGAACATCGCGCGGCTCACGAACATCGCGCGGTTCACGAACATCGCGCGGCTCACGAACATCGCGCGGCTCACGAACATCGCGCGGCTCACGAACATCGCGCGGCTCACGAACATCGCGCGGCT
>CAZUBG010000149.1:0-14255 GCA_964618545.1 uncultured Bifidobacteriaceae bacterium | reverse complement strand
TCGTAAGGCATCCGGCAGGCCTGGGCGCATTCGCCGCGATTGGCCGAACGGCCGCCGAGCGATTCGCTGGTCAGGCATTGGCCGGAATACGCGACGCAGAGGGCACCGTGGACAAAAACTTCCAACGCCACCTCATGCCCGGCGGCCGCCTGGGCGAAGCGGATGGCCGCAATTTCGCGGATGGGGCATTCGCGGGCGAGCACGACCAACTGGCAGCCCAGTTCGCGGGCGAACTCCACGCCGGCGGCGCTGGTGACGGTCATCTGGGTGGAGGCGTGAATGGGAAAATCAGGCGAGAGGGCGCGGATGAGCCGGCAGATGCCGGCGTCCTGCACAATGGCGGCGTCCACGCCGGCGGCGATGATGGCGCGCAGATGAGCTTCGGCATCGGCGAGCTCATTTTCAAAGACCAGCGTGTTGAAGGTCACATAACCGCGCACGCCGCGCCGGTGGAGAAACTCCATGAGTTTGGGCAAATCGGCGGTGGTAAAATTGTTGGCCCGCATCCGGGCGTTGAATTTGTCCAGACCGAAATAAATGGCGTCCGCGCCGTTTTCCACGGCGGCCCGGGCGCAGTCCCAGTCGCCGGCGGGCGACAACAATTCGGGCCGGCCGGGCGCGGGGGATCCCGGGTCGGTCCTGGCGGCGGCAAGGATGGAGGTGGCGGACATCTCCCGGGAATATAACCCAAGAAGAGGAAAAGCGGAAAGCGGGAATGCGGAAACCGACGGGGAATTGGAACAAAAGCAATATTGCGTGAGATCATTCGTCCCTGGGGTTGAAACCTTTGATGCGCCGTCTCGGCGGTTCGGGTGATGGCGCGAGCAGCGGTTGCAGCTTGGTCCAGATGGTTCGCAACGCTGAATCATGTTCCAGCAGCGTTTTGTCAATCTCCGCCAGCCGTTTGAGAATGGCGGCGTTGGCCGCCAGTTGCTCGCGCATCTGCATGAAGGCCCGCACTACAAACACGCTCATGGCCACGGCTTCGCGACTGTTCAATACTGTCGCCGCCATGATCGCCCCGTGCTCCGTGAAGGCGTGGGGCGGGTATTTCGCGTGGCGACCTGGTTCTAAGATCACAATTTGTGATCTTATAGTTGCCCGGCCATCGCCGGAGACTTGGCCGGCCTCTTGAAGCATTGAAAATTCTCCGGCAGTGAGTTGAAAAATAAAATCCCCGGGAAATCGTTCCGCGTTGCGCTTGACCGCCTGATTGAGGGCGCGCGTCTCCACTCCGTACACATCGGCCAGATCGGGCGCGAGAATCACCCGCTGGTCATTAATGGTTACAATCAACGATTCAATCGCTTTTTTTGGTTTCATGGGCTTCCTGGTTTGGGTAAAAAATCCGATGGCGCGCCACCCCGGGCATTCCCGTTCTGCTTCCTGCCAGTCCAGATAAGCAAAATAGCGCTCGGTAAATGCTCCTCGGGTTGATTGTGCTACTTGTCATTATGTGACTTGTCAAAGACACACTCCACAATAAGCTTGTCACCCTCGACTCGAAAGCGATAGGGCGAAGAAGTATAGTGTGCCACCAAACCCGTTCGATTCTCTTCAATAAAAGACGTTCCGTTATATTCCGTCCGAACGAGTTTCTCCACACCCATTTCTGAGGGACACCAGTGAATCTCCGACCACGCCGGTAAAAGGTGCGCTTCGACCAACTCGCCCACCGATCCGGACCAGCGTCCGGTCTTTTTCCAAAACAGCTCTGCCCGGTCCAAAAGGGCGGACTGATGCACTATCTTGCAAATGAACCACCGTTCCTTTCCCTCCACCATTGCCTGGTCAATCTCGTGAAGGTGATAAGCGCCAAGCCCCACTCCGACACCAGCAGCAAACACGAAGCAGAGCGTAAAAATTCCGGTGAAATTCTTCATTGAACGTTGGAGGCAATCTTGTGTTGAACTAAGCCATGTGGGGCTTGGGATGTCAACCGCGAAAGCTTTGGCAAATGATGGTGGGCGGGGGGAAAGTGTGGAAAGCTAAAACTGAATTCGCCCGGCGATTTCGGGAAAATGAGGCGGAATCAGCGGCGGTTGCACAAAGCGGATGGGACCGGTATAGTTCTCCCATGAGTAGGATCACGGCCATTTTGGAACCGGATGCGGATGGCACGCTGAATTTGCCATTGCCGGCGGAATTGCGACAGGGAAAGGTGAAGGTGGTGGTCACGCTGGAAGGGGAACCGGCTGCGGCCACAGCCCGGCAGGGAACCCCGCTTGATGCCCTGAAGGAACTGCGCAAGTTGGGGACTTTCAAGGACATTACCGATCCGGTCGAGTGGCAGCGTGAGCAACGCGAGGACCGTTCCCTTCCGGGCCGGGACTAGCCGATGCTCCTGGACAGCAACATTCTTTATGGCTTTACGCTGGTTATTTTCCAAGACCGTCCGCGAAGCGCGGGCGGTGCACAAGCATTACCGCCGCCTGCTCGCGGCGCAGTGCGATATCCTCCCTCCGGGGGCCATCGCGCCGGTGCAGTTGAAGCTGAATGAGTTGGACGCGGCCATCCAGGAGGGCCACCCGGGCCGCATCAACATCAAGGCGGAAGAATTGCAGTTCGCGGCCAATGAGTGCCTCAAGCCGTACCCGCACCCCGTGTGGCGCGAAAATGTGGAGGTGCTCCTGGTGGCGGTGGCGGTGGCGATGAGCATCCGCACGTTTCTTCTGCAACCGTTCAAGATCCCCACCGGCTCGATGCAGCCAACCCTGTATGGCGTGACCTCCACGCCGGATTTCAGCCGGATAGACTACTGGCAACCGAACCGTGCCAAGGTGCTGGCCCAGGTCAACGAGCAGATCGCCTTGCGCCATCGGCTGCAAATCCCGCCGGTCTGGGAGCGCTGCCGACAATGGTTCACCGGAAATTCGTACCTGGAATTGGTGGCGAAAAATGATGGCGAGCTGCAGGCCATTGATCCGCCGGTGCATTTTCTGATTAACATCCGGCAAACCCTGTGGATTGGCGGCGTGGCCCACACCCTCTGGTTTCCCCCGGATTTGGGCGAAGCCCCGCTGGCGGTGCGGGCGGGATTGCAGGTGCGCACGGAATCCCACTCCGGCCAGTTTTTCCACCAAGGAGACGAGGTATTGAAAATGTGTGTGCAGGCGGGGGATCATCTGTTCGTGGACCGCGTCACCTACAATTTCCGCCCGCCGAAGCGCGGCGAAATCATCGTCTTCACCACCGCCGGAACCCGGATTGAAGATCAGAATGAATTTTACATCAAACGATTGACGGTCCTGCCCGGTGAGCGCGTGCAGATCGGGGACGACCGGCATTTGATCATCAACGGGCGGCGGTTGGACGCCGCCACGCCGCATTTTGGAAAAGTGTACGGGTTCGATCCGGCCCAGCCGCCCGCCAAAAGCCGGTATTCCGGACACGTCAACGGCGCCACGGCCGAGAAAGACGGCCTGTATCCGAACCTGGCACCACTGTTTCCCGATGCGGCGACGGTTTATACCAATGCCGGTGACGCCTACCTGGTGATGGGCGACAACACCTGTGACAGCTCCGATTCACGGACCTGGGGTCCGGTCCCGGCGGGCAATGTCTCCGGCCGGGCGTTCTTTGTCTACTGGCCCCTCACGAGCCGGTTCGGCTGGGGGAATCAGTAGGCCGGCTCAACGGCAATTGACTGAGCGGACTAAGTGGACTAAAGTCGTGGAGATGAAAAGTGTGAATGTCCATGAGGCAAAAACGAACTTTTCCAGCCTGCTGACCGGTTTGGAAGGGGACGGCCAAACCGTGGTCATCTGCCGCAATGGCCGGCCGGTGGCCGATCTGGTGCCGCACCGGCGGGCGTCCCGGATTAAAACGCATCCGGACCTTGGCAACCTCAAAATCGAATATGATCCCGTTGAACCGCTGGCCGGCGATGAATGGCCGGGGAAGGCGCGATGATCCTGGACACCTGCGCCCTGCTCTGGCTGGCCAGCGGGAGCAAACGATTGAGCCGCGCCACCTTGAAGGCCATCAACGAAGCCCCGGTGGTTCATGTTTCCGCCATCAGTGGCTTTGAAATCGCGCTCAAATCCGCCCGGGGAAAATTGATGCTGCCTCATCCGGCGCCGGAGTGGTTTGAAAAAGTGATCGCCCATCACGGTCTCGCCGTGCTGCCGCTCGATTTGAATATTTGCCTCGCCGCCGCCGCGCTGCCGCCCATTCATGACGATCCGTGCGACCGCTTTATAATTGCGTCGGCCAAATTGAACCGCCTGTCCGTGGTGACGGCGGACGAACGGTTTGCCGGGTATGGGGTCGCGGTTTTGTGCTGAAAGCAAGTTCTGAAGCTCCGTTGGATACATCATCCCAACCCGAGGGAGACCGGACGCGCCCGCGCGCCCGGTCATGTGATCGTCCACACGCAGTAATCCCCTGTGTTTTCTGAACGCCGCTCCCGCTCAGTTCGTCAGATATTCGCGCGGATCGGTGACTTTCCCGGTCAGGGCGCTGGCGGCCACCGTGGCAGGCGAGGCGAGGAACACCTGGCTCTCCTTGTCGCCCATGCGGCCGGGGAAATTCCGGTTCGTGGCGCTGATGCACTTGATGCCGGACCGGTTGATGCGGCCGAAGGTGTCCACCGGACCGCCCAGGCAGGCGGCGCAACCGGCGTTTTCCGTCATTTGCACGCCGGCCGCCACCAGGATTTGCCAGATGGTCTGGTGGCCCCAGCGGGTGGATTGCAGTTCGTACACGATTTCCGGCGTCGCCGGCACGCCGAACGTGTCAATGACCACGTGTTTGCCACGCAACACGCGGGCGAATTCCACAAAGTCGCTGGTCTTGCCGCCGGTGCAGGAGCCCACATAGGCCCGATCCAGCTTCACATTGCCCATGTCCTTGGCCTTCTTGCGCTGGCCCGGATCCGGATGGCAGGCCACGGTGGGTTCGAGTTGGTCCAAATTCACGACGAGTTCGTAAATGAAGTTCTGGTCGCGGTCGGCCGCCACGGGTTCGTACTGGGTCCGGGTGCCGTTGCGGCGGGTGCGGGCATCCACATATTCCGCAGTGCGGGCATCGAACTCAAAGATCGCGTTTTTGCCGCCCGCCTCAATGGCCATGTTCGCGACCGTCATGCGGTCATCAATGGAAAGATTGGAGGCCCCGGGGCCGTCAAACTGCATGGCGCGGTAGGTGGCGCCGTCGAAACCAATTTCGCCAATGCAATGGAGGATGATGTCCTTGGCCATCACACCGGGCTGCAATTTGCCTTCGAGCCGGAAGTGCATCGTTTCCGGGACTTTGACGAGCAGCTTGCCCGTGCCCATGATGAAGCCGGCGTCAGTGTTGCCGATGCCCGTGGCGAACTGATTGAACGCCCCGGCCATGCAGGTGTGGGAGTCCGTGCCGAACAGGATTTCCCCGGGCCGTGTGTGGCCCTTTTGCGGCAGGGCCGTGTGGCAAACCCCGGCATAGTTCGAACCGTACTGCCGCTGGGTGTTCCCCTTGGCCGCGTCAAACACCCAGTGGCCGTTGGGATCGTCAATGACATCGTAGAAATACGGCAGATCCTGTTCGCGCACAAAATCGCGGAGGATGTCCACGTTGCGGTTGGACTTGGAATCGGCGGTGAAAATGTAATGGTCGGGGATGATGACGACTTTGGTCTTGTCCCAGACTTTGGCGGTCGGGCCAAATTCGCGTTTGAAGACACCGATCGTGCCGGGTCCGCACACATCGTGCGTCATGAGCACATCGGCGCTCACCCAGATGTTGTCGCCGGCCTGCACCCGCGCCTTGCCGGCGGCGCGCGCGAGAATTTTTTCCGTCAATGTCATAGACTGCCACCATAACCGAGAAACCCGGCGATTTCAACTGCACAAATGCCGCCATGGACAAAATGGGCGAATTCGCGAGCAACCCCCGACGGCCAATTGCTCGGAGCGCCGGCTTGTCGCCGGCTTTGAACGTGCCAGGTAAACCAACGGTTGTAAAAAGCCAGCCTTGGCCCCGCGAACGTGACATTCAAGCCGGTCACAGACCGGCGCCCCGGGCGTGGTGTGCGGATGCGCCCGATCGTTGGGCTTGCGCTCAATCAAATTTGGACTCTTTCTCGATCTCCGCCGGGGGCTGAAGATTGATCAGCGTCGGACGATTGCGGTCGGCGGTGAGGATATTCTTCGCCGCGTCGTATTGCAATTCGACCACCTGGATGCTGGTGCGTCTTCCGTCGGCGGGGCCGCCGGGCGTGGCGCTCGTGCCGGGGTGGACAAAATAAAACAGGTAGGCGCGCTCGCCGGACAGGACGACTTCCGCATGATGGCCCACGCCGGTGTCGTCCGGACCGGTGCCATGGTCTTGGAGCAGGGTGCCCACGCGCCGCCAGTCGGCTGCATCCTCCGAACGATACAGGCCGAGCGAATTCCCCAGGTCGCGGAACAGCCAGTAATGCCCCTTCCAATGGAAGGCCACCGGAGCTTCGCCGCCGCGATCCGAAAGACCGGGCACGCGACCGTGATCGGTCCAATGATAGAGGTCGGTGCTGTCCGCGTAATTGCACGAGGAGCCGGTGGCCTCGTCCTTGTACCACAACCGCCAGGTGCCGTCCGGCAGGTGCAGCACGCCGGCATCAATCACCTTGGGATGCGCCAGCGGCAGGGTGGATTCATACTGCCAGTTGATCAAATCCCGGCTCGTCAGGTGAACGATGTAACGCGGGTGCCCCCAGTCGTTGAAGATGCCGGGCACATAGACCAGATACATGTGGAACAGGCCGTCATGCTCCACCACGGCGGGAGCCCAATAGGTTTTGTCGGCGACCGCATCTTTATAAATGATGTTGGCGTCGCGGAGATATTTCCACGTCGCGCCGCCGTCCTCCGAGGTGGCGATGCCAATGGGCGAACCATGCACCCAGGCCACCCCGCCGGGCAAATTCGGCACATTGGCGCGGCGGCTGGTGTAGAACATGAACCATTTCTTATCGGCGGGACTCCAAATAATCGTCGGGTCGCACGCGCCGTCCATGATCGGGTCGCGGTACAGCGGCTTGGCGGCGACTTTGTCCGGAACGGGGCCGGCGGCGGGATTGTTGGTGGACGGCGCGGCGTTGGACGGCCCTGCGCCGGCGACGAGCCAGGCGACCAGGAGCAGGCTGGGGAAGAAGCGATTCATGCCCGGCATCCTTCACAACCCGGCCCTGACGCACAAGCCGAAATTCACCCAATGAGCGGAGGAGGCCACTCTCCCGACAAAGTTTGGGGGGTGACCGCAAGGCAACCAGGGCCTGGGGGGAAATACCGTATAGCCACTTGGATTGCCAGGAATTCTCCGGGAATCTCACGGGTTGATCCCCCGCCCAAGCCCTGAAAGGGCGCAAGATAACAGCCCAGGGCATGGCGAGTCAGCGAGCGACGCCCCGGGTAAAATCCCCCAAAAGCTCACCAGCCCTGTAAGGGCGGCCCAATTGGGTCGTGGCTCGGACATCTCGCTCGACCGAGGGCGGCCAAATTCCCGCTTGATCTGGAGTGTTCAATACACCATAAATTGCCGTCGTAAGTCAGGCACTGAATCAAATGAATGTGGAAACCACCTGAACCCATCATTCTTACCCGGATGGACATCACCCATCTCGAAGTGGAGGCCATCGTCAACGCCGCCAACACGTCGCTCTTGGGCGGGGGCGGTGTGGATGGGGCCATCCATCGTGTGGCCGGCCCTGAATTGCTGGCCGAATGCCGCAGCAGTGGCGGCTGTCCAACCGGCGAGGCCAGACTGACCAGGGGGTATCGGCTGCGGGCAAAATACATCATCCACACCGTGGGCCCGGTGTGGCGCGGCGGACACCACGGAGAACCGGACCTGCTCGCGTCCTGCTACCGCGCCTGCTTTGCGTTGGCCCGCACCAACGCCGTGAGGACAATGGCTTTTCCGGCCATCAGTTGCGGGGTTTATGGATATCCTGTTCCGGATGCCGCTCGAATCGCCGTGCGTGAAGCGCGCACCGCGCTGGCCGGCCCGGACACTTTAAACCAGGTGTTGTTCGCCTGTTTTACCGACCAAGTGTTTGCGGAATACAAACGGGTCCTGGAATTGCCGCGCCGATAAATCTGAAAACGGAGGATTGATCAAATGACCCATCAACGATGGCATCAACTATGGAGCGCGGCCTTCAGGCCGCTTCCGCAGACGATGGGAGAGGGCCGGTTCGCTGGGTTGGCGGGTGGTTGTCCGATGAAGCGCCGTGAACGGCGCGCTTGGCGGCGGAGCGCCGGCTTGCAGCCGGCTTTGGGCAAACGAACCGCCGGCACGGTGGTAAGAAAGCCAAGCCTCGCCCCACGAAAGCACGGTGAAAAGCCCGTCACAAAGCCTGCACCCCATCGGCCTTTCATGATGTCCAAATCCGCCGGCGGGGACGAGGCGCTTTTTTCGTACCGCAGACTTCCAAGTCTGCCGTATCGCGGGTTTCCCAACCCGCAGACCGTTCGCCAATCTGACGCTCCCGACTCACGGACAGCCCCGCCGATTGGGAAAACGGCCATGGCTATCGGTTACCGGCTACATTGGAACGCATCGGTTCGCGCGGAGGGTCCTGTAGCAGTGCGCCAATCCTCTGGCGCTTTTGCGGGTATCCGTTTGTCCATCCCGAATATCCAGTCTATCCAACCACCGGTTGAAGCATTCCCCTTCTTCAGGGGGAGAAGGCCGGGGTGGACGTTGACATTCCAGAGTTATTCACCCGGCGGCGCCGGCGCTGGCAGCACTTCCAGAAATTTCATCTGCGCCGGACTCCGGCTGTGGTCGCGGCGGCGCTGCAAATGCAGGGGCCGGCGAAGCGTCAGATCTTTTAGCGGAATGATGCCCAGGGAGCCGGCCTGAAGTTCCAAGGCGACGATCATGCGCGGCACGATGGCCAGGCCCAGTCCGGCGGCCACGGAATTTTTAATCGCCTCGGGACTGGCCAGGGAAAAGAGCGGTTTGATTTTCATTCCTTTCCGGCGCAAGGCCCGCTCGATGACCGCCCGCGTGCCGGACCCTTCCTCGCGCAGAATGAATGGTTCGCGGCAAATGTCCCGGAGGCTCACGCCGCCCTTTTTCAGCAGCGGATGCCCGGCGGGCGCGATCACCACCAGTTCGTCCTGAAAAAACACGGTGGCTTCCAATTCATCGGACTCAATTGTCCCTTCCGTGAGGCCGAGTTCAATCCCGCCTTCCAACAACAGGCGCTGAATGTGTTCGGTGTTGGCGATTTCCAGGTGCAATTCGATCCCGGGAAACCGGCGGTGAAACCCGGCGACCACGCGGGGCAGCAGATAGCCGCCGATGGTGAGACTGGCGCCCACGGCGAGTCGTCCGCGCTTCAGCCCGCGGTATTCCTCCATCGCCCGGGCGGCGTCCTTTTCCACCGAGCGCCAGCGATTGGCAAATTCGGCCAGGATCGTCCCCGCACCGGTCAGCCGGCAGCCGCGCGGCAGGCGCTCCAGCAGCCGGACGCCCAGCGCCGCCTCGAGTTCGGCAATTTGTTTGGAGACCGCCGGCTGACTGATGCGCGCCGCCGCCGCGCCGCCACTGATGCTGCCCGCCTGCGCGACCGCCTGAAACAAGGCCAGATGGTTCCGATTCATGGCATAACCCTAGGCTATGGCGGACATAGAAACAATGTCTTTGTGGCATGGCCGAATCCGGGGCAAAGTTTCCTCACATGAACGACCTTCATTTGCACAAACTGAAAACTGAGGATTGCGGGACAGTTCAACCGCCCCGGTTCGCCCGGTCCATTCCGCCGGGCGCGACGCCCGCCGCCACACCCTCGGCCGCACCCGGACGGCTCTTCAAAATCACCGCTCTGCTGATCATCGCCCTCGTGCTCCTGTTCCGGGGGTCGCCGCCGGTGGCCCTGGTGGCCGGCATTTTGTTTGCGCTCTTGATCGGGCATCCGTTGGCGCATTGGAATCACCGGGTGTCAAAGTGGCTGCTGCAAGCGTGCGTGGTGCTGCTGGGGTTCGGCATGAACCTGCCGGTGGTGTTGCGGTTGGGCTTGCGCGGCTCGCTCTTCGCGGCCGTGACGATCGGAGCCACTCTATGCCTGGGGGATTGGGTGGGGCGCCGACTGGCCTTAAATGAAAAAACCAGTCTGTTGATTGCAGCCGGCACCGCCATCTGCGGCGGGTCGGCCATTGCGGCGGTGAGCACGGTCATCGCGGCCTCGGAGGCGGAAATTGCGGTGTCCATCGGCACGGTTTTCCTGCTGAATGCGGTGGCGCTGGGACTGTTCCCGGTGGCGGGCCATTGGCTGCATTTGACCCAGGCGCAATTCGGACTGTGGGCGGGCGTGGCCATCCACGACATTTCGTCGGTGGTGGGCGCGGGGATGAGTTACGGGCCGGACGCACTGGCCACGGCCACCGCAGTGAAACTGTCGCGCACCCTGTGGATTGTGCCGCTGACGTTCGCGCTGGCGTTCGGCCTGGGACGCGGCCACGCGGGGTCGGCCCACAGGCGGGTCGGGGATTCCGTGCGGACGCGGACCGGAAAAATCACCGTGCCGTGGTTCATCGCCCTCTTTCTGCTGGCCTCCCTGGTGCGCGGTGATGCCCCGGCCCTGGCGGCGTGGTCGCCGTTGATTTCCGAAACGGCGCGGCGGGGCATGGTCCTGGCGCTGTTCCTGATCGGAACTTCTCTGTCGCTGCGCGCACTGCGGTTGGTGGGCTGGCGCACGGCGCTGGCCGGGCTGATCCTGTGGGCGTTCATCAGCGTCACCTCGCTGGCGGCAATGTGCTGGCTGGGGCTGGCGTAGGTGCGCTATTTGGATTCAGTGGCGCAGCAGGATGCGGAACTGCCGGCGGCGGTTTTGTTCCAGGGCATTTTCGCCAGGAGCAGGGCCAGGCCGCAAATGCCGGTCAATCCGGCAAACAACAGGCCGCACCCAATCACCAGCGGGATGATGGCAAAAAGCCGGTGGACCGTCAGCGCCAGCAAGGCGCCGGCGGCGGAAAGGAAGCCGACGGTAACCTGCACCTGCTGCATCAGGGGCAACCCCCGGCTCTGACCGCGATTCACCGGCAGACCGGCGTCCAGCCAGGCCTGGGTTCCGCCCTCCACCAGGACACAGCCCCGCACGCCGGCGCGCTCCAGTTTTTCAATGGCGCGCCGGGCCCGTCCGCCGGATTGGCACAACACATACACCGGGGTGCCATCAGCGCCGCGCTCGCGGGCAAAGGCGGCCGCATCCAATTCGTCGAGCGGGAGGAGTTTGGCCCCGGGGACGTGGACCGCGGCATATTCGCCCGGCGTGCGGACATCGAGCAGGCGGGCGGGTTGGCCGGCCGTGAGGCGGCGTTGCAACTCAGCCGGAGCGACGGCAGTTTCGGTTTGCGTTTCGTTCATATCCATAACTTAATCATATATGAAGCGAAAGACAAGCTGATGGTGCGCTTGTGCCAACGGGTGCGGACGCAGTTGGCCGGGCGACCCGGCCGGGCAGCCGGGGGCCGGAACGATCCCAAAACCAAATCCTTTGCGGCGCGATTTCCAGTTCGCCGGCGGGCCGGGAAGCACGATATTCCATATTTGTTCAGTATCCACCTAAGGCCCGCACCTGGGCGGTTTTTTTTGACATCCCCCGCGCCGTGCGCTCTGCCACAATTTGCGCCACCTTTCCTTGACAAAGGTGCAGCAACGAGCGATACTCATTCAGTTGGGAGGCATGGGCGGTGCGGTTCGATTTGGTCCGAAAGACCACAGTACGGTAAAACACGGAAAGAATCCATTAAACACGATAAATAAATTCCACCGCGGAACCCCTCGTCTCCCTGTGCCGACCCGGAATGATCCTCTCACCTCCGGCAGAACCCGGGGCCCCCCGATTGAGAACCAAAGACTTGTCACGATCAGTTTTGTTGCCCCCGGCTGGACATTTTCCCCACTCACAATTAATCTTGGCCAAACAAGACTCATCACTGCATGACCATGAAGAAACTTCTCTGCCTGTTGCTGGGCGCAAACCTGCTGCTGACCGGCGCCTGGGCGACCGACGTCACTCTGCCAGCCAAAGAGTTCGCCCAGCCCGACCGCATTCACTACGACGGTCATTGCCTGACGATTGACGGGCG
Organism: uncultured Bifidobacteriaceae bacterium; assembly: GCA_964618545.1. Lineage (GTDB taxonomy): Bacteria > Verrucomicrobiota > Verrucomicrobiia > Limisphaerales > UBA11358 > UBA11358. The sequence continues at coordinate 2,193 of CAZUBG010000149.1, read as the reverse complement.
GGACACGCTCATTTTCAGCGGGGCCTTCCACTATTTCCGCTGTCCCAAACCGCTCTGGCGCAGCCGGTTCCAGAAGATCAAGGACGCCGGGTTCAACGCGGTGGAGACCTACGTTCCCTGGAACTGGCATGAACGCAATCAGCCCGCCGGGTTGACGGATTTCTCCCAAGTGGACCTGCAGGATCTCAAGGACTGGTTGAAAATGGCCCAGGATGAGTTCGGGCTTTATACGATCATCCGGCCCGGGCCCTACATTTGCGCGGAATGGGACGGCGGCGGTTATCCGCGCTGGCTGCTTAATTTCAAACCCGCCCAGCCCAGGCGCCCGGACCTGTGGCTGCGCTCGGATGACCCCGATTACCTGGCCTGGTCCAAACACTGGTATGATGCGGTGTGCCCGGTCATCGCCCGGGAACAGCTCACCCGCAAGCCCAGGGGCGGCCACGGCGTGATCCTGTTCCAAATCGAAAACGAATACGATTTCAACGGCGGCACCCGCGAGGAACGGGAAAACCATCTGCGCGCGCTGTATCAATACGCCAAGGCCGACGGCATTGAAGTGCCCATTTTCACCTGCTGGACGCGGGAGATTCGCGGGAGCCAGGACCCGCTGTTGAGCCAGGTCTTCGACGGGTGCAATGAATATCCGCGCTGGAATGTCAAAACGGCGCGCAATGACGTCCTGAAGGAAAAGGCCGCCCAGCCCAACGCGCCGGGCATGGTGCCGGAATTGCAGGGCGGCTGGTTCTCGCAGATCGGCGGCATCCTGAGCGAGGATCAGGAGGGCGTGACCGCCTCCCAGATCAATGCCGTCACGCTCATGGCCTATGAGGGCGGCGCCACCATCACCAGTTATTACATGCTTTACGGCGGCATGAACCCGGATGGCTGGGGCGCCCGGTCCCTGACCACCACTTATGATTACAACGCCCCCATCCGCGAACACGGCGGCGTGGGCGACCGTTATTTTGCCGTGCAGGCCATTGGCAACCTGCTCAAAAAATACGGTGGCGACCTGGCCCGCACCGACCCGGTGAAATGCACCCGCGAGGGCGGCGACTCCGATGTGGATTTGGAAGTGCGGCGCAATCCCAACGGCCGGACCTTTGTTTTTTGCTTCAATTCCGACCGTCAAAGCCCCCGCCAGGGGGAAGTGTTGTTGAAGCCGGAAATCGGCGCTCCCATCCCGGTGAAATATGATTTGGAACCGTTCGGCATGAAAATCCTGTGCCTGCCCGAGGGTGACTGGCAGCCGCAGGCGGTCACGCCGCCGGAACGTCCGGCGGCTCCCGCACCCGTTCGTCTCGCCACCGCCCTCACCCGCCCCGAGACCGGAACGCAGGAATGGCGTCCGATCAGGGCGGGCGATTCGCTGTCGGCCCTGGGCATCAATGATTCGCGCTTCGTGCTGTACCGCTCGCGGGTGACGCTGACGGAGGAGCAATTGACCCATTTCCCCATGCTGCAATTGAGCCTGTTCCGTTCCGACAGCGCCGTGGTGCAAGTCAACGACCGTTTGTTGCAGAATTATCTGGAGGGCGACCACCAGACGAACTTTGATGCGGAAAACGGCGGCTTGCTGAAAAAAGCGGCGGAAAACCAGCGAAACATCCTCCTGAACCTGGCTGGCGCGCTGCGGGAGGGGACCAATGAAATCGTGATCCTCTACGAAAATGGCGGCCAGGGCAACGGCGGCCAGGGCATGGAGGAACTGGCCGGGCTGAAGTCCGGCGGATTATGCGCGCCCATTCCCGCCGGACATCCGCTCATCAACTGGCGTTCCCATTTGGTGACCGACGATGGATTTTCCCTGTGCGGAACGGACGTGGATGATTCCACCTGGGGCAAATTCACCCTGGTGGACGAGCCGAACGGAAAGGCGGGGCATCTGTTGGATGGCCGGCAGGCCGCCGCCGTGTTTCGCACGGTCGTCAATCTGGCCCCGGAGGAGATCCAGCCCGGCCTCCTGCTCCGTTTGGATTCGATTGATGATGAAGGCGTTGTTTTTGTGAACGGCCATGAAGTCGGCCGGTCCACCGACTGGGCCGAACCGTTTCAAACGGATGTTTCCCGCTTCCTCCAAGCCGGGAACAACACCATCGCCGTGCTGGTGACCAACAAAGACGGCATCGGCGGTCTGACCAAGCCGGCCCGGTTGTATGTTGAACCGTCCAACCGACTGGCACTGAATTG
>CAZUBG010000148.1:0-14362 GCA_964618545.1 uncultured Bifidobacteriaceae bacterium | reverse complement strand
TGACGAGTTAGAGCGAATTTGCATTGTAATATCAATGGTTTTCGCTAGTTTATTGGAATCTGATTTGGATATACAGACTGTGTTCATCTGCGGTCCAACCACCCCCTCTTTCTTCGTGTGCTTATGTTCAAATTTCCCGGTGTTTTCCGTTTCCGCTTTCCCGCCTTCCCGCTTTCCGCTTTTGCCTCTTCCCATCCGTGTCAATACGTGCGATTCGTGGGCATAAAACCCCGGGCGCCATCAATGGACCAAACAAACATTAGATTCTCGCAAAACTGCGGTTGACAGGATTAAAAAACGTGCAAAATTATCACGGCTGGTCGGTGCCGGTTTGTTTTTTCCGGTCCGCGCCAACGGCAGCGAAGGAGGGCGACGGACGGTTGCCTGCTTGATCATGTATCCAGGCGCCACCCAGTCCCCCGGCGGACCCGCCCGCAGCTCTTTGACATCTTGTATCGGTGTAATGCGCGGCGAGCAACCCATTGCCGCCGCCTCCGTTTGGCTGTTCGGCATAGCGGCGTCTCTGGCGAGCGCCGGACGGCCTTCCCAATCCCGGTCAACCCTGCCATCCCCAGGGTTAAAACAAAACCTCGCGGGAAAACGCAAAAATACAGAAAATAACACTAAATAACATCCAGAAAAAATCTGCGCTCCACGGTGTCTTTCAGGCCGTATCAACCGGGGTCCCTGACTTGGCGTCGGACGTCAAACTGGCTCAAACCATCCCCGGTGAGACAGCCCATCCTGTCCGCCCAAAAGCTGAGCCGATAAAACGACCGGCCAACTGGAGATTTTCATTTTTTCTCCCTGGGTTCGGTCAAACCTGGTCAAACCAGATAAAACCTTTCAATACGGGCGGGCAGCCGCAACCCTGGAGGCCACCACACCGGCCTAATATCTTGAACCAACGCACTTTACCCGCAATCAGACCTCCGCGCCGACTCCGATCCGGGTCAAACCCGGTCAAACCTGTGATTCAGGCGGTTCTTTCGCCAGTCTGAGAGGATCAATCAACTACCATCCAAGTCGTAATTAGCACTGGAAGGTAGTCCTCACCGGCTTGGGCCGGCCCCCCTGTCGGCGGGGAACCGGTCTGCTGGTCCCCGTCGCCACGGGCGCTCCCTCGCCCCCCCGGAGCACGGCGCTGTGAGACGAAGCCTGCCGATTGGCCAGGGGGAAGTGAAAGCGGTTTTCCGGCTTGGATTGGCAAGATGTGTGCTGCGGGTCACCGAGCCGCACTTTTTGCTTTGGCAGAAAGTGGTTTCCCCGCTTAACTATGCGTTATGCAAGTTGTCATTGATTATTTGAAGGCCAACCAGGACCGGTTTATTGCGGAGTTGAGCGAGTACCTGCGTTTCCCCAGCGTGTCCGCCCAGTCCCAGCATAAACCGGACATGGCCGCGTGCGCCGAATGGCTGGCCAATCACTGCCGCCAGATCGGTTTGTCGGCCGAGGTCTGCCCGACGGACGGCCACCCGATTGTCGTCGCCAAAACACCCCGCGCGCCCAAATCCGGCCGGCCGCATTTCATGGTCTACGGTCATTATGACGTACAGCCTCCCGAACCGCTCGCCTTGTGGAAAACCCCGCCGTTTGAGCCGGTCATCAAGGACGGAAACATTTACGCGCGTGGCAGCACGGACAACAAGGGCCAGAATCTCGCCCACCTCAAGGCGGTGGAGGCCTGTTTTAAAACTGGCACCCCCCTGCCCTGCGATCTGACGTTTGTCATTGAAGGCGAGGAGGAGGTGGGCAGCGCCAGTCTGGACAAATTCCTCAAATCGCACCGCAAGGAATTGCAGTGCCAGGCCGTGGTGATCTCCGACACCGGCATGCCCGGCCTGAAGTTTCCGGCCATGACCTATGCGCTGCGCGGGTTGATGGCGTTGGAAATCAAACTGCACGGCCCCTCGCATGACCTGCACTCGGGCATCTTTGGCGGCGCGGTGGAGAATCCCGCCATGGCGCTGTGCCAGTTGCTCGGACAGCTCCGGAATAAAAACGGCCGCGTGACCATTCCCGGCTTTTACGACGGCATCGTGCCGCTCACCAAACTGGAACGCCGGCAGTCCGCGCTTTATCCGCTCAAAGATGCGGCGTTGAAAAAACTGCTGGGCGCGCCGGCCTTGTTTGGCGAGCGCGGCTTCACGGCCACCGAACAGCGCAGCGCCCGGCCCACCTTCGAGATCAACGGCCTGACCAGCGGCTATCAGGGCGAGGGCGGCAAAACCATCGTGCCCTCCTGGGCTTCCGCCAAAATCACCTGCCGGCTGGTGCCCAATCAAGACCCGGCGCACATCCGCAAAGTCGTCTGCGACCACCTGAAAAAAATCTGCCCGCCGGCCGTCCGCCTGGAAATTGAAGCCGGCCACGGGGCCGAGGCGTATCTGGTCTCGCCGGAAAGCCCGAACGCCCGGGCCGCCCTGCGGGCGCTGAAATCAGCCTTTGGCTGCGAACCGATCCTCATGCGCGAAGGCGGGTCCATCCCCATCGTCAACCAGTTCAAAAAGATTCTCGGCGCCGAATCCTTGTTGCTGGGGTTGGGACTGCCGGATGACAACGCCCATTCGCCCAACGAGAAATTCAATCTGGAATGCTTCGCCAAAGGCCAGTGCATGAGCGCCCACTTGTGGCGGGAACTGGCCGGCCGCCAGACCACGAAGCAGCCTTAATCGTTGGCCCAAAGTTTGCAGTTGTCGCCGCCGTTGCCGTCAGCGGAATCGGGATCGCACCAGAGCAATCCCGGGGTGTCGTTTTGTTCCTGCTCGAAATCGGAGAACTTGAGAAATTGGGCGTGGCCGTCAAAGGAGCTGACGTTGCAGCCGGAATTATGGCGTTTGCTCGGCCCTTCCGCGTCATTGGGATAACTGGCCCCATCATTGAAGACCCCGGCCGGATCGTAGGGGGGCCGGTCGCTCGGCTCCCAAGTCGTATAGGCGGAGGTTTTCATGGCGGAAAGTTTATGGGTTCTGGGAACGGTTGCCTGCATGTAATAACCCATGATCGCACCGTTCATGATGAAGCTGGAGAGCTGTTCTGTCCGTTGGGGAAAATACGGGGTGTTGGTGTTGTCCACGGGACACCAATATACTTTGATCTCCTTGACATACGGCCACAGCGTGCCGCCCGCGTAAACGGTTTCCGGTGGGTTGGACGGTTCCGGCGGTTGGCCGTTCACCGGCGTGTACAGCCAGCCCGTAAAGGTGTTTCCCCAGTTGGGCCAGGGCATGGCGTCCCCAAAGTCCTGCGTGTACAATTGCAGGGCCAGCGCAAGCTGCTTGTTTTGTCCCAGGCACTGGATTTGCAGCGCGCTGGCCTTGCTCTTGGAAAGCGCGGGCAGCAACATCGCCGCCAGGATGCCAATGATGGCAATGACCACCAGCAATTCGATCAGCGTAAAGGCGCGGTGCCGGCACGCATCCTGTTTACGGTTTGAAGTCATGCGTTTCATTGTAAGGCATCGGCTTGAGTCGTTCAAAGACTAACGGAACCGCCGCGCCAAGGCCGCGCCAGGTGCCGGAAAACTTGTTTCCCGACAGTTTGCCTTCAAATGAATAACCCAGCCCCATCCAATGAATCCCCACATTGACCTCGCGCGACCGGTGCACCAGCGTGGCGCTGATGCCGGTCAGACCTTCATCCGGGCTGTCGAGCGTGGCCAAAAGCCGGCCATCCGGCAGCCGGCCAAGGTGCAGCCACAGCGGCGTCCGCCCGTGGCTGGAATTCCAGACCGCCGCCCAATGCCCCGCCACATCGCTGTGATTCGTGGCGGTATAATTCGGCGGGTCCGTCTCCGCTGCCCGTTGGAATACCGCCGGCATGGAATCCTTCCCAACCGTAAAATCGCCTTTGATCTCACTGTCGTTGCCGCCCAACCGCCCTTCAAACGAGACGCCCACCAGGGTCAGTTTCACCACCGGTTGGCGGTATTCGAAATCGTTGATTGGAATCTGATGCAGCCCAAACATCGGGACCCCCGCTTCCACACGATACGTTCCATCTGACTGTCCGGCAATATTTAGGTCCACCTCCGCCTGGCCGCCTCCCATGTCCTCCCTGGCGGTCCACCGACCCTGCGGCGAAAAACTCTTGGGCGCGCAATCACCGTCCGTCAACGGCGGCGGAATGACGCGGGGTTCCTTCATCCGTTTCAAGACCGGCTTGCCTTTCAGGGCGCGAATCTCGGTCGCATTGGAATTGACCACCCCGGTAAAATTGAAGCCCAGGGTTTGGAAAGTCACCCGGTCCTTTTGGTAAGTGAAGTCGTGAACCGCGATGTGTTTCATGCCCAACCCGATAAAATCCATCGTTGCCTGATACTCGCCGTTGGTCCGGAAAACAGTCACCACCGGTTCCGCTTCCACGGAAAATTGGGCGGCCGACCGGGCGGTGTTGTGAATATTGAGTCTCGCTGACCAGGCCCCTTGAAGGTCCGCTTGCGTCGTTGTCCCGCCGAAAAGGCCGGCCAGCATCAGTCCGGCCCCTGTGGCGAAAATCACGGTGGTTCCGGTCAATACTGGAATTTTGGCCTGCTGCCAGGCCATCAGCTTCAACGCCGCTTTGAGGAGCGGCGGGATGGCGCCGCCGGCGACCGCGCCCTTGGCCAGCACGGCGGCGGAAGTGGTGCTGGCCAGCGCGGCCGGGGCGGCTTGGATGGAATTGGCCGAAATCAAACCGGCAATGATGGAGGCCGTGGAGCCAACCCCTTTTTGGGCAAAGATGACGCGCATTTTCTCCAGGGCGCGCACGACCCGTTTTTGCGCCGCATATTCATCCACTCCCAAAACTGCGCCGACGTCCCGCAAACTTTTGTTTTGAAAAAAGCGCAGCACAATGGCGTCGCGATCCTTGTCCGGCAGTTGCGCCATGGCGTCATCGAGGAACGGGGACAATTGTTCCCAAGCCGGATCGGCGGGTGTTTCTTGCATCATGGCCAGAGCCTCCTGTTCCCGGCGTTCGCGCCGGCGTTGGATTTTGAGTGCGGCGGAGGAAACATAACGCGTGGTCCGGTAAAGCCAGCCGGGCAGGATGGTGTTAGGATTTAAGGAACCCGCCTTGCGCGCCAGAATGAGAAAGACGGTCTGGGTGATGTCCCCGGCCAACTGGGGATCCGACACCTGCCGCCGGGCTGCGGAATGCACCAGGCCCACATGGCGCGCGACCAGCGTTGCAAACGCCGGCTCGGATTGGCGGGCGGCATATTCCCGCACCAGCGCCATGTCATCACTCATCATTCACTTTATACATGCACGCCAAACGAAGATTAAGACAAAGAATTTTGCTTTTTTGCACCCGCCCAACCCGCGAGTTCCTCCCGCAGCCGTTCCAGCGGCAGCCCCACCACATTGCTGTACGAACCGGAGATCTCCGAAATGATGAGTTCGCCGTGTTCCTGAATGGCGTAGCCACCGGCTTTGTCCAGCGGATTGATCCGGCTCAGATAATCACTGATCTGGGCGCCGCTCAGCGGCAGGAAGGTCACGTCGGTGCTCACGGCAAAAATCCGCTCCCGGTGCTCGCGCAGGTGAACCAGACAAACCCCCGTCACCACCTGGTGCGTGCGCCCCTGCAATCGGGCGAGCATGTCCCGCGCCTCGGCCGGCGTGGCGGGTTTGCCCAAAATCGCCGTTTCGAGAAAAACCAGGGTGTCCGCCCCGAGCACCAGGGCGTCGGGAATTCGCTTGGCCACCACCCGGGCCTTGCGATGCGCATTCAACTGGCAGACTTCCCAGGGCGACAAGTGTTCGTGAGCCACTTCCACGGCGGTTCCGGGCAGCACTTGAAATTCCACCTCCAAGTGCCCCAGCAATTCCGACCGTCGGGGTGAAGCGGACGCGAGAATGAGCGACGGCAAATTCACGCTGCTAATGTAAGCGTGGACCCTCCTTCTGTCGAGTGTCCGGATTTCCGGATTGGCGGCGGAATTTGTGGCGTGCGTCCCGGCCCCAAATGCGCCACTTTGTGGCCATGCACAACGACCGGCACATCGTTAATCTCGCCCTCATCGGCTTCATGGGGACGGGCAAGACCTCCGTGGGTCGGCTTGCCGCCGAACATTTGAACTTTGAGTTTCTCGACACGGATGAGCTGATCCAAACCCGCACCGGCCGCACCATCACCGACCTTTTCACCCACGAGGGCGAACCCGCTTTCCGCGCCTTGGAACGACAACTGGTCCAGGAGTTGGCCGGTCGCGGCAAACTCCTCATCGCCACCGGCGGAGGCTTGCCCACGGACCCTGATAATCTCGCCAGCCTCAAGCGTCACGCCCTCCTGGTCTGCCTGTGGGCTTCGCCCGAAAAAGTCTGGGAGCGCGTCTGCCACCAGGGCCACCGCCCCCTGTTGAACGACCCGGACCCGCGCGGCAAAATCCGCGATCTCCTCGCCATCCGCGAACCCTTCTACAAGCAGGCCGATGTGCTCGTGAACACCGATTTGCGAACCCTGCGTGAAGTAGCCCAGCAGGTCGCCCATCAGTACCGTTTTGCCCTGCACCACCATTAATGAAAACCGCCATCCAACAACGCGCGTTGGAACTGGGCTTTGACGACTGCCGCTTCACCACCGCCCGTCCCCCGGACCACACCGGCGCCTTCCTGCATTGGTTGCAGGCCGGGCACCTGGGCGAAATGGCCTGGCTGGCCCGCAATGCGGAAAAACGCGTTGAGCCTCAAAAAGTGCTGGCCAATGCCAAAACCATCATCACCCTCGCCGCGAGTTACGAGACCGCACCCCCCGCCATCACCCCCCGCCCTGGAACCGGCGTGATCGCCCGTTACGCCCGGTTCACTGATTACCATGACGTCATGGGCCGGGCTCTGAAAAAATTGAATGCCTACATCCTCCAACTGGGGGGCGGCCCGACCGCCGCCCTCTGGTATGTGGACACCGGCCCTGTTTTGGAACGCGACCTGGCGCAGCGCGCGGGACTGGGTTTTTCCGGCAAACACACCAACCTCATCAGCCGCCGCCTGGGCAACTGGCTGTTCCTGTCCGAAATCATCACCACCCTGGAACTGGAACCTGACCCGCCGGAAAAAAACCATTGCGGTTCCTGCACCCGCTGCCTCTCCGCCTGCCCCACCCGCGCCATCACCGCCCCCTTTCAACTCGATGCCCGCCGCTGCATTTCCTACCTCACCATTGAACTGAAAGGGGCCATCCCCGTCGAATTCCGCCCCGCCATCGGCAACCGCATTTATGGCTGCGACGATTGCCTGGCCGTCTGTCCCTGGAACCGTTTTGCCCGCGAAGGGAGGTTGATGCGGTCCCACGCCCGGCCGGACTTGCAGCAGCCGGACTTGATCGAGTTACTGCAACTCGACGACGCCGGATTCAAAGCGCGCTTTGCCGGCACTCCCCTCCTGCGCGCCAAACGGCGCGGCCTCCTGCGCAACGTCTGCGTCGCCCTGGGCAACACCGCCGGCGCCTCCGCCCTGCCCCACCTTGCGAAAGCCGCCCGCGACCCCGAACCCTTGATCGCCGAACACGCCCACTGGGCCATTGCACAGATCACCCGGCCCCGGCCGTAGCAATTCTGTTGTTCCACAGCACCAATCATTCCTGGAATACTCCAGCCACCTTTTGCACATACTGAGGCAATAAAGCTCAAGAGTTTGCTCCAAACACCGATGGAGAGCTTGTTATCCTACGTGGCAGGGAACATCGCGCGCGAAATCACGACTAATGCCCGGATAACGAAACTGAGCCGTGCCGGTTTGGCGGTGCCATCATCAGCGGCAAACCGATTATTCTATGACACTACAAACTCGTCTGACGGTGACGCTGGCGGTGGGCGTTGCGCTGGTCATCACCGGCTTTCAATTGGTGCAATCTTCCAAACTCCAGGGAAATTTCGAACGGATCGGCCAGGCCAACGCCCAGATTCTCAACGACAGCCTCTCCGGGAATGCCGACGATGTTCAACGCGCCCTGGAATTAGGCATTTCCACCGGCATGGCGTCCGGGGACATGGATGTGTTTGACCGGGTGACCAAGTTGCAGAAAAACTTGCACGGCTTGCAGGAGTTCTCGCTCTATGATGAAAAGGGCCGGATTTCCGATTCGTCCGATCCCACCCGCCTCAAGAGCGAAATGGACCCCGCGTTGAAACAGCAACTGTACACTCAGCCAGAACGCCTGGTCCGGGAATCAACGACCCAAATTGAGATTTACGAGCCTCATGTGGTCAACAAGAGCTGCCTGGAATGCCATACCGACTGGAAGATCGGCATGGTTGGCGGGGTGACGCTCTTCCGTTATTCCAAGGAGGCACTGGCGCAGGCCGAGAGTCAAAGCCTGTTGGTGACCCGCCAGGCCGGGCACAGCAGCCTGGTGCTGGCCGCCATCACCATCGGGGGAAGTTTGGTGGCCATTTCCGCGCTGGTAACGCTTCTCATTCGGCCAGTGACCCGGCACCTCACCCAAGTGTCCCTCAGTCTGAACGAAGGGACTCATCAAGTGAATGGCAGCGCCACAGAGATTTCCTCCACCGCGCAATCCCTTGCCGAAGGCGCCAGCGAGCAGGCTGCCTCCCTGGAAGAGACCAGTGCGTCCCTTGAGGAAATCGCTTCGAGGACGAAGGACAACGCCGAAAACGCTCGTAAAGCCAACGATCTGGCCAAGCGAGCCTGTCGCGCCGCCGAAAAAGGCGCCGCGGACATGAAAGAAATGACCGGGGCCATGCAGGACATCAAGAACTCCAGCGATGACATTTCCAAGATCATCAAAACCATTGATGAAATTGCCTTCCAAACCAACATCCTGGCCCTCAATGCCGCCGTGGAAGCCGCCCGCGCCGGAGAGGCCGGCATGGGTTTCGCCGTGGTTGCCGAAGAGGTGCGCTCGCTGGCCCAGCGCAGCGCCCTGGCCGCCAAGGAAACATCCGGCAAAATCGAGGGCGCCCTCAGTAACACCGGCCGGGGGGTCCAACTCAGCACCAAAGTGAGCCAGACACTGGAGGAAATCGTTGGTCAGATCCGGCAGGTGGATGCCCTGATCTCGCAAGTGGCCAACGCTTCGCAGGAACAAAGCGAGGGCATCAACCAGGTCAACCTGGCGGTGGCGCAAATGGACAAAGTGACCCAGGGCAACGCGGCCAGCGCCGAGGAAAGTTCCAGTGCTTCCCTGGAACTCAGCGGCCAGGCCAGGATGTTGCAGGATCTGGGGGACAGTTTGCTGGCCTTGGTTGCCGGACAGGCGGTGGCTGTGGAAACTCAGGCGCCACCTTCCAGGCGATCCTTTCAAACCGGGCCGTCAGCCAGGCCCACGCAGCCCTCGGCCGCCTCCAGTCGGCGACTTGCCACCACCGTGAAAACGGCCAAGGCAACGGCGGAACTTTTTTAGGCCGGAACTTTTTTGTTGCGCTCGACGGCGGACCCACCACTCTTTTCAGAGACTTCTCCATACACTGAAAGAGTGAACGCAAATTCCCATGAGGTGGCGGTGATCGGCGCCGGACCGGCGGGATGTTCCGCCGCCACGGCTTTGGCCCGGCGCGGGCGGGCGGTTCTGCTATTGGAAAAGGCCGCGCTGCCCCGCTACAAAACCTGCGGCGGCGGACTGTTGCCGCGCGCTTTCCAAAGATTGCCGGCCCATGCCAGGGAGGTGGTGGAAAGCTCCTTTCATTCCGTGCTGCTGAATTTCCAAGGCGAGGGACTTCAGTTTACCGCCACCCGCCCCGAACCAATGCTGCGCATGGTGATGCGCGCCGACTTGGACCATCTTCTGGCAACGGAAGCCCAAAAGGCGGGGGCCCGGCTCGTGGCGGGCTGCGCGGTCAAACAGGTCATCTCAAAAAACGACCGGGTGGAATTGACCACGGACCAGGGATTATTTCAGGCCCGCTTTCTGATTGCCGCCGACGGGGTTCACAGCCTGACGGCCAAAGCCTGCGGCTGGCCGGCCTTGCCCCGGCTGGCACCGGCCATCGAATGGGAACTGCATTTTGCGGAGGAGGATTTCGCGCGGTTTGGCCGGACCGCCCGGTTTGACTTTGGATTTGTCGAGTCCGGTTATGCGTGGGTGTTCCCCAAACGGCGGCATCTTTCGGTGGGGATTCTGACCACCCGTCGGTCGAATGTAAATCTGGCGGCCCGACTGGAGGATTACCTGCGCTTTTTGGGAATCAACCGAATTGAACGAACCGAGAAACATGGCTGGCTCATTCCCCTGGAACCCCGGCGGGGAGGGCTGGCGCGGGGACGGGTTTTGCTCGCCGGGGATGCGGCGGGGCTGGCCGACCCGATCACGGCGGAAGGCATTTCCCATGCCCTTGAAAGCGGCTTGCTGGCGGCCGAGGCCATTGCCACCAACCAACCGGACCCGGAGAACGTGGGCCGGGCTTACCAGGCACTCCTGGAGAAAAGCATTCTTGGCGAGCTGCGCTCCGCCCGATGGCTGGCGAAGTTTGTTTATCAGCACCCCCGCCTGCGGCATTGGGCGTTTCGCTGGCAGGGTCGGCGGTTCACCCGGTTGGCAGCCGACGTGGTGATGGGGGCGCGCGGGTATCGTGAGACGGTCAGAAACCCGCTGAGTTATTTGAAAATGTTTGGCCGGCGATAAGGGTCCGCGCATCCCGAAGTTGTGGCGGATTTTTGCACCGCAGACTTCCAAGTCTGCTGTATCGCGGGTTTCCCAACCCGCAGGCCGTCCGACCAATTGGCGCGCCCGCCCAACCCGGCCAACAACTCCGGGATGCAGGGCCTAAGTCCGGACTGACGATTATTCCCGGGGCGGAACGGAGGATTTCTGCGTGGGCGTGCGAAGGGGATAAAGGCCGGGACAGCACCCGAAGGTTTCGTGGAACGCCTGGCTGAAATGGCTCAGGCTGGAATAACCGACTTCAAAGGCGGCTTCGGTGACATTGAATTTGCCGGAGCGCAACAACTCGGCGGCGCGTTCCAAACGGAGCTGGCGGATGTACTGGGGAATCGTCAGGCCGGTTTCGGCGGAGAACGTCCGGCTGAGATGGAACGGACTGCAACCGACGAACCGGCCGATTTCATCCAGGTTGGGCGGCTCGGCCAGTTTCTCACGGAGCAGGGCAATGACTTTCTCAACGCGCTCGGAGGCGAGGCGCTTCTGCCGCTGGCAGAAGAGTTCCTGTTCGTCGGGCGTCACAAAAAACAACTCGGACGCCACCTCCAGCGCCTTGGCCTGATACCAGACGGACTGGGCCATGGCCAGCACGGGCGCTTCGCGCAGACTGGCCAGCAATTGTTGCAACCGGCTGGTCAGGCGGGTCGGGGCGGACACGGTGGATTGCTCCGGGTGACCGGACACGACTTCCCGGATCAGGGGATGCAGGGACGGGCCGAACGCGCCCAAATGCCGGCGGACAAAATCGAAGGACATCTCCACCGTGAGAAACTGATGCCGCTGGCCGGCCTCACGAACCGCCGGCAGGGGCAGCTCCGCCCGCCGGTAAAACCCCACGGTCAGCGGCGTAAAACCGGCTTCGCGACCATTGCCGGTCACCCGCCCGCAGCCTTCCAGATTCAGGCAGACCTCGAGGCTGTCGGGATGAAAGCTCTTTCCCCAGTCAAATTCCTGCCGGACGGTGAAGTCGTGCCACTCGAAGCTCACGCCATCGCCGCGCACGGTGCCGTGGATGTGGCGCCAGCCGTCCCCCACCGGACGCCAGACCGGACGCTCGGTGAACACGGGCGGGATCACCGCCCCCCCCTCGGGGGCGGTGGCCGTTGATTTGACGGGTCTAAGCACAGCCTCAATGTGCCATTTTTGGCGCGGGGTTCAACCCTTTACGGTCAGGCCCGCACCGGAAATCTTTTGGAACAGGCTGATGGGAGGAATGGGCACACGGCAAAACTGTGCCAAATCCTGCCAGAAAAAAAATCCGGCGGGTCATTTTCGTTACCTAGTAACGTGATGGACTGCGGATTAAGGTTGACAGGATTGACAACCCGCTGGGATTGAACGACTTAAGAGGGTGTCAAGGGAAAAGAACGAGGGGGCCATATTTCGTTACCAGGTAACGAAATATTCCTGTTTCCCCTCCGCCGCCGCGCCGGGAACGGCGTCAGGGGCCGTTTTGGCGGCGGGTGATGCGGCCGTACCAGAAGCCGGCGGCGACGAAAACGACACTGCACGCGGCGGTAAAGGCGACCAGAAAGGGTGAGGGCAGATAATACGCGGCACCGATGGCCCCGCCCGCCGAGAGGGCGGCGCACAAATAGCTGTAATAGGCGCTGGCCCGCGCGTTCTGGACGCTTTTTTGGAGAATGGATTGAATCGCCTTGTCGGTACGGGCCAGCGCGGCGGCACAGGCGGGCGAACAGACCAACCGGCGGCTCTCATCGGTGAGCCGGGCGCAGTCCGCGCACAGGCCGCGTCCGCAATGAGCGCAGACGCCAACGGCGTCGGCGGGGTGTGCGTGGCATTTCATGCTGGAGGGCAAGATGCCTCACCTGGCGTTGGAATGCAAATGGCGCGGACAAATTGCGCCGGTGCGGGGGAAAGACTAGACTGGCCGTGTGGCGGACATTGTTTTAACCACGCTGAACGCGAAATACATCCATGCGGCTTTTGGGTTGCGCTATCTCATGGCCAATCTCGGACCGCTGCAGTCCCGCGCCACGCTGGCTGAATTTGACATCAATCAGCGTCCGCTGGACATCGCGGAGGCGCTGCTGGCGCAGAACCCCAGGATCATCGGGTTCGGCATCTACATTTGGAATGTGGAACGCTCGGCGGAAGTGCTGGCCGCCCTCCGGCGGGTGCGACCGGACATCAAGATCATCCTCGGGGGACCGGAGGTGAGTTACGAAACGGAATCCCAGGCCATCGTGCAGCTCGCCGACCATGTCATCACGGGCGAGGCGGATCTTAAATTTGCCGAGGTCTGCGGGGTGTTATTGAACCAGGCGGCCCCGCTGCCGAAGGTCATTCCGGCGGAACCGCCGGATTTCTCGCGCCTGGCCCTGCCCTATCAGCTCTACACGGCCGACGACCTGGCGCATCGGATTGTGTATGTGGAGGCCTCGCGGGGCTGTCCGTTCACCTGTGAATTCTGCCTGTCGTCGCTGGAGATTCCGGTCCGGGCGGCGCCCCTGCCCCGGCTGCTGGCGGAACTGCAACAACTGCTGGATCGCGGTTTGAAACAATTCAAATTTGTGGACCGCACCTTCAATCTGAACCTGGCGGTCAGCAAAACC
The DNA here is from genome assembly GCA_964618545.1 of uncultured Bifidobacteriaceae bacterium. Lineage (GTDB taxonomy): Bacteria > Verrucomicrobiota > Verrucomicrobiia > Limisphaerales > UBA11358 > UBA11358. The sequence goes on along the minus strand of CAZUBG010000148.1, from coordinate 1,187 downwards.
ATTCTGGAGTTTTTCCTGGAACGCCGGCAGCCCGGCCATTTTTTCCACTTTGAACTGGTCCCCGACCGCCTGCCGGAGGCGTTGCGCGAGGTCATTGCGAAGTTTCCGCCGGGCATGCTGCAATTTGAAGTGGGCGTGCAAACCTTCAATCCGGAGGTGGGCGGACTGATCAGCCGCCGTCAGAATTACGAAAAGCTCGCGGACAACTTCACTTTTTTGCGGCGGCAAACCGGGGTTCACCTCCACGCCGATCTGATTGTGGGGCTGCCGGGGGAAACCCTCGACAGTTTCGCCGCCGGCTTCGACCGGCTCGTCGCGCTGGGGCCGCAGGAAATTCAGGTGGGCATTCTGAAACGACTGCGCGGCACCCCGATCAGCCGGCACGACGAGGAATGGCAGATGACCTACCACGCGCATCCGCCCTACGAGATTCTCTGCAACCGGCTGATTGATTTTGCCACGATGCAACGGCTGCGGCGCTTCGCCAAATACTGGGAGTTGGTGGGCAACAGCGGCAATTTCCTGCACAGCACCCCGCTGCTGTGGAGCGGGGACGCCTCCCCGTTCCATTCCTTCCTGCGACTCAGCGACTGGTTGTACGCCCGCACCGGCCGGACGGACAGCATTGCGCTGGTGCGCCTGATGGAACTGTTGTTTGAATTTCTGACGGGCGAACTGGCCTTGGAACCCCGGCTGGCCGCCGAAACCCTCTGGCGGGATTATCAGCACGGCGGCCGTTTCGACAAGCCCGGTTTCATGAAGGATTTTCTGCCCGCCAGCGAACCGCGCACCGTGCGCCCGGCCCGGGCCGAACTGCCCAAACGGCAGGCCCGGCATCTGGCACAGGCGGGGCAAGGTGTCCCGCAACGCCCACCAACATGAACGGCGTACGCCCGTCCGGGGTTTCTGAGAGTGGGACAGGCTTCCAGCCTGTCCCACTTTGCGAAGCACCCCGGAGGGCGTGCCAGATCCACCCAACCAATCGGCGGGGCGTGCATTTTCGTCCTGGAGGGACCCCGGAAAGTAGCCAGCCACGAAGTGGCTGGGCTGGTCACGGGGTCATTCAAAACTCACCGCGTCTCAAGGGACGCTGGAAAAGCGCGGGCTGGCCCTGCGCGCATCGGGGTGGTGTTTTATAGGGGTAGGGACAAGGGATTGACCTTGCCCCTCCCTCCAAACCGGACTGG
>CAZUBG010000147.1:0-14509 GCA_964618545.1 uncultured Bifidobacteriaceae bacterium | reverse complement strand
GATGCGCTGGAGCTGCGGGTTTTTCTCGTCGCCCTTGTAATAGGCGCTGGCCACGCTGGTGAGCTTGAAGGCCCCGATGTTGCCGGTGCGCATGACGTGCGGTCCGGCGCAGAGGTCAAGGAAATCGCCGTTCTTGAAATAGGTGATTGGCTCGCCTTCGGGAATGGCCTCGAGGTTGCCCAGCTTGAACTTGCTCACGTTGCCGGGCCGCTCGCCCAGGCCGCCGAGGCGTCCGCTCTGCGCGTCGGCGATGGCCTGTTCGCGGGTGACGACGATTTTCTCGAAGGGGTGGTTGGCCTTGGTTTCCTTCTTCATCTCGGCCTCAATCTTCTCGAAGTCCTCGGGCGAAATGCGATGCGGCAGGTCCACATCGTAATAAAATCCATTTTCCACGGGCGGCCCGGCGGCGAATTGCGCTTCCGGCCACAGGCGCAGGATGGCGGTGGCCAGCACATGGGCGCAGGAGTGGCGGATGCGTTCGAGCTCCGTCATCCTGGCGCGGTCATCAAGGTTTTTGCGTTCGTTTTCCATAAAATATTTGCGAGTTTTTGCGTGTTTTTCCGTTGTTTACTGATTTTGGAATCAGAAACAAAAACGCCCCGGACCATGGTCAGAGGCGCTGGCGTTTATCCCGGGGTTCGGAATAAACGCTAAATCGTGGCGGTTGTGTTTAATTGGGCGGACACAGCAAAACCGTAACCAAGTCCGGCGTGCTTGGCAATCGGATTTTCGGCCCCGGGTTTCCCAAGGGCGAATTCTGGCACTCCCCCCCGTATCTTAAATAGGTCGGAGGGCGGCGTTTATGCCGCTTTACCGTCCGAAAGCCGGCTGGCCAATCGAATCGCCAGCACACATTCGGACGTCGAAGCGGACTGAAGTCCGCGCCCCGGGGGTTGAGCCAGGAGGCCACGATTTGCCGGCCCGGCCGGCCGTTTTTGAGGCGGTTGCCGAGGGGGCGCGGAGGTCTTTGGAGCGGCGGGTGATGGTTCCGGTGCGGGTGGTGCTCAATCTGAAAAAGCCCGTTACCAGGCAACGGCACGGGCGGTGGAATTTATTTTTTTACGCCGGTTTATCGGGTCGCGTCCGTTGGGGATGGCGCGTACATGTGCGGATGCAACACGCCCACGAAGGGCAGGTTGCGATAGCGCTCGGCATAATCCAGTCCGTACCCGATGACAAACAAATCCGGGATTTCAAAGCCGACATAATCGGCCTGGATTTTTTCCACGCGCCGTTCGGCCTTGTTCAGCAGCACGCAGGTTTTAATGCGGCGGGGTTTCAGGGCGCGCAGGCGGGGCAGCACCCGGCTGAGGGTTTTGCCGGTGTCCAGGATGTCGTCCACGAGCAGGACATCGCGCCCGCGCACGTCCAGGCGCAGGTCCCTGGTGATCACCAGTTTGCCCGATTTGGTGCCGGCGCCGTAACTGGACGCGCCCATGAAATCCAGGCGCAGGGGCAGGTTGAGGTGCCGGATCAAATCCGCCAGGAACATGATGGTGCCGTTCAACAGGGCGACGACGACGGTTTCCCGGCCGCGAAAATCGCCCTCGATTTCGCGGGCGAGTGACTGAATCCGGCGGGCGAGCTGCGGCTCGTTGATCAGCACGCGCTCGACTTCCCTGCGCCAACGCGGCGGGACCCGGCCGGCGCTGGCCGGTTTCATTTGAATATGCGCCGGGCTCATGGGTCAGGGACGTTTCAGCGCCGCCGCGATCTGGCGGATGAGCCAGTCGGCCTCGGGTTTGTGGTTCAGAAATTTTGCGGCGATGAATTCCCGGCCGTCGCGCGTGCGGATTTTCAGGTCGTAATAGGCCGCGTGTCCGGCGGTGGCGCCGATGTCGGCCTTGAGACTGGCCACGTCGGCGACCGCCAGCACGGTTTCCTTCTTGAACGAGAGCCACGCGGTCTGAATCTTCAATTGCGCGGGGGTCACCAGCACCAGACTGCGCCGCAGCCAGAGGTCCAGCAGGAAGAGGCTCATCAACACATCCACGGCGGCAAACACCACGGGAAACAAAATCGGGGCGTGCCAGCGCACCATCAGGATGACGGTGACCGTCCAGATCAGCCAGATGGCCGCCGCGCCGGTGGCGAAGCCGGGGTTGCGTCCGGCGGGGAAGAGGATTTCGCGGCCCCCGGGTTTGTCCGTTACTTGAATGCGGGAACGAATTTCCTTGCGCACTTCATCCAGCGTTAATTGCCAGGCCAGCGTCGGATCGGGTGCCGCGTCGGGAACCGGAGTTGCGGGGGGCGCGGCCCCGTCCGAAAGCGCGGCGGGCGGGGCGTCCGCCGGTTTGAACACCGGCACTTCAAAGGCGCCGTGAAAATCCGGGCCGCTCACTTTGGCCGAGGCTTCCAGCCGCCATTGCACCCCGTCCCGGCCCTCCACGGTGGAGTCGGGCAGGCCGGCGGGCAGTTGAAAAAAGACCGGCAGACGCGTGGCTCCGGCGGCGGGCTGGGGCAGATTGGGTCGGAACCATTTTTCATCCTGCCAGAGAGTGCGCTCGGTGGTGACGCGCTGTTTGCCCCGGAGGGCCGTGGTGCGGCGCACACAGCTCAGGCGCAGGTAAAAGGCATGTTCGGGCCGGAGCGCGGCAGGCACATGAATCTCACCGGCCAGCACCCCGCCCGGCCGGGCGGGCAGCGCGGTGGCGGCCAGGGACGCCCGTCCAAAGCGCCGCCAGGCGAGCGTGGTTCGCGCGGCGAACCCCAACACCGCCAGCCCGATGAAGGGGAAAATCAACCCCAGCCAGGCGGCGGGGCTGCCAAAGCGCGCCTGCCGGCAGACCATCCACACGGCCAGGAGGGAAATGACGGTGAAAAACAGGACAAACACCCAGAGAAAGAAAATGGCGGGCCGCACCGAGTTGTCCGCCCGGTCATGGGTCCAATCCTCGCGCCAGCGCCACGGTTGGCCGGGATGGCTGGCCTTCAGTTGCACCGAGGGTTTGGGCCGTTTGCCGGCAAACCAGCCGATAATGACCATGGACAGCCCGGCGCAGACCACCAGGATCGTCAGCAAATGTTTCGCCGCCCGGACATCCAATTGCCGGGTCAGCACGCCATAGGCCATCAGCAGCAGCGCCACAGCACCCATCAGTAAAAAAGGTGACGCGAAAAGAAACGCCCGGCGCGGGCTGAATCTATTCGTCGCCGGGGCGGTCAATTTTTCGTTGCTCATGTCAAAGGGACTCAGGTCTTTCCATCACTGAATTAACCGTTAAGACGGGCTTGAGGCCAAGACAATTATTTCAGGCATCACTGCCGGGCCGCACATCCGGGTTGACCTGGGGGGCGAAGGCGGGCAAATTAAATTCTTTGAACTGCGCGGTTAACCGCCTATAACGCCTTATGCCTTTTCTTATAACTCATGGTGGGCCGGTCATCTGGTTGATCCTGATTGCGGCCGCCCTGGCGCTCGTGGTTTTTGTCGAGCGCGCCCTGTTCTGCCATCGTTCACAGATCAACTCCGCGGAATTCCTCAACGGCGTGCGCACCGTGCTCAAGCGCGAGAACGTGGTCGAGGCCATTTCCATTTGCGACGCCACGCCCGGTCCGGTCGCCCGGCTGGTCAAGGCGGCCATTCTCAACCGCGACAAGGGCCGCGAACGCGTGCGCGAAGCGGTGGAGGAGACGGGCCTGACCGAGGTGCCGCTATTGGAGGAAAAATTGAACCTCCTGGCCACCATCGCCCAAATCGCGCCGTTGCTGGGCCTGTTCGGGACGGTGATCGGGTTCATGCACATTTTCACCCAGCTTGGCGGGGATGGGTTGTACGCGCACATGGGGGAACTGTCGCTTGGCATCTGGAATGCGCTCATCTGCGCCGCCGCCGGCATTGGGGTCGCCATTCCGGCCCATGCGGGGTACAATTATTTGGTGAGCCGCATCAATAAAATCGTGCTGGACATGGAACGCGCGGCGGCGGAAATCGTCAATATTGTGTCCGATCAAAACAACCACGACAAGGCGCCATGAAGTTACCGCGCAATTCCAAGCTGTTGCGCAGCCCGTTTGATGCCGCGCCCTTTGCGGCGGTTTTCTTTCTGCTGTTGTTTTTTCTCCTGGTGGGCGTGCTCCTGCCCACGCCGGGGCTGCCGTTGCAACTGCCCCGGGCCGCCAACCTGCCCGGGACGGACCAACCCACCGTCTTCATGGCGGTGGACCGGAGCGGACGCTGGTTCTTTGAAAATCAAATCATCACCAACGGCCAATCAGAATTGTTTCAGAGCCTCAGCAACGCCGTCATCCGCAGCCCCAAACCGCTGACGATCGTGATCAACGCCGATCAGAGCGTGACCTATGGCCAACTGGTGCAGATCACCCTGGTCGCCTGGCACGCCGGGATCACCAACGCCCTGCTGGCCACGCTGCCCGGGGACAGCCGGAAGCCCGCGCCCAAGCCATGAATGACGCGGTGAGCCATGAACCGCGCGCCTGGACCGCCCGGCGTTGGTGGACCCTGGTGGTCGTGGTCTTCCTTGTGCATGTCGCCCTGGTGTTCACCCTGGGCGCCAAAAAGCTCCGCCCCGTGCGCTCCGTCACCAACGTTCCCCACGTGCAATGGGCGGCGGCGGAGGACGAATGGATTGCGCTCAACGATCCGACCCTGTTTGCCCTGCCGCAGGGGAACGATTTTGGCGCGGACATCCGGCGGCGGATACCCCCCGTCAACAAACCCTCGTTCCGCTGGACCGAACCGCCGCGCTGGCTGGCGCTGACGACGGAAACTCTGGGGCGGGATTTTGGCCGGTTCATGCAGACCAATATTCCGCCCGGCTGGGCGCTCGATTTCAAACCCGCGCCCGAATTCAACGAGCCAGCCGTTCCGGCGGCCCCGGAGTTGCCGCGTTCCTCCACCCTGCGCCTGCGCGGCGAACTGACCGGGCGCACCCTGCTCACCGCCCCGGCTCTCCCCAACTGGCCGGCGGGCGATGTCCTTGCCCCCAGCAAAGTCCAGGTGCTGGTGGATCCCGCCGGCCGGGTGATCTCCGCCGTTTTACTGCCGCCGGACATTGGTTTGGAATCCGCCCTGCGCGATGACAACGCCGATCAGACCGCCCTGAGCCTGGCCCGTGCGGCGCGGTTCGCCCCCGGTTCCCGGCTCACCGTCGGCCAGATGATTTTCAACTGGCAGGCCATCCCCCTGCCGGCCACCAACGCCCCGGCGAATCTGCCATGAGCCCCTCCCATCTGCTCATCTTGTATGTGATGCTCATGCTCGGCGGGCTGTGCGCCCTGGGAATTCACTCGGAAATGCGCCGTCGTCGTTTTGGCCCCACGCATTCGGAGGACACCATCTTCCGCTGCAAAAAATGCGGCTCGGTCTATACCGACGACCCGGACGTGGACCGTTCCCGCTGCGCCCATTGCGGCAAGATGAACGAGCCCATTGTGTTTTGAGGGCTGCCATGAAGACCGGACGCATTGTGATCATCGGCGGCGGCGCGGCGGGTTTTTTCGCGGCGATTGCCGGCGCGGAACAAAAATCCGGCGCGGAAATCGTCCTGCTCGAAAAATCCCCGCAATGCCTCGCCAAGGTGAAAATCTCCGGCGGCGGACGCTGCAACGTCACCCATGCCTGTTTCAACGAACGGGAATTCTCCACCCGCTATCCGCGCGGCGAACGCGCCCTGATTGCCCCCTTCAAACAATTTCAGGCCGCCGACACGGTGGCCTGGTTTGAAGCGCGGGGCGTGGAATTGAAAGCCGAGGCCGATGGCCGGATGTTTCCCGTCACCGACTCCTCGCAAACCATCATTGATTGCCTGCTCAACTCGGCGCGGGCCGCCGGGGTGAAAGTGCAGCTCAACTGCGCTGTGGAACGAATCACGCAAACCTCCGGCGGTGGCTTTGAACTAATGTTGTCCAGGGGCCAAACCATGAATTGCGACCGGGTGTTGCTCGCCACCGGTGGCTGCCGCACGGCGGCCCTGGGCCAACTGGCGGTTTCCCTGGGGCACACGCTCGAACCGCCGGTGCCGTCGCTGTTCACCTTCCACCTTGATGTTCCCTGGGTGCGGGAGTTGTCGGGGGTTTCAGTGGAACCGGTGGAACTGTCCGTGCCGGCGGCCAAGCTGCGCGAGCGCGGGCCCCTGCTGCTTACGCACTGGGGCCTGAGCGGACCGGTGGTGTTGCGCCTGTCCGCCTGGGGCGCCCGCAGTCTGCAGGCGTGCGACTACCAGTTCGCGCTGCTGGTGAACTGGCTGCCGGCTTGGAACGAGGAAACGCTGGGCGCGGAATTTCAGCGCCGCCGCCAGGCGCATCCGGCGCGGCAGATCGTCAATTCCCCGGTGGCTCCGCTCTCGGCCCGCTTGTGGGAGCAACTCGTCGCCGCCTCGGGGGTCGCCCCGGAAACACGCTGGGCCGCGCTCTCCGGTCCGGGACGCCGCCAGTTGCTGCAACCATTGTTGCGCACCGAATTTCGCGTGACCGGCAAGAGTTTGAACAAGGACGAATTTGTCACCTGCGGCGGCGTGCGCCTGAACGAGGTGGACTTCAAGACCATGGGCAGCAAACGGTGCCCGGGCCTGTTTTTTGCCGGCGAGGTGCTGGACGTGGACGGCCTCACCGGCGGCTTCAATTTCCAAGCCGCCTGGACCACCGGCTGGCTGGCCGGCCGGGCCATGGTGAGCGCGGGGTGAAAGACCGCATCCGCTTAACCCATCACCGTGAGCAGAATGCCCGCCAGAATGCCGAGGACGGCCGGCAGCTTTTGCCAGCCGTTGCGTTCGCCAAAGAACAGCAGGCTGCCCCCAAACGCCACCAGGGTGCTGCCGCGCCGCAGGCTCATCACCAGCGACACCAGCGAATGGGGATCGTGCAGCGCGCTGAAGTAGATGTAATCCGAAACCAGCAGGGCCAGGGCGATGGCCGGGATGCTCCAGCGCCAGTGAAACGGCCCGCGTTCCCACCAGCGCGCCTGCCAGGCGATGGCAAAGGGCAGAAAACACACGCACAGGTAAATGGAAAACCAGGCCTGCACCGTGGGCACGCTGAAATGCAGGCGGCCCAGCAGATATTTATCGTAGAGCGCGCTGACCGCCCCCAGCAGCGTTCCCACGATGATGAACCCCACCCACTTGTCGCGCAGGAAATGCACGCCCTCCCGCCGGCCGGCCAGGGACAGGCCGACAAAGGAAAGCAGGGTGGTCACCACGCCCAGAATTTCCAGAAAGCCGGGGCGTTCGCCGAGAATCAGCAGGGCCCCGGCCAGCGTCCAGAGCGGACTGGTCGCGCGGATGGGGGAGCCCAGCGACAAGGGCAGGTGTTTGAGCGCCAGGTAGGTGAACACCCACGAGGAGGCGACGATGACCGACTTGAGCATCAGTTGCAGGTGCTGGTGCCAGGTGAGGGATTCCGTCACCAGCGACGCCGGCAGGATTCCCGGATGCAGCCGCTGCACGGACAGCAGGGCCAGCCAGACCACCGCGCCGGTGAGGGTGCTGAAAAACAGCACCGGCACCACGGCGTTGGCCCGCACCGCGTGCTTGGTGCAAAGCTCGTAAACCCCGAGGAACAGCGCGGACAACAAACTGGCCGTCACCCAATTCATGTTAAAAACAAAACGGGCGAACCTTTTCCGGATCGCCCGTTGAGCAAATCGTCAAAATCAACGCGGCCAGCTTACCCGGCGGCGCGTGAGTTGTCGAACCTCGTTGGCAGGTTCGGGAGGCGCGGGGCCGCCGGAGGCCGCCGGGCAAACCTGGCTGGAAAAAAAATAAACAACAGGTCATTTTCGTTACCTAGTAACGCGATCAGGCGCGGATTGCACTTGACACCATTGGCAACCCATTGGGGCCAAGTCACTTGCGGCGAAAGTGTCGAACACGGCCAAACGGACCAAATCGCGTTACTGAGAAACACGACTGAGGAAGTCGCGGATCTGCCTTTGATCCGAACCGGGGATTTTTTGACGGGTCTTTTGCGATTCTTACGGTGTTTTTCCGTTTTGCGGGGTGGTTTTGCAATGTGTTTGCAACGCCCCTCCCCCGGCTCCACCGATTGGAGCCGAAGCTCCAATACTTGACAACAGGACCATGGATTTTTGGGTTGGTCAATTTTTGTCGAACGATTAAAGCAAAGCGCATTTCAAGGTTAAGTTTTGCTTGGGATGGGTTGGGACGGGCGAGGGTTGGCCAGGCGTTTGTCATGTTTGAGTCTCCTTCGGGTCCGTCAAGAAACAACCTTTACAACCTGACTGGTTTTTTTGACGGCTGGCGGCGTTGCTCGCTCGTCACAGAACCCTTTGGCCATGCTCCTCGCTCGCGCCTGGCCAGCCGTCAAAATTCCGGCGTCAGCTTGTAAAGGTTATTGCTTGACGGACCCTTGCCGGCGTGTTGCCCAAGTCAAAAACAAGGGAATCTTTGCCTCCGGGAGCGGCAGAATGCCGGATCATTCTTCACTTTTCAACGGGCTGCGGGTCACAGAGTCGCGCCGTCTCCTGATCTGAGTAGCAGCCGACGTGAGGGCGTGTTGCCCAAGTCAAAAACAAGGCAACCCTTACCTCCGGGAGCGGCAGAATGGCGGATCATTCTTCACTTTTCAACGGGCTGCGGGTCACAGACCCGCGCTCCGGGGCTTGGGCAACACGCCCTGGCGTCGGCGGCTGCTTTTTAAGGGAGGGCGATTGGATGGTTGAAAAAACGCCCGGTGAGGGCACCGGGCCTACAAAACCAGCGGTTTCCCTGGAAATCATCCTGGCGGTGCGCCCTCACCCGGACGCTATCGCCGCAAAGTCGGCAGGCTCCCGGTCCGGACATCATTGAGGGCGTGATCCGGCGGCAAGTCGTCGCCGGCCCACTGTTTTTGCGCGGACCAGCGGGCGGGCGGGCCGCTCCAAAACTCATCGGCGGGCGCGAGCCCCAGCGGCAGCAGGCCGGCGGTGCAAAGATACAGACTGCCGGTCGAAACATACGTTTCGCCCAGCGACGGCTGATGGCCGCAAAAGCCGATGCGCAGCCAGCCGTCCTCGTCAAAGGTGCCGGGCGCTTCGATCATCCGGCGGATCACCGCCGACAGCGCGCAGCGGACCTGGGCGGGTTTGACCGTCGCCGGCAACTCCCGCTGCCACGCGATTTGGGCCAGCAAGTGAAACGCCCCAAAACGGTAGGTGATTGAGCGGCCCAGGGCGGGGAACGTGCCGTCCGGGGCGATCAGTCGCTCCTGAATGGCCGCATAGCGCCGGGCGCGGTCCCGCACGATGGCGTGAGCGGGCTGGAAGCGGGCATCGTGGTTTTGCAAGACCCCGAGCACGTCCAGCAGCATGGGGTGGATGACAAAACTATTGTAATAATCAAAATGGAAATAATCCCCGTCGCCGTAAGCGCCATCCCCCTTGTACCAGTCCAGCATGCGGCGCACGCAATTTTCCAGGCGGTCCTCCAACGTCGGCTCGCCGAATTTCAGCAGGGCCGCCTCCACCATGGCGGCGAACATCACCCAGTTGTTTCGCTCCGGTGTGGCAATGGCCCGCGACGCCTTCAGGGCGGCCAAAATCTGTTTCTGTACACGCGGATCCAGCGGTTCCCACAGCACCTGCGGGGCGCGCAATAGTCCCTGGGCCAGAAACGCGGTGTCCACCAGCGCCTGGCTGCCGTCGGAAAAATTCAGAAAATCCGGGGATTTTGGATCGGTGGCGGCGTCGAGGGCGGCGCGCGTCCGGGCGAGGTTTTTCTTCTGCAACGCCAGTTCCGTCGCGTCCAGCCCCGTGGCCCCGAGCCAGGGAGCCAGACCGGTCAGCAGCCGGCCAAAGGCTTCCAGATGCGTGACGCCCTCCCGTTCGGCTCCCGGGCGGGACTCCACGGGCATGCGCTGCCGCAGCTCATGCCGCGCCAGGTTCTCCAGCACTGGAGCGGCGATTTTATCCAGCACCGCGACCCAGTAACGCCGGTCCTCGCCGGGACCGGCCACGGGGCCGGTCTGCCCGGCGGCTTCGTTGGTGAGGGCCGCGCGCAGGGGCAGGGTCGCCGCGCCGAGCAGGCCGGCGGCGGCGGCTGTTTTAAAAAATTCCCGGCGCGATTTCAAGGGGGGCGTTTGCAATGTTCAGGAGGGTTTAATCAGGTCAAAGCCAGGTCGCATTTGATCGTCAAGGATGTCAGGGCGGCTCATGTGCGGAATCTAGCGCAATGGTTGTTTCCCCGCAAGAACCGGGGGGGGCCAAAATGAGGGGTGAGGCTTGCGGTTCCCTGAAAATACGGGTGTGGTGGGGCATGAGCGTGACTGAAGTAATGACCGCCATTGAGAAACTGCCGGTCCGGGAACAGGAGGAAGTGCTCGCTCTGCTCTCCTGCAAGAGCATGTCCAGGCGTGATCCGACGGCAACCTCACTGATGGGAAAAAACTCTCCTTCGACGAAGCGTGTGACGTGGTGTTTCGGGACAACCGGGAATTGCTGGGATTGCTGGCGCAGTGAAGGGGTAAAGCGGTTGGGAAGTGATGGGAACGGAAAAGTCAGTGCCGGGCGGAGCTGCGGGTCTGTGACCCGCAGCCGATACCTTGCAAATTCAAGCCTGAAAACCGCTTTGACTTCCCCTCACCATTGGCGTGCTGCGGCTCACAGAGCCGCGCTCCGGGACCATGCATGGAAACGCCCGCCACCTCCAAACCGGTCGGCCAGAGGTCTGACTGGGACCAGAAACGCCGGGCCGATCAGTTCCTGCCGGACCAGCGGCGGCGCGGGGAAAGCCGATTTCGCGCCATCAGGGCTTGGCGACCGAAGCAAATATGACAATACCATTAACTGACCCCTTTAGGTTGCCCAATTCAAAAACAAGGCAACCCTTATCTCCGGGAGCAGCAGAAAACCGGATCATTCTTCACTTTTCAGCGGGCTGCGGCTCACAGAGCCGCGCTCCGGGACCATGCATGGAAGCGCCCGCCACCTCCAAACCGGCCGGCCAGAGGTCTGACTGGGACCAGAAACGCCGGGCCGATCAGTTCCTGCCGGACCAGCGGCGGCGCGGGGAAAGCCGATTTCGCGCCATCAGGGCTTGGCGACCGATGCAAATATGACAATCCCATTAACCGACCCCTTCACGTTAACTGACCCCTTCACTTACCTCCGGGAGCAGCAGAAAACCGGATCATTCTTCACTTTTCAGCGTGCTGCGGCTCACAGAGCCGCGCTCCGGGACCATGCACGGAAGCGCCCGCCACCTCCAAACCGGCCGGCCAGAGGTCTGACTGGGACCAGGAACGCCGGGCCGATCAGTTCCTGCCGGACCAGCGGCGGCGCGGGGAAAGCCGATTTCGCGCCATCAGGGCTTGGCGACCGAAGCAAATATGACAATACCGTTAACTGACCCGTTCATGTGAGGGCGTATTGCCCAAGTCAAAAACAAGGGAATCTTTGCCTCCGGGAGCGGCAGAATGCCGGATCATTCTTCACTTTTCAACGGGCTGCGGGTCACAGACCCGCGCTCCGGGGCTTGGGCAACACGCCCTGGCGTCGGCGGCTGCTTTTTTACAGGAGGTCCGAGGGAAGGTTGAAAAAACGCCCGGTGAGGGCACCGGGCCTACAAAACCAGGGATTTCCCTGGAAATCATATGCGGGTCTTGAGTTTGTCATATTTCGTTTCTGACGGCGGTCCATGATGGGCGGGGTCGGTTTTGCCATCCGCAAGCTCCGGCTCCCGCAGGCAAATCATGCGGCGCTCGCCAGAGACGCCGCTACGCAAACGGGAGCTGGGAAAACGTCCGGTGGCGGGCAAGGGGTGGCAAGGAGATGCCGCTCCGACGGAGCTTGAATTTGTTTTGGGATGGGGAGGCTACAAATAGGGCAGCCCTACGGGCTTGAAGCGGATTCCCCGGGTGAAAAGGATGAATTATGAGGGATGAGGGATGAAGCCGCCACCCCTCCGGATTCGGGAGGGCAAAGGCAATATTGGGGCGGCACAGCAGCGACCGCCCTGCCGGTTTGGGGGTTATGTCGTCCAACGACCTGCCCGGTTGGGTTCACATATAGCGTCTGGACGACCAAAGCCGGCTGCAAGCCGGCGATGCGGCGCGGCGCGTTTAAATGGGTCGTCCCGGAGTTCATGCAACAGATTTGTCTGCCCCAATAAGCCGCTGTTTGCAGGGCAAAATCAACACAAAAACGCCCTGTTTGCTGTTTTCAGTGGAATGCCATGGTCCGCAGTTGATTTGGTGACCCTGCGGACGCGCGCCGTTGGTGAATGGTTCGTAAGTTCTCCCCGGTGGTTTCAGCCGTCCCTTTGGGACTCGTGGCTGGCTGGCCTAAACCTGGCGTTGAAACGCCAGGCGATTGTCGGCAAAGCCCTCCGGGCTGGGGAAAGAGGCGGCGAATGCGAGTGGTTAATGAGTCGCCAGTTTCCATTCCACCGAAAACAGCGAAGAACCCCCACGGAGAACAGGGCTGGGAAACTAAACCACAACGCAGAGATCGCAAGGATGGGGATTTGAACCACGGATTTCACGGATGACACGGATGGGAAAAGACCAAAGCGGAAAGCGGGAAAGCGGGAAAGCGAAAACGGGGAAAATTGAACAGAAGCAAACGAAGGGAACGAAGGAAGACGGGGGATTTTTAACCGCGACGTGGCTGGCTACCGTCCGAGGTCCCTGCGGGACGAGAACGCGCGACCAGCCGCCTGCGGTTCGGTGGCGTTCCCCATTCCAAGGGTCGGGGAACCAGAAATAGTCAGAGCCTCCTCACGCCGGCTGCCACGGTTTAATGGAGGTTCCGGCGTGATTTCATCCCGGGTCGCCGCCGTTATGGCCGTTTTTCTTTTCCCAGCGCCGGGGGGCGCGCTCCGGCAGGCTGGCGTCCACCTTGGCGTAATAGGTGTTTTCACCAAACCGGGCGTTGATCTCCTCCTCCAATTTTAACGAGGGATTCACGCTGTAACGTTCGTTGGTGTCCAGATACACCAACCCGCCGGCCGGCGGCAGGAAGCACAATAACAACGGGCATTTGCCCGGATGCCGGCTGACAATTTCGTGCGCGGCCCCGAGGTCCTCCGGTTTAAGCTGCGCCATGTTCAGGCGGAACTGCACCTGTTTGGTGTACTTCCGGGGCGCGTCCCCGAGTTCCATGATTTCCTGCGGGAAAATCTTGGGCTTGTCCTCGCCGGTGTTGACCTCACCGGTCACCAGAATGGTCCGGTTGACTTCCAGCAGCGCGCGGTACTTGTCGTAGTTCTCGTTCATGCACAGCAGTTGCACGGAGCCTTCGAGATCCTCCAGGGTGACCATGGAGTAGGGCTTGCTGGACTTTTTTGAGAAGCCGTTTTGCACTGCGGAGATCATCCCGCCCACGCGGGTGAGGGTGCGGTTGGGCAGTTCGCCGAGTTTGGCGATGCTGGTGAGGCTGTATTTTTGCAGCAAGGGAAGGAACGGGGTGAGCGGATGGCCGGTCACATAGAAGCCCAGCAGTTCCTTTTCGTGGGCCAGCAGTTCATTCTGCGGCCATTCCGGAAGCTGATGGACGGCCTCGGCGACCGGTGAAGGGGTTTCCTGCAAGGCATCAAAGAGGGAACTCTGGCCTTTTTGCTTGTCGGACAGGAGGCTGGCGGCGCGGGCCAGGGTGCGTTCGATTTGCGAGAACAGTGTCGCGCGGTTGGCCCCCAGACGGTCGCACGCCCCGGTTTTGATGAGGGCTTCGAGGGTCTTTCGTCCGAGGCTGCGGCCATCCACGCGTTCGCAGAGTTCGGCCAGCGTCCTGGAGGGTCCGGATTCCTCGCGCGCCTTGAGGATGGCCTGCACGGCGGCCTCGCCCACGCCTTTGATGGCCAGCAAGCCAAAGCGAATGGCGGGCTTGGCGCGGGTTTCCGCCGTGCTCCGGTCGCTGGCGGGCGCGGGCGCAAAATGGACGCTGCTCTCATTGACGTCCGGTCCCAGCACTTCGATGCCAAACGAGCGGGCCTCGGCGATGTACTCCGCCAGTTTGTCCAGGTCGCTCATGTCGTTGGTCATCATCGCGCACAAGAACTCGACCGGATAATTCGCCTTCAGCCAGGCGGTTTGGTACGACACGATGGCGTAGGCGGCGGCATGCGACTTGTTGAAGCCGTAGCCGGCGAACTTTTCGAGCAGATCAAAAATCTGATTCGCCTTGGCGGCGGGGATTTTGTTGTGGGCGGCGCAGCCCTTGACGAAGTTGTCGCGCTGTTTCTGCATTTCCTCCACCTTCTTCTTGCCCATGGCGCGGCGGAGGAGGTCGGCGGAACCCAGCGTATAGCCGGCCAGCAACTGGGTGGCCTGCATCACCTGTTCCTGGTAGATCAGGATGCCGTAGGTTTCCCGGGAAATTTTTTCGAGCAGCGGATGCTCGTATTTGATCTCAATCTCCCCGTGCCGCCGCTTGATGAATTCCGGAATCAGATCCATCGGACCGGGCCGGTACAGGGCCACGAGCGCGGTGATGTGTTCCACGGAGCTGATCTGGAACTTGCGGCACAGATCGCGCATCCCGCCGGATTCCAACTGGAACACGCCGAGCGTTTCGGCCCGGTTGAGCAGGTCGTAGGTTTTCCGGTCATCGAGCGGC
>CAZUBG010000146.1:0-14597 GCA_964618545.1 uncultured Bifidobacteriaceae bacterium | reverse complement strand
TGGCGTGCCATCCAGGGGCTTTGTCAGCCTTCCGGCCCGAGGCGGCTTCTGCCGGACCGAAGCATCCACCAGTTCGGAGCAGTCAGTCTAGCCAACTCCATAGGCCGCGCCTCCACCACAAGCGGGCCACGAAAAGACGGCTTTTAGGGGGGCTACGCCGCGCTGATGCTGATATTTGCGCTCCGCAACTTCACCCCGCGCTGCCGCGCAAATCCACGGCTCCGGGTGCAATCGTAGCGTTGTTGCCGATTTCGCAGCCGACCGTGCCAACGGCGAACGACGGCGGAACCGCGGAGTCAGCCATCCAGATTTGACTTTACGCCGTTGGCGTGGACTCAAGAACAAGAAGCCTCAATCGTTTGGCCGACCTTTTGGCAGAAAAAGTGTTGGTTAAATGGGACTCAAAAACTCCGATTGCCTTCGTAGCTGGGCAGGAACTGCACCCATGCCTGAATTCAGTTTCGAGCAGCATTTCCGTTTTATTGGGGCAACACGGGATCAATTCGGTCCAAGACCCGAAAACCATGGCGAGTCAAATATCGGTGGGTGTCCTGCACGCCACTGCGCGTTTCAAAAGAGAGCAAAAGGGTCTGCTCTTTGCCGTGCTTTTCTGGTTTATAAGGATATTCAAGATACAAAAGCCCGCGGGAATCGTCGTCATCAGCCTCCCGTTTCAGGGAGATTGTTTCACCATCGAGTTTTACAATCATCCCCCGGGCCGCCTCCCCCGCATTATCCACCAGAAAAAACACACGATTCCAGTCGGCGCATAGCCTGTCAACAACAACTTCATTTCCTCGCCAACTCAACACGAAGCCAGAATCGGACCTGAGGAAGCGGAGTTCGCCATTTTCATCAGTGTATTTAATTGCCCCAAAAACGATGTCAGACGGGACAAGGAATGGAGCATCTGCACGCCGTTTGATTTGCTTCAATTCAAGCTCCGCCTCGCGCTTTTCGGCCCTTTCCCGAAAATAAAAGACAAGCGTGATGCCTTCAATGGCCATCGTGACAACCAGAGCGAAGGATTCCCAATCTTGAGAGTTCATATGATTCTGCCTCCATCAAACGCCTTCTCACTCCAATTTCCAAGCAATTTCGAGGGGCAAAATTCGCGTTTGGCAAGGGCATAATCCCGAAACTGTTGGCAAACAATGCCAAGGCCCAGCGCTGGTGTCATAGCCGTGCGCCGTTTGTGACTTTCAACGCAACCCAGCACCAGAGCCGGCGGCCGGTCAAATGCCATTTGAGGGAGAACCGGACCTGGCCCTTGAGCCGCACCACCGCGAGGCAGCTCCTGGCACCAATGGAGAGCAACCACAGCAGAGGATGCAGGGGCAGCCGCGCAGCCGGGACGTTACAGCCGGCGGCTGAGGCATTACCCGCCGAGGCCGCAAGCTACAGGCTCGGAGACCGGCCCCGGATCGATTTATACGGCATCCGGCGGGTTCTTTTGGCACCGTTGACCCGGCCGCGCGCCGCCGTCCACAAGCGGCCGGACCCACGCCGGCGGCTGCACACCGCCCGCGCGCCCGCGCATCCGCGAACAGGCATAGCCGGCAAACACCACACCGCTGCCCGCCGGCCGGGCCGGGCGGACAACGGGGCCGCCCGGAGCATCGTTTACACCCGGCCGCCAGAAGGCCGCCGCGCGCGCCGCGCCGCCCGCCAGCGAGCCGCCAGGCACCCAGGCCGATGGATGAGAAAGGGCGGTAAAAGCAAACGGCCAAAGGCGCGCCGCAGCCGTGAGCAGGCCAAGAGACCCCAGGCCACACTTAGACGCCCCACGCCGGCCCCAGCCGTGGCGCAACCGTGGAAGATGATATACATCTCCGCCTGCAAAAGACGCATGGTGGTTTGTGCTACTATTTGTGCTACTTTCGCCCCAAAAATCGCCGGGGGTTTAAATACGGCCAAAAACGCACTTTTAGCCTTTATTTTCAATGGTTTTGTGGGGATTTATGAAACGAGGTGAAACCAGCCAAAAGGGCTAAATCCACAATTTTAAGTCCTGTGCGTCTGCCATTTCGCCACACCGGCGGGTTGGTCGTGCGCGACTGGCCGTGGACTTGTTCCACGGCTTCGCTTCCGCTGTTGATAACAGAACCCTTCCCCGATTGAAACTGAAATCGCCCCGGCCCATCATTTTTGAATTTGCGCCGGGGCCGGGGAGCAAATGCCCGCGTGGCTCAGGATTGGCCGGACGCTTCCGGAAACTGGAGGCAGCTCATGATTTCGTGGACGTTTCGGGTCAGGCTCAGTTGGTGGTTGGATTGCAACACCACCAGGTGATCCCCCCGGGCGTCGGCATGGATTTCCCGGATTCGTTCGAGGTTCACAATGACGGACCGGCTGATCCGTCGGAATTTTCTCGGGGGCAGGGTGGCTTCGAGATTTAACAAGGTTTCCCGCACCACATGGTTGCCGCCAGCCGTGTGCAGGACGGCGTAATTGGAAGCGGCTTCCACATAATCCACGTCCTCAACTTTGATGAAGGTGGTCTGGCTGCCATTCTTGATGGCGAAGCGGTTCAGGTAAGCCGGCCCGGCGGGCGGGGTTTTGTGGAGCCATTCCGCCAGGTGTTGGTTGAGCGCGGAAACATCCCGGGCTTGCAGGTGCAGGCGAACCCGGCTCACCGAGGCCTTCAGGCGTGCCTGGGTGAAGGGCTTGAGCAGGTAATCCAGGGCATCAACCTCAAAGGCCTCCACGGCGTGCTGGTCATGCGCGGTGACAAAAATGACCGCCGGCAGGCTGGCCACCGGGATGGCGCGCAGCACGTCAAAGCCGCTGACCTCCGGCATCTGTACGTCCAGAAAAACCAGGTCGGGCGGGTGGCTGCGGATGAAGTTGATCGCCTCGGCCCCGTTGCCGCATTCTCCCGCGATTTCCACCTCCGGCTCCAGCGCCAGCATTTTGCGGAGGCGCGCCAGGGCGAGCGGTTCATCATCCACAATCAAGGCGTTGATTTTCATGGGTTGACGGGCGGCAGGGGGTTGTCTCCGGCCACGGGCAGCCGCCAGGGAATTTGAATTTCCACCGAAAAACCGGCTCCCGCGCCAAAACCAAGCTTCATCAAACTCCGTTCGCCATAGAGTTCTTTCAGCCGCGAGCGGGTGTTGCCCAACCCAATGCCCTCCTTCAACCCGCCCTGGGCCGGGGCGGGCTGGCTCCGCCCGTTGTCGGAGACTTTGAACAACAGGTTTTCATGCTCATGCCGGATTTCCAACCGGATCAGCCCGGGCGCGATTTGCCGCTCGATGCCGTGCTTGATGGCGTTTTCCACCAGGGGCTGGAAAATGAGGATCGGCACCATCACCTCCATGGTTTCCGGGGCAATGTCGCGCTCAATTTGCAGGCGGTTGCCGAAGCGGGTCTTTTCAATGTGCAGATAGCGTTCGAGAAATTGCAATTCTTCACGGACCGTCACCTCCTGGCGGTCCGAAGCCCGGAGTGTCAGGCGCAGCAGTTCGCTCAGGGATTCGATCATTTCCTCCGCCTTTTTGCCGTCCTCCTGCACGAGCGAGGCGATGGAATTAAGGGTGTTGAACAAAAAATGCGGATTCATCTGCATCCGCAGCGCCTGGAGGCGCGCCTGGGCCAGGCTGGCCTGGAGTTCCAGGCCGCGCCGCTCGCGGTCCTTGGCCCGTTCATAAAATCGCAGGGCATGGGCCACGGCCACCAAGCCGCAGAATGTGGGGATTTGAAAGGTGATGCGCCGCAAAATCAAATACACGGTGGCCCGCTCATCGCTGATCGTGGCCACCGCCGGGTTGGAAGCCGGCCCCGGCGCGTTCGAAAACGGCGGGCTGAACCAGGCAAAGGCCCCGATCATGGCCAGGCTCAACAGGCACAGGCCCAGATAAATCCAAACCGATTTCTTCCAATTGGAGCGTTCCAGGGTGCAATGGAAACAGGTCCAAATAATGACCGGCGTCAGCAGGATCCAGGGAATAAACCGCATCAACGCCGCCACCAGGGAGACCGAGATGCGCGCCGATTGGAACAGCGACATTTCCAGCGCACTGGCCAGGGCGATGAAGATCCAGAAGGCCGTCACCAGCCACCAAAAACTGGTGCCCCAGCGCAGGGCGCCGGGCCGGCTGGAATCTTGGTTGACGAGCGAGACTTCAGACATGTCGTTATTCGGACCGGGCGGTCCGCCGGTTCCGGTGATTCAATTTATGGCGTGCGACGCGGGAAGTCACGCGCCAGATGCGTTTTTCACCCCATAACCCGGCGGGTTCGTCCCGGCTTTGCCGGGATTGGTCACATATCGTGATTCCAAGCACCCGGTTTTGGTGTCTGGATACGCGGACGCATCGTTTAATGAGGCGTCTTCCCGGGAGTCATTTTATGCGAAGGTTCAAATACTCAAAGCCAGTGTTTTTGCCGGTCAGTCAATTTGACGCCGACACGTTTCCTGTGCGGGTGCGTCCGCACCGGCTGGGGCGGCGCAGGGGGGCTGAAGTGTTTTGCTCCACGAATGTCCGGAACCGTCGGAAAACCCGGCCCGCCGCCGGGAAAGCAAGCGCAACTCAATTGACGCCGTTGCAAAATCAGTTATCCTTGCAAAACTTTTTTATGACGCGCACAAACAATACTGAATGGAGTTAAAAAATGTCTGATTTTAAATCGCGGCCAGAGCACCCCGGCGAATCCCAAAATCCGCCGGCCGTCCGGGTGGCTGGCCGCTCATCCCACTGGGGGGCGTGGCTGGTGTTTTTGCTGCTCGTTATCCTCGTGGCGGCCGGCGTTGTCCTGGCGCGGCGCGGGGGCCAGTCAGGCTCCGCCGCTTCCCCCGCCCGCAGTGGCCGGGGCGGGGCGGGTTTGGGCCCCATCATGGTCAGCACGACCAAGGCGCAAACGGGCGACATTGGCATCTACGTCAACGGGCTGGGCGCGGTCACGCCGCTCAACACCGTTTCGGTGAACAGCCGCGTCCAGGGCCAGCTCATGAAAGTGTGTTATCAGGAGGGGCAGATGGTTCATGCCGGCGACCCGCTCCTGGAAATTGACCCCCGGCCGAATCAGGCGGCCCTGACCCAGGCGGAAGGCCAGCTCGCCCGCGACACGGCCATGCTCGAAGACGCGCGGCTCGATCTGGAGCGGTACCAGCAGGCCTTTGCCAGCAACGCCATTCCCAAACAACAGTTGGACACCCAGGTCGCGCTGGTTCACCAGGACGAAGGCACGGTGCAATTGGACCAGGGACTGCTGGACAACGCCCGCGTTCAGCTCGCTTACTGTCACATCACCTCGCCGATCTCCGGCCGCGTGGGGCTGCGCCTGGTGGATGAGGGCAACATCGTGCAGGAGGGCAGCTCCAATCTCGTGGTGGTCACGGAACTCGAGCCCATCAGCGTGATTTTCAATGTGGCGGAGAATGATCTGCCCCCCATCCAAAAACAATTGCGCCAGGGCAGGCAATTGGTGGTGGATGCGTTTGACGCCGCGCAGCAAAACAAACTGGCGACCGGCGTGTTGGAAACGCTGGACAACCAGGTGGATCCCACCACCGGCATGGTCCGCTTCCGGGCCATCTTCACCAACGAAGACGAGTCGCTGTTCCCCAACCAATTTGTCAACGCGCGGCTGCTCGTGGACACGATCAAGGGGGCCACCCTGTTGCCGAACACGGCCATCCAGCGCAATGGCGACAGCGCGTTTGTTTATTTGCTGGAGCCGGATCAAACCGGCGCCAATCAAACCACCCGCCTGCAAACCATCACCGTCGGCGCCACGGATGGCACGGTCTCGGCGGTGCAGGGGATTGATCCGGGCACGGTGGTCGCGGCGGATAATTTCAACAAGCTCACCGATGGCGCGAAGGTCATCGTTCGTCCCGCCGGCGGCGGCGCTGGTGGAAACGGGGCTCATAGGAAGAGGAAGAGCGATTCGCAGTGAGTCCGTCACGTCCATTCATTTTGCGGCCGGTGGCGACCTCGCTGCTGATGTTCGCCATTTTTTTGACGGGGGTCATCGCCTATTTCATGCTTCCGGTGTCCGCTTTGCCGGAAGTGGATTATCCGACCATCCAGGTGATCACCTTTTATCCCGGCGCGAGCCCCGATGTCACCTCCTCCGCCATCACCGCGCCCTTGGAACGGCAGTTTGGCGAACTGCCCGGGCTGAACCAGATGACTTCCATCAGTTCTGGCGGCAGTTCGGTCATCACCCTCCAGTTCGTGTTGAACCTGAACATTGACGTGGCCGAACAGGAGGTGCAGGCGGCCATTAACGCCGCGCAGACATATTTGCCCCCCAATCTGCCCGCGCCGCCCATTTACAGCAAATCCAATCCGGCCGACGCGCCGATCATGACGCTGGCCATCTCCTCGAAAACTTTTCCACTCTCCCAAGTCGAGGATTACACCGACACCCGGCTCGCCCAGAAGATTTCCCAGGTCACCGGCGTCGGCCTCGTCACCATCAGCGGCGGTCAAAAGCCCGCCGTGCGCGTGCAACTCAATCCCACGGAACTCCTCGCCTACGGCCTCAACCTCGACGATGTCCGCACCGCGCTGTCCCAGACCAGCGTGAATCAGGCGCTGGGGAATTTCGACGGCGCGCACCAGGCTTACGAAATCAACGCCAATGACCAGCTTCTGACCAGCCAGGATTACCAGTCGGTCGTGGTCGCCTACCGCAACGGCGCGCCGGTGGTGCTCTCCGACGTGGCGAAAGTGATTGACGCGGTCGAAAACACCAAGCTCGCCGCGTGGCAGAACAGCACCCCAGCCGTCATCCTGAACATTCAACGCCAGCCCGGGGCGAACATCATCCAGGTCGTGGACCGGGTGAAGAAACTGCTGCCGCAGCTCAAGGCCAACCTCCCCGCCTCCATGGATGTGTCCATCCTCACCGACCGCACCGTCACCATCCGCGCGTCCGTGCGGGACGTGCATTTCTCACTCTTTCTCACCGTGGCGCTGGTCGTGATGGTGATCTTTTTGTTCCTGCGCAACGTCTCCGCCACCATCATTCCCAGCGTCGCCGTTCCGCTCTCGCTTGTCGGCACCCTGGGCGTGATGTATCTCCTCGGTTACAGCCTGAACAATCTCACCCTCATGGCCCTGACCATCTCCACCGGCTTCGTCGTGGACGATGCCATCGTGATGATCGAAAACATCTTCCGGTACATTGAGCAGGGCGAGACCCCGCTGCAAGCCGCCTTGAAAGGCGCCGAGCAAATCGGGTTCACCATTATCTCCCTCACCATTTCCCTGATTGCCGGGCTGATTCCGCTGTTGTTCATGGGCGACATCGTCGGGCGCCTGTTCCGCGAATTCGCCGTCACCCTGAGCGTGACCATCCTCGTTTCCGCCGCCGTCTCCCTCACGCTCACCCCGATGATGTGCTCCCAGTTGCTGAAGGCGAAAGCCGACCAGAAAAAGAAGGGGCGTTTTTACGAGGCGTCCGAGCGCGTCTGGGACCGCATCATCAGTTTTTACGCCCGCACCCTCCGGTGGGTGCTGCAGCACCAGGGCGCGCTCCTGATCGTCGCGGTGGCCACGCTGGCCGCCACGATTTTGCTCTACGTCATCGTCCCCAAGGGGTTTTTCCCCGTGCAGGACACCGGTGTCATCCAGGGTATTTCCGAGGCCGGTGAAAATATTTCCTTCCCCGCCATGGCCACCCGGCAGCAGGCCCTCGCCGGGGTCATTCTCCAGGACCCGGCCGTGGAAAGCATCTCCTCCTTCATTGGCGTGGACGGCATCAACACCACGCTCAACAGCGGACGCATTCTCATCAACCTCAAGCCGCTCGACGAGCGGAAAATCAGCGCCAGCGCGGTCATCCGGCGGTTGCAGCCGGAGATTGCGAAGGTGGAGGGCATCACCCTGTTCATGCAGCCCGTGCAGGATCTGACCGTGGAGGACCGGGTGAGCCAGACCCAGTACCAATATACGCTGCAGGACGCCAATGCGGATGAATTAAACGAGTGGACGGCAAAATTGGTGGCGAAGCTCCAAACGCTCCCGGAACTCCGGGACGTCGCCACCGACCAGCAGACCCACGGCCTGGCCGCCCGGCTGGTGATTGACCGTGTGACCGCCTCGCGGCTGGGGATTACGCCGCAGGCCATTGACAACGCGCTCGATGACGCCTTCGGTCAGCGCCAGATTTCCACCCTGTTCACCCAGTTGAACCAATACCACGTCATTTTGGAAACCCTGCCGGACTTTCAGCGCAACCCCTCCAAGCTCAACAGCATCTACGTGCTGTCCTCCTCGGGCCGGGCCGTCGCCCTGGGCGCGTTCACGCACTTTGAATCCGGCACCGCCCCGCTGGCGATTGATCACCAGGGACAATTCCCCGCCGTGACCATCTCCTTCAATCTCGCGCCCGGCGCCGCCCTGGGCCAGGCGACCAAGGCCGTCGAAAAAGCGCAGGCGGATTTGGGCATGCCGCTGAGCGTCCAGGCCTCCTTTCAGGGAACCGCCCAGGCCTTCATCGCCTCCCTGGCCAACGAGCCGTGGCTCATCCTCGCCGCCATTGTCACCGTTTACATCATCCTTGGGGTCCTTTACGAAAGTTACATCCATCCCATCACGATTCTCTCCACGCTGCCCTCGGCGGGGGCCGGCGCGATCCTGGCGCTCTTGCTCACCGGCACGGAACTCGGCATGGTCGCGCTCATTGGCATCATCCTGTTGATCGGCATTGTGCAGAAGAATGCCATCATGATGATTGACTTCGCCCTCGACATGGAGCGACGGGAGAAAAAGCCCGCGCAGGAGGCCATTTATCAGGCCTGCCTGCTGCGGCTGCGCCCCATTCTGATGACCACCTTCGCCGCCATGTTCGGCGGTCTCCCGCTGGCCCTGGGCCGCGGCGTCGGGGCGGAACTCCGCCAACCGCTCGGCATTGCCATCGTCGGCGGCCTGATCGTCAGCCAGGTGCTCACGCTCTACACCACGCCGGTCATCTATCTGTTCTTCGGACGCCTGGCGGCCCGGGTTTCCCGCTCGCCCGCCAACGCCGCCCCGGAAGCGGCCGTGCCCGCTCCCACGTCATGAACATTTCCGCGCCCTTCATCCGCCGCCCAGTCGGCACGGTGCTGTTGACCGCAGCGGTGGCGCTGGCGGGTGCGGTGGCCTACTTCCAACTGCCCGTGGCGCCCCTGCCGCAGGTGGACTTTCCCACCATCACGGTCGGGGCCGCGCTGCCGGGCGCCAGTCCGGAAATCATGGCCTCCTCCGTGGCCGCCCCCCTCGAACGCCAGCTCGGCCACATCGCCGGTGTGAATGAAATGACCTCGTCCAGCACCCTGGGCGCGTCTTCCATCACCCTGCAATTTGACCTGAACCGCAACATCGACGGCGCCGCGCGCGATGTCCAGGCCGCCATCAACGCCGCCCACGCCAATCTGCCGTCCAACCTGCCGAGCAACCCCACCTATCGCAAAGTCAATCCCGCCGATTCCCCGATCATCATTCTGGCCCTCACCTCCGACATTTACAACCGCGGGCAGCTTTATGACGCCGCTTCCACCATCATGCAGCAGCGGCTCCTGCAAATCCAGGGGGTCGGCCAGGTCAACATTGGCGGCGGCGCGCTCCCGGCCGTCCGCGTGGAGGTCAATCCCCGCCTGCTGAACAGCTTCGGCCTCAGCCTCACCGACGTCGCCAGCATGTTGGGCCGGCAAAACGCCAATCTCGCCAAAGGCCAGCTCGCGGACGCAAACAGCACCGCCGACATTATTGCCAACGATCAATTGCTCCTGGCCAAAGACTACCAGCCCCTCGTCGTCGCCTATCACAACGGCGCCGCCGTTCAACTCTCGGATGTCGCCGAAGTGCGCGACGGCGTGGCCAACACCCGTACAGCCGGCTTTCTCAACGGCAAGCCCAGCATCCCCCTCATCGTCTTCCGCACCCCGGGCGCGAATATTATTGAGACCGTGGACCGCGTCAAGGCGGCGCTCCCCTCCCTCAAGGCCTCCATTCCGGCCGGAATGAAATGCGACGTCGTGCTCGACCGCACCACCACGATTCGCGCGTCGGTCCGCGAAATTGAACGCACGCTGCTGATTTCCATCGCCCTGGTCATTTTGGTCGTGTTCATTTTTCTGCGCAGTCCGCGCGCCACCCTTATCCCCGCCATCGTCGTGCCGGTCTCCCTCATTGGCACGTTTGGCGTGATGTACCTGTGCGGTTACAGTCTGGACAATCTTTCCTTGCTGGCCCTCACCATCTCCACCGGCTTCGTGGTGGACGACGCCATTGTCGTCATCGAAAACGTGTCGCGCCACTTGGAAAGCGGGCTCACCCCGGTGCAGGCGGCGCTGACCGGCGCGCGCGAAGTCGGTTTCACCGTGCTCTCCATGAGCCTCTCCCTGGTGGCGGTGTTCATCCCCCTGTTGCTGATGGGCGGCATTGTCGGCCGCTTGTTCCGTGAATTTGCGGTCGTGCTTTCCACCGCCATTCTTGTGTCACTGGTCGTTTCCCTCACCACCACCGCCATGATGTGTTCCCGTTTGCTCCGGCACCGCCGGCCGGAGGATCACGGCTGGGTGTACCGCGCAAGTGAAAAATGTTTTGCGAAATTGCTCGGCACCTATGAACGCTGCCTGCGGGTCGTGCTGCGGCATCCGGCGATCACCCTGACGGTGCTGTTGCTGACCATGGCCCTGAACATTTATTTGTTCGTCATTGTGCCCAAGGGGTTTTTCCCGCAGCAGGACAACGGCACCTGCATGGGCGGCGTGCAGGGGGCGCAGGACGTCTCCTTTCCGGCCATGCAATCGGTGACCGAGCGGTTTGTCAACATCGTCAAGGACGATTCGGCGGTGCAAAACGCCATTGCCTTCACCGGCGGCATGGGCGCCGCCAACAGCGGGTTTGTGTTTGTGGCGCTCAAACCCCTCGCCGAACGCAAAATCCGCGCCGACCAGGTCATCGCCGGGTTGCGGGCCAAACTCAACGCCGTGCCGGGCGCCTCGTTGTTTTTGCAGGCCGGCCAGGATTTGCGCATCGGCGGACGCCAAAGCAACGCCCAGTATCAATACACCATCCAAAGCGACAATCTCAACGATCTCCTGAAATGGGGGCCCCTCCTGCTGGAACAGGTAAAAAAACTGCCCGGCTTCACCGAAGTGAACACCGACCAGCAAAACAACGGCCTGCAGGCCTCGCTCGTGTATGATCGTCCCACCGCCGCGCGCCTGGGCATTGCCCCGGAGGCGATTGACAACACCATGTACGACGCGTTTGGCCAGGCCCAGGTGTCCCTTATGTTCACGTCAATGAATCAGTATCCCGTCATCATGGAAGTTTCCCGCCAGTTCTGGCAGGGGCCGCAGGGGCTCGACTCCATTTATCTGCACGCGACCAACAGCAGTGCCATGGTTCCGCTCAACGCCATCGCCCATTACCGGCCCACCACCGCGCCCATCGCCGTCAATCACCAGGGACAATTCCCCGCCGTCACCGTCTCGTTCAATCTCGTGCCGGGTTTTGCCCTGAGCGACGCGGAAAAAGAGATCAATCAAATGGAGCAGCAAATGAAAATGCCGGGCACGGTTCACGGCAGTTTTGCCGGTACGTTCCAAGCCTTTATCCAATCCTTGTCGAACGAACTCTGGCTGATTCTCGCCGCGCTCCTGGCGGTCTATATCGTGCTGGGCATTCTTTACGAAAGTTACATTCATCCCGTGACAATTCTTTCCACCCTGCCTTCGGCGGGCGTGGGTGCCGTGCTCGCCATGCTGCTGTTCAAGGAGGATTTGAACGTCATCGCCATCATTGGCGTGCTGCTGCTCATCGGCCTCGTCAAAAAAAATGCCATCCTGATGGTGGACTTCGCCATCACCGCCGAACGCGAACAGGGCAAAAGTTCGCGCGATGCCATTTATGAGGCCTGCCTCCTCCGTTTCCGTCCCATCATGATGACCACCATGTCGGCCATCTTCGGCGCGTTGCCGCTGATCTTGAGCAACGCCACCGGTTCGGAACTGCGCCGTCCGCTCGGCATCACGATTGTCGGCGGTTTGATTATGAGCCAGATGCTGACCCTGTTCACCACCCCCGTGGTTTATCTTTATCTCGACCGTGCGCGCCTGTGGTGGGGAAAAATGCGCGGGCGCCGGCGCGCCGCCCGACTGGGGCTGCCACGGGCGGCGCTGCAACCGGCGATGTTGATCGCTTTTCTCGGGCTGGCCTTCTTCGGCGCCGGGTGCAACTTCGCCCCCAACTATGCCCGCCCGTCCGTCCCCACGCCCGCCGTCTTCAAGGAAATGACCCCGGCCCAGGCCAGTGCCGCCGACGGCTGGAAAACCGCCGAGCCAAAGGATGACCTCTTTCGCGGCCCCTGGTGGGAAATGTTCGGCGACACCAATTTGAACGCCTTGGAAACCCAGGTGAACATCTCCAATCAGACCGTGGCGGTGGCGTTTGAGAATTTTCTGGCCGCCCGGGCCGTCGTCAAGCAGGACCGCTCGGCCTTTTTCCCGACCGTCGGCGTCAGTCCCGCCGTCTCCCGCCAGCGCACCGCCGGTGTCACCACCGGCAATAATCTGACTTACACCGAATACTCCCTGCCGCTCGACGCCTCCTGGGCGCCGGATTTTTGGGGCAGCATCCGCAACACCTACCTGGCCGGCAAATACGCGGCGCAGGCCTCCCTGGCCGATCTGGAAAACACCCGCCTGACCGTGCAATCCGATTTGGCCGCCGATTACTTCACCCTCCGGTCCCTGGATTCACAACAGGCCCTGTTCGATTCCACCGTCCTTGCCTATCAGGACTCCCTCGCGCTGACCCGCGTGCTCAACAAGACCGGCATTGATTCCGAGCAGGACGTCGCGCAGGCCGAGACCCAGCTCACCACCACCGAGGCCCAGGCCACCGATCTGGGCATTCAGCGCGCGCAAATGGAACATGCCATCGCCCTGCTGACCGGCCGGCCCGCCTCCTCCTTTGCCATCGCCACCAACACGCTCATCGCCAAACCCGTGGCCATTCCCTTTGGCCTCCCCTCCCAATTGCTCGAACGCCGGCCCGACATTGCCGCCGCTGAACGGGCCGTGGCCCAGGCCAATGCCCAAATCGGCGTCGCGCGCGCCGCCTATTTCCCGACCATCACCCTGACCGGTTCGGTGGGCTATCAAAGCGACAGCACGGCAAATCTGTTCAGCGGGCCCGCCTTTGTCTGGTCCGTCGGCGGCACGCTTGCCGAAACCATTTTCGACGCCGGGAAACGCCAGGCCGTCACCGAACAAGCCCGGGCCAACTATCGCGGCACGGTCGCCAACTACCGCGAAACCGTCCTCGCCGCCTTTCAGTCCGTCGAGGACAATCTGTCCACCCTGCGCATTTTGTCAAAGGAACTCCAACAACAAACCGCCGCCGTGGCCTCCTCGCAACGCTATCTCAAGCTCGCCATTGACCGTTACCGGCTCGGCGTGGACAGCTATCTCAACGTCATCACCGCCCAAACCACCCTGTTGAGCAACCAGCGCACCGCGCTGGCCCTGCAAATGGAGCAAATGACCGCGAGCGTCCAACTGATCAACGCCCTGGGCGGCGGCTGGACGGTCAATGACGCCGTCCCGACCCCTCCCGGCCGGACCTCGAACTAAAAAGCTGTTGGCCATCATATCCCGATGGGTCCGGCGCTGCGGTGCCGCCCATGATTTGTCTTTGCCCCACCCCGTCCCCATGTTCCTTTCGCTTGCGCCTTGGAACCCCGACCCGCGCCCGGCAACGGAGCGCGGCTCTGTGAGCCGCAGCGCTTGGAATTCACCTAAAACCCCGGAACCCGCATTTACCCTCTCACGCGCCAACCTGGCGGGAAGAAAAAAAATAAAACGGTCATTTTCGTTACCTAGTAACGCGATGGGGCGCAGATTTCGCTTGACACCATTGGCAACCCGTTGGTTTTGAGCCACTTGCGGCGAAAGCGCCGGACCCGGCCAAAAAGACCAAATCGCGTTACTGAGAAACGCGACCAAAGCGGTCGGGATTTTGGGCCGCAAGATGGAATTTAACCACCAGGAACACGGAGAACACAAAGAAGTGGATTTGCACCACGGAGGCACAGAGGACACGGAGAAAAACAGAGGGAGGCTGGTTGAGGCATGTCATTGTGACTCAACGACTTGCAAACCGGCTCGGGCAGAGGGGCGTTTTTTGAGTTGATTTTGCCCGGTAAACGGGGGCTTATGGGGCAGACCAATCAGTGTTATGAACTCCGGGGCGACCCGTTTAACCCGAGGTCCAAGGCCAGTGCCGGTCTGTCTTGGCGCATTTGCGCCCCGGCGGAGCGCCGGCTTGCAGCCGGCTTTGGCGGTGCGGAGGCGGGGTGTGAACTCAGCCGGGCAGGTCGTTGGACGGCATGAGCCGGTACGAGGGAGCGCGGGCCTGTGACCTGCAGCGGACACTTTGCAAATCCGGGTCTGAAAACAGCTTTGACATTCCCGTGTTATCGGGGTGCTGCGGCTCACAGAGCCGCGCTCCGGGGTTTCGCCGGGGCGCGGCCCCGCGCCCCTCAGTCGGAGCGCGGGCCTGTGACCCGCAGCGGACACTTTGCAAATCCGGGTCTGAAAACAGCTTTGACATCCCCGTGTTATCGGGGTGCTGCGGCTCACAGAGCCG
>CAZUBG010000145.1:0-14604 GCA_964618545.1 uncultured Bifidobacteriaceae bacterium | reverse complement strand
TGGCAGTCGGCTGTGTCGCCCGTGGGCAACCGGCCGGGCCGCCAATTCAACTGCGGACCATGGCATTCCACCGAAAACAGCGAAGAACCAATTCTGAGGGGAGGTGTAAAGGGAATGAATCTTGTGCGGGGGATGGGGCTTGTGCTATCTCATCCTCATGAAATCAGTTCCTGCAATCAGGGCGGTGATCTTCTCGGCGGTCCGGCGAATTCTCTGGCCCGGGATTGTCCCGGGGTTGATCACAGGATTATTTTTTCTCTGGACCGGTTGCGCGAGCCGGAACCTCAACCAGCCGCCCCTCCCCAATACTCTCACGGCGGCCGAACGGGCGGCCGGCTGGCGGCTCTTGTTCAACGGCACGAATTTTGATGGCTGGCACAATTTCAAACAGGACGGCATCCGTCCCGGCTGGCAGATCAGGGACGGCACGCTGGACTGTGTGGATGCCCGCAACGCGGGCGATATTGTCACCACGGACCGGTTCGACTGGTTTGAACTGCAACTGGATTACAACATTTCCGAGGCGGGCAACAGCGGCATCATGTTTCATGTCACGGATGCCGGGAACCGGGTGTGGGCCACCGGGCCGGAATTTCAGTTGGAGGACAATGTGAAGGCCGTTGACCCCATTCGCTGCGGCTGGCTGTATGCGCTGTATCAGCCGCCCCTGGATGAAAAGACCGGCAAACCGCTGGACGCCACCAAGCCGGTGGGCGAATGGAATCATGTCCGCCTGCTGGTCACCCCTGAAAAATGCCTGCATGAAATCAACGGGGTGAACTATTTTGAGTATGTGCTCGGCAGCCGCGATTTCACGAATCGCGTGGCGAAAACCAAATTCGCCAAAATGCCGTTCTTCGCCAAATCCAACACCGGCTGGCTGGCGTTGCAGGGGGATCACGGTTCGGTGGCCTTCCGCAACCTCAAAATCCGGGTCCTTCCGGGCGGTTTTGCAAAATAGCTTGTCCGAATCCGGCGTTGTGCGTCCATGGGTAGATGATGATGGACGATGACATGTCGCTGGTGCGGGAGTTCGCGGCCAGCCGGTCCGAGGCGGCGTTTGCGGCGCTGGTGGAACGGCATCTCGGCCTCGTCCACTCGTCGGCCTTGCGGCAGGCGCAGGATTCGGACCTGGCCGGGGAGATCACCCAGGCGGTGTTCCTCATCCTCGCGCGCAAAGCGGCGTCGCTCGGGCCACAAACCATTCTCTCCGCGTGGCTCTGCCGCACCACGCGCTACGCGGCGGCGGACGCCGTAAAAGCCCGGCACCGCCGCCGGGTCCGCGAACAGGAGGCCTACCTGCAATCCACCCTGAACCGACCGGACGACGATGCCTGGGAACGGCTCGCGCCGCTGCTCGATGACGCCCTGGCCGAACTCGGCGGCACCGACCGCGCCGCGCTGGTGCTGCGCTATTTTGAAAACAAAACGGCGCGGGAAATCGCCGGGGCGCTGCGGATGGAGGAGGGGGCGGCCCAGAAACGGGTGGTGCGGGCCTTGGAAAAACTGCGCGCCAGTTTCATCAAACGCGGGGTGACCCTCACGGCTACGGCGATTGCCGGAGCGGTGGCGGCAAATTCGGTGCAGGCCGCGCCGACGGGAATGGCAGTAACGGTGGCGGCGGCGGCCACGGGGACAGCGGTTGGGGGTTCAACCTTAACCATCCTCAAGGGAGCCTTGAAAGTCATGGCCTGGGCAAAAGTGAAGACCGCGGTCGTCGCCAGTGGCGGGGCGCTGTTGTTGGCGGCGGGCACGACCGCTTTTGTTTTGGCTTGGGCTCCAGTGTATCCACCGGGATCAACCGCTTGGCAAATCCAAGGGGAGATTATTTACAGCAATGCGACCTGGGGATATGCCAACAAATTTATTCTGCAACTCGCTGCCCATGGAGCATGGCATCTAACCGAACTTTCTTCCGGAGACAAGGATGCCCAAGCGGTCGAATTGGCCTGCGACGGGGTGGATTTTTATACCCTTTCACACGGTGCCGCAGGTGGCAGCCTCATCAAAGGACGGGACTTTGAATATTATGACAGCGGCAGAATAATTTCTGGCAGTACAGAGAATCTTCCCGGATCAACTGCGTCCCTTTGGTGGTTGTTTTGTTCACCTTACAGCCTTGGGATCAGCGGTGAGGGTGAATGCCCCGGCTTTTATCGTTTCTCTCTCCCTGATAATACGGACAAACCCGGCTATTTTGAGCATTCAGTTGCCAACCCATTGCCGAGATTGGGACTTGAATCGGCCAAAATGTTCATTTCCAGACCCAAAACGCCTGATGAGCTACCAGCAGTAACCCTTGCAACCACAAACAGTGGCGTTCTCAAGGGGATTGTGTATCCAAAAACCGCCGTGGTCATAAGATATGACGACTTTAGACGTGGACCGGATGGAAGCCGCGCAATACTCGAGAAAACCACGATTCACTGCGAGGTGGTCGCACGCATCCCGAATCCAACATCCGTGCTTCCGGTTCTGAATAATCCGACCCAGGTCACCGATGAGCGAACGGCGGGCTGGTTAATTCGTTACGTCGGCACCCATTGGGCGACGTCAGGGGAGGTTCGGCAAATGCTGAAGTCGGGCGATGCGTTAGTCATGCCCAGCTTTCCAAGATGGGTGACCAGCCAGGATCGCCGGCAAATGAGCCGGGAGATGCAGCGAATGATCAAGTCGGGCAACGCGGGCGTCTCCCCCATCCGGCCTCCTTCCCTCGGGCACAATTATTCGCCGGGCGTGAGATGGCTGCTGGCAGTGATGGTTTTAACTTCAACGGTGTTAGGCACACGCTTATTCCTCACCCTGAGGAAACGCCGGGTCAACGAACATAATTCCAATATGCTTTGAAATAACTCCTGAGGGAAGCGGTTGTCTTGCAGATACATGTCTCCCGGCGGCAGCCGGGCAACTCCGCAACCCGGAGGGTTGCCGGACAGTAGCCGGGGGTCGGGCGCCAGCGACACCCCCGGATCTCGCCCGGAAATGGATCTCGCCCGGAAACGAATTGCACCCCGGCGGGGTGCCAGAACTCCCCAACCCTGCAATCACCGCCCGCCCAAGTTTCTTCCATGAACACAGCCCACCAAGGCGGATGGAGGCTTTCAAGATGAGTATAAGACACGGTGAACAACCCGCCCTCATTTCCCCGGTTCGAGCCCAACGGGTGGACTGATTGGCGGAAAAGAGCGAAAAAAATCCGAGGGCTCCGGGACACTCCCGCAAGTCACCGGGACGGCGGTTTCAGACAAAAACGCTCCGGCTCAAACCCGGTTCAGGAGGTGCCGGGATCAATCCCAATGATTGACGGGCGATGGGTCGGAAGTTGAAAGCAGTTCACTAACCCGCGTGTTGCCGAAGACAAAAACCAGGCATCCCCCGCCTCGGAGGGCCGCAAAACACCGGCCAAACCTTCACTTTTCAACGTGCTGCGGCTCACCGAGCCGCGCCCCGGGACTTGGTCAATACGCCGTAACCGGCACTCCTGCAACCACCATGTGCTGGCCTCCGATGGGTTCACCCGCATTCCGACCCCGCCGGTTCACGGCCAGCCCTTTTTTGTCCGGCCATCCCCAATCCCATCCCAAACCGTTGCGCCTGAACCATTTCCGCCGGTCGTTTTCATTGACATGAGGATTTGCAGATTGCCATAATAAAGGGTAGGATAAGTGTGAATAATTTGTGAATAAAGTCAGGCCAATTGAAGATCTGTCCGTGAAAACGGCCCCGCCGGAGGAGGAGGGGCTGGATTTCATTTGCTGGAACGAGGAGTACATGGCCGCCGGCGTGGCCATCATTGACGAAGAACACCGGCAGGTCGTCCGGGATCTCAACCAGCTTTGCCGGGCGCATCGCGCCGGTCTGGACCGTGACGACATCAGGAAAATCCTCAAGGTGCTCTGCCATTTCGTGCAGAATCACTTTAAGCACGAAGAGGCCGTCCTGTTCGAGCGGAAGTGTCCGACCCGGGACGAGCACCGGATTGCCAACGCCAAATTTCTCAAGCATTTTCAGGAGATGGTGGTGGAATTCTCGCTGGTGCAGGACGCCGACCAAACGGCGGGCGAGATCGAGAACATCGTGGCCCGCTGGCTTTCGGCCCATATTTACCAAGTGGTCGCCTCCTTGCGGGACTGCCCCGCCCTGCCCCCCGCCGAACCCGGAAGCGAAGCCGGTCACAACGGCGGGGCAGCCAGTCCGCCGGCTCTGTGAACCGGCCCCCTTAAATCGCCGTGTCCACGATTTCCCCCGGCGGTTTTTCCCCGGTCTCAATGGTTTTTCCGCCGGCATAACCCAACGCCAGCGTGACCAGGCTCATGACGGCGAAAAGTCCCACGCAGCCGGGCCAGCCGCCGTGCAGCCAGAACCACGCGGGCAGCGTCGTGCCCACACTGCCGCCAATATAATAACAGGTGACATACAGGCCGGCGGCGGACGACCGCGCCCGGCCCGCCACCCGGCCGGTCAGCACCGTGGCCGAGGATTGCGAGACAAACAGGCCGGAGGAAAAAAACGCCAGCCCCGCAATCACCCCCGGCAGCGAGTGAGCCAGCGTCAGCAGCAGCCCGAACAGGCTGATGCCCGCCGCCAGCAACGCCGTGCGCCGGAAACCGTGGCGATCCAGGAACCGTCCCGACAGCGGGGTGACGATGCAGCCGAAGAGATAAACGAAAAAGACGCCGCCCAGTCCCGCGGTGGTCAGGGCAAAGGGCGGGCGGGCCAGATAAAAATTGGCATAAGTAAACACGCCCACCAGGGAGAAGAGCACGGTGAAACCCATGCCGCAAATCAGCAGCAGGCGCGGGTTGCGCAAATGCCCCCAAGTGTCGGCGAGGGATTTTAACACATGCCGGCCGGGGACGAAATTCCGGGCCGGCGGAAGCCACTGGCGCACCGCCAGCGCGCCCAGCAAATCCAACACCCCCAGCACGATGAACGCCGCGTGCCAGTTCCCGTGCGCCGCGATGAGGCCGGTGAGAAACCGCCCCAGAAAACCGCCGAAGACCGTCCCCGCCACATAGGCGGACATCACCGCCCCGGTGCGCCCGGCAAACTCCTCATTGATGTAGGCGATGATCACGGCGATGACGCCGGGCACGAACACGCCCTGCAGGAAGCGCCAGAAAATGAGCGCGGACAAACTTTGCGCCGTGGCCGCCAGCAGGGTGGGCACCGCCATGGCAAAGAGCGCGGGCACGATGACTTTTTTCCGGCCGATGCTTTCCGCAATCATCCCCGTGAACGGCGCCATCAGGGCCACGGCCAGGGTGGGCGCCCCGACGGTGAGGCTGACCTGCACCTCGGTGGCGTGAAACAACTGCTGAAAATACGGGAGCAACGGCTGGGTGCAATAGACGTTTAAAAAGGTGCAGGCGCCGGCCAGCATCGCGGCGCACACCGTCAGCGCAAATGATCTTTCCGGGAGCGCCGTCCCTGTTTGTTTCACAGTGTGAGGATGCCAGAATTCCCCCCGGCTGGCAATTCAGTGGCAGCGGCGTCCCGCCGCTGGACAATGGCGAGGACGCCTGAATTTCCCCCGGGCCGGCAATTCCAGCGCGGAGGGGGCCTCAACGTTTATGATGTGAGGCAAATTTCTTCCCCCGCCCCGAAGGGGCAAAACAGGATAGCCCAGGGTAAAGCGAAGCGACGCCCTGGGTATACCGTCCCCAATGGACCCCAAGCCCTGAAAGGGCGGCACAATGAGACCGATGGCTCCGCGATATTCCAGCCGCAGCTCGCGCGCCATGTTCAGCAGCCATCGCCCAGCGAAAAACATCTCAATATCGAGAACCCATTACGGTGTTTAGTGCAAGATAAAGCCCGTAAAAGCCGCAATTCCAGCGGGTTTTTCGGCTCTGGCCGGCCTCCCGGCATCAACGAAAAACTCCGTTGTGCGGGATAGACGCGGTTATGCAACATCATGGATCGCAATTGATTTCCATTATGGATTGCACCTCTTTCAGCCGGGCCTGGCGCACCATTTCCATCGAAACTTGGAAACTGGGATGCAAGTCCAAAGTGTTGTTGGTGAGCTTCAACCCTGCGGTGGAAGTCACCATAATGCCAGGCATGCCGCAGTCTGCAATTGTATTGTCGGAAATGACGATGTTGCGATGGGCTCCGGCCGGGGAGAAGTTGCCATTGCCGCCGTTGGCTTGGACACAGATGGGAATGGCGGCGCAATCACGAATGGTGTTTCCAGTGATTTTTACATCACTAGCGCAATCGCCCTCCAACCAAAAATATTCGGGGCTGACCAAAATCGACTGCATGTGCGTGCCTTCGATGTAATTGTTGCTGACCTCGCCGTGGCTGGCTTTAATGATAATGCCACGCGAGCGATTGAATCCAAACTGGCAGTCCTTGACCAAAAAGCCGTTGCCGGCACGGTTGGCGGAACAAATCACACTGCCCATGGGAAGACGCACTTCGCGGTCGAGAGTGATGGCATAAACATGGCTGGGCGCTCTGTCGCCGGACTTAAGGTCAGGGTGTATTTGTTGATGCGAAAGAAAGATTCTTTCGTTGTCAGCAATCGAGCCGCTCTCCTTTACCGCCACCACATTGGCATCAGGCAGACGTTGGCCATCATAGGCCATCAGTTCCACCGGGTCGCCAGGCCGAATATTCATGTTGTTGTTCAGGTTGTTGTATTTGGCCAACACGCGCAGTTCCGGTCCATGTGCGGCCATGACCAGATGATAATCGCCACGAATACATACGCAATCGTCGCCCATAAAGTGGGCCTCGCACCCTAAGTAGGCAGGGCCTTGGATCGCGTCAATGCTGTGGAATGCGTCTGCATTCAGCGATCTCAAGCGTGGATTGGCGCGTTTCACCAGATCGTCCCCTTCGGAACGCCGCTTAATCCGGCAGTGATAATACATGCTGCCATCACAATCTTTTTCACAAAAACCAAAACCATTCGAGGCGAAGAGGTCAATGTCTTCGAGCCGCACATGGACATCCTGAGAACAATAAACAGCATGGGGAAAGCTGCCATGAGGGGCAAATTCCGAGGCGATAACAACGAGGTCGCCTATCTGTTCCGGCGCATCATCGTGTTCGCCTGGCAGAAGAACGCGGAGATGGCGTGCGTCCACCACTTCAATTCCTTTGGGATAACGGTCACCGTCGCGAAGAACACGGGTATCCGGCCGGAAAATTTCAAATTTGAAGTTGCGGGCGCTGTTCGCATCTGGATAGCCCTCAAACAGTTCAACGTCCATATTTTTTTTGCCGTCGGAGAATCCGGTGATCCGACCTTGGGTGAAGGGCAGTGGGTCATAGTCAATGACCAAACCGCGCACGGTGACATTGGTGCAATGATCGATGGTTAGCGCACGGGTGGTTTCCGTGCAGATCAACTCGACGTTATCGGCAATGATCTGGACATCGCTCAAATCGTGCAGCACAAGATGCTGTCGGCCGCGCGGGGTGACGCGATAGCGACCAGGCGGGACGACGACGCGATGTTCTCCGGCCCGGAGTTGTGTGTCAATGAAACCTTGCAGGTCGGGAGGCGTCCCCATGGTCGGCGTTAGTGAGACGGCCGTAATCGTGGGGTTCGTCATAACGCTGAATATTTCACCGGGTGTCAGGGCGCGTGTGTAAAACCTGACCTCATCAATCGCTCCCTTGAACCCTGGGCCGCCGATGGTGAAATCATCGCCGTAGGTCCGGATGTCACCTTCCAGCTTGCCTTGGGATGCCTTCTTGCCATCCACATATAGTGTAACAGAGCGACTATCGTAGACTGCGGAAACAAAATGCCATTGATCAAAATGGAGTATCGGCTGTGTCCTGATCCTCAGCATGCCCTGCGAACCCATGGGCGTCCAAATTTGAAAACTGAAAGTGCTTTCGCCATTGGTTGAATTCGCAATTATACCCGCGTGAAAACCCAATTTGCCGACGATCAGACGTTCCTCTCCAAAATCCAATTCTGGTTTGACCCAAGCGCACATGGAAAACGAATCACCTTCCGCACCATTTTTTAAAATGTTTTCGCCTGCGGAAAAAGTAAAGCCGGTGTTCGTTCCATTGAACCAAAGTCCACTTCCCAAATGACCGTTCGTCCACTGACACTCGCCGGGTATAAACCCGCTCCGGCCGTGGACGGAGCTGTCGTGTATGGTGTATCCGCTTCCCTCATTGAAACTCCAATAAGCGACAAGACCTGATTCCGCCTGATGGGGTGACGTTGCCGCTAACTGAATGGGATTTGATTCTCGGCGAAAAGAAACTGCTTCGCTGTCTGGAGGAGGGGTGTGCCCAATTGAATGACAGACCTTAAATCCGATAATCCCCAAAACGGTGAAGATTGACACCCCGATAAAAAGTTTGGTTCCGATGTTGATCCTCTTTCCCGATCCCTTCGAAAACGATGACGCGGGGGACGAAGAAGCCCGGGGCGGCATGGGTGCCGCTCCCCGCCCGAACGAGGGCGAACCTGCTTCTAATCGTAATTCAATTTCGCCCAATCGAAGAATTTGGCCCGGTTTGAGCAAAGCCTCTGCGGTTACTTGCTGGCTGTCGATGAATGTGCCGTTCGTCGCATTGAGGTCACGAATGATCACCTCTGACCCAGCAACGATGATCTCGCAATGGTGGCTGGATACCGATGGTTCGGCTAGTTCAATCGCATTATCCTTGGCTCGGCCCAAAGCGGTGGTCCCATCGTTTAAGGTGAAAGCAAGTCCCAATTGCGATCCCCTATGCACTATTAATCGAAAGGGGGTCAAACCCCCACCAGGATTGCTTTCTTTCATGCTTTTACTTTGGCGGGATTGGCGTTGGGGCCGATGGCATGGATTTTTTCATTCATGCAGGGGTTCTATAATTTTGAAGCCTTTCATTTTTCACGCTGCCAGCCACTGGAGGCTTCGCTCGATTTTTTGCAGTCGCTGCCCGGACCGGTTCTGCGTCTGGCGTAAAGGGTCCAATGGTATCGTCCTATTTCCTTCTGCCGACGATCCGTGCCGGGGCGGGCTCGGCTTTCCCACCCGCCAACTTTGCTTCCCGTTTCATCTGCTGGCCCGGCATTCACGGTCAGCCCATTAACCGCCCTGGCCCGGACAAAAGCAACCGGAAAATCGCGCCGCGTTCATGTCCCCGACTGCCGCCACCAAGATTCGTGCCCTTCGTGAGATTCGTGGGCTGCCTTTGCCTTTTCGCTCCGCGTCCATCTGCGGTCTCAATTCCCGTCTCGTCCGCGTGTTTGGTGTATTTCGCGGTTGAAAAACTCCCCGCCAAAGGGGTCTTGATATAAGCTTATTATAGGTGAATCCCTCTTTGCCTCGGAACCGAAAAACTGGTGGAAAAACGCAACAGACGGCAACCAACAGCAGGCTTTTGGCCAACTTGGGCATCACGATTCGTGGTCGTGGAATGTTTGGCCCTGCCGGTGGCCGTGTTGCAGGCAATCCATTGAAGGTCCCAACCCGTCCAAAGCAAAACTTAACCTTGAAATGCAATTTGTTTTAAACTCATGGACGGGGCGGCGGCAACCCAATTGGGCCGCCCTGGCAGGGCTTGTGGGTTCTTGGGCGATTTTGCCCAGGGCATCCCGCTCAATAGCCGATGTTCGCGAGCGCCGGCGGACCGAGGCGCTCGCGTAATTGTGCCAGATAAAGGCTGGCGGGGGCGACGGGAACATCCGGCGAATCAATCATTCCTGCGGGCAGTTTGGGGCCGTTTTTCCGGCCGGGTTCGGCGCTGGTTTCGAATGCGCCCCGGCAGCCAATGGCCCAGTTCATGGAGCCGGGCGGCTGCTGGATGACGAAGGTTTTGGCGGTGCAATTCCAAGCGACCGACCAGCCGATGGTCCAGCCGTGGCCGGAGCCCATGACGCCGCGGTCCATGAGGTCAATGCCGCTTTCAGGGACCTGGCAGTTGTCCAACAGCAGGCCGGTGCCCCACCGCATGTGCGGCTGGATGTGGCCGTCGCCGTGGAAGACGCAATTCAGCACGACCACGGGGCCCATCATCCGCGCGCCGGTCGAAAAATAAAACAGGTTGTTGCCGGTGGCGGAACAGCGGTTGATGAGCGTCTGGGTGCCACCGGCCCAGAAATCCTCGGGCTTGGCCGCGCCCAGGGTGGCGGCTTCGTGCCGGATGTCCACGCGATCAATGGTCAGGCGGCTGGTGTGTTCGCCAAAATAAAAGCTGTTGACGGTGTTTTCCACATTCAGATCGCGAACCCAGGCGTCTGACACGCCGTCCATGCGCAGGGCCTGGTTGTGACGCTGAACGATGGTGACGGCCTGCGGCGGAGAAACCAGGCGGAAATCTTCCACGCCAATCCGGGTGGGCCGGGCGGAAAGATCGCATTTAACGAGGGAACCGCCGGGTGGGTTGAGGTATTTCGAATCAAAGGAATCCGACAGCGGGATGTCAAGGGTGACGCGATTACCGGCGACCCTTTTGACGGTGCGTTCGGCGTGCATTTCGCCGGAAACCCAGTGCTGCGGTTTGCCATTCCGGACGAGCGTGTTCATGCCCATGAACGCGACCCAGGCCGTGGTGGCGGGCCGGTTGATCAGCACCGGGTCACCGGGGTGGAAGTTTTCCGCCGAGCTGACGTCGAAGGAATCGGCGCCCGACGGCACATAGGAATCGGTGAAGGCGACCGGCTGCCCCACCGGCACGGGCGCGCCGCCGCCGCCGATGGAAAGGCACAGGTGCGGATCGCCGATCATCTGAAGGGTGGTGCCATCCGCGCCGCAACCACTGCCACGCAACACCACGCCGCCGGCTTTAATGGTGAGCGTGCGGCTGCCATGGAATACGCCGGGAGACAGCAGTACAGCCCCGCGAAAGCCGTCCTGGAGTTCCAGTTGCGACACTTCATTGAGGGCGGCCTGGATGGCGTCCGTGTCGTCGCCCCCGGAAGGGGCGACGGTCCTTTTGACGGGCACGGTGGGAATTTTTACACCGCCGCCCAGATATCCGGCCTGGGAAAAATCCATGATCCGGTCGCCGGCGGGCAACGGCTGGCAGGAAAGTTTTCCGGCCGGGTTAA
Organism: uncultured Bifidobacteriaceae bacterium; assembly: GCA_964618545.1. Taxonomy (GTDB): domain Bacteria; phylum Verrucomicrobiota; class Verrucomicrobiia; order Limisphaerales; family UBA11358; genus UBA11358. The sequence goes on along the minus strand of CAZUBG010000145.1, from coordinate 3,584 downwards.
CGCTCACCCACTGGCTTTGCGCCAGCGGCGCAGCCAGGGCGGGCGGGCAGAGGACGCCGATCAACGCGAGCGACAGGAGCAGGTTCAGCCCCGGCTGACGGGAAATTATGTTCATGAACTTCATGGCTGGATCAATAACCGGACGGTTGGGTGGCAATCACAAAACATTGGTCTGGCAAAATAACCGATCCGGGGCAGATGGCCATTGAACAAACGTTCACCTTTATTCGACGGCCCTGAGCGGAATTTTCAAACACTGCATTGCTCCGGTGCAGGATGCCGGCAGGCTCCAGAACGTGTCGTCCGCCCCCAGTTTAGGGGGCCAATCCAAGCGCCCATTTGATGCCGCCCAAAACATGCCGCTGGTAGGCCTGGCTGACGGCGGGAGAATTTTTCCGGTCCTTGAGGTTGGGATCGGGATTCCAGATGTCTTCCCGGTGCCCCAGGGAGGTGTAGAAAACCCGGCCCTGGCCATAGTTTTTGCACCAGGCGACGCCGAAATGTCCGGGCGCGCCGGTTTCCGGGTGTTTGTCCAGAATGAGCAGGTCATGAACGCGGGAGGGGTCGTAGTTTTTGAACTGGTAGATTTCCTCCTGCGAAATGGTCCAGGATTTGCCCAGGAACGCGGTGGCGGGATGATGCGGGTCCTGGTTCAAACACTCCACGCTGACCTGGCGGCCATGATGTTCGAATTCGCCGCCCAGCATGTCAATGAATCCCGGCCAGTTGTGAAAGGTATCGGTTGCGGCATGGAGGCCGATAAAGGCATGCCCCTCGTTGATCCAGTGGAGAAACCCTTCGCGATCCGGAATGGGCAGGTCACCGGTGGTACTGAGGAACACCACTCCGTCATAGTTCGCCAACGACTCCGGGGAAAGTTTTTGCAGGACGGTTTTCAGACTGTCGTTCCACCGGTCCTGGGCGGCCTGGAACGCGGCCTTCTGGTCATCGGAGGCGTCCTTTTTCAAGGGGGCGGGCTGGCCGGGCGGCTGCCGGACGAAATCCACGGTGAAGGCGCCGCTCTCCCGGGCGAGTTGCGCGAGGATTCTTTCCGCCGTGGGAATGGAGCTGTGCCGGAAGCCGGCGGTGGTGGAAACAACGAGGAGTTTTTTGGGAGTGGCAGCGGGTTGTTTCATGGGCCGGCCGGCCAGCAGCCTCAGCTCATTGGCGCGGGGTGAACCCACAGGGCTGCCGAGCGATTTTGCGGGTGCGGATGGGGCCAGGGTCTGAATGCGCCAGTCATCCGGCGGACCGTCCGGAGCGGCCAGGGCGCGCACCCAGATGTTGCGAAAACGCACGGCGTTGTTGTGATATTGCAAACCAATGGGGCCGGTGGGACCGTGCGGAATGTACTTGCCGGGCACGCGCCAGTTGGTGGGGCCGCGGAACGCCTGGTGATTTTGCACCACCACGCCGTTTTGGATCACGGTCACATACCCGGGCGCGACCAGGGTGCCGTCGGCGGCAAAATGGGGAACAGTAAAGGTGATGTCATAGGTTTGCCACTGGCCGGGCGGACGGCAGGCGTTGACCAGCGGGGGGTGCTGGCCGTAAAGGCCGGCGGTGGCTCCGTCAGCGTAGGTTTTATTGTTGAAACAATCCAAGACCTGAACCTCATATTTGCCCATGAGAAACACGCCGCTGTTGCCGCGACCCTGCCCGCTGCCGGTGGCGGGCAAAGGCTCGCAAAATTCGACGTGCAATTGCAGGTCGCCAAATTCCCGGGTGCTGACAATGTCGGTCTGGCGGGAAACCATCGCGCCATCCACAATGGTCCAGGGGGCGGGCCCGCCTTTGACCGACTGCCATTGCGACAGATCGCGCCCATCGAACAACACGACGGCATCGGAGGGGGGCGTGGCGAGTTCGCTGAAGGAGCCGGGGGTGACGATCGGCGGCTGGGGTCGCCCGGGATCATGCACATGCCACAAACCGCCTGGTTGCATGGGGGTGTCCTTGAAGCCGGCGACTCCGTCAAAGATGACTTCGGGGAAGGGAGTCTTGCGCGCCTGCGGGGGGGCGGGCTTCGAGGCGGGAAGCTGCGCGCAACCCGTCAGCAGGGCGAGCGATAACAGAGCCGGGAGGACGATTTTAAGTCTCATGGTTATTTTAGGTTCACAAACTGGGTCCACTTGACTTTGGACTTGGCGGATTTGACGGCGGTTTCCAGAAAGGCCATGCCGTAAACGCCATCGTCCACCGTGGGAAAATCATAGACGCCGCGCCGGCCTTTCTGATGATCACGAATCGCGGCGGCGGTTTCCAGATAGATGTTGGCGAAGGCCTCGATGAAGGCCTCGGGATGGCCGGAGGGCAGGCGGGTGAATTTCCTGGCGGCGTCCGAAAGGTGGTTGTTGCCCCGGCGCAGGATGCGGGCGGGCTCGCCCTTGGGTTGGAATTTTAATTCGTTCGGATGTTCCTGGTGCCAGGCGAGCGAACCGAGGGTGCCGTAAACGCGGATGTTCAGGTTGTTTTCCTCGCCGCAGGAAACCTGCGAGGCGTGCAACACGCCCTGCGCCCCGCCCTGATAGCGGATCAACAGACTGGCGTCGTCCTCGAGCTGGCGGCCGGGCACGAAGGTGGTGAAGGAGGCGCAGAGGGAGTCAATGTGCAGACCGGTGATGTAGCGGCCCAGGTTTTCGGCGTGGGTGCCGATGTCGCCCAGGCAGCAGGTGGCGCCGGCTTTTTTGGGGTCGGCCCGCCAGGCCGCCTGTTTGTGGCCGCTGGTTTCCAGACGGTCGAGCAGCCAGCCCTGCGGATATTCGGCGACCACTTTCAAGATTTTGCCCAGCTTGCCGGTGCGCACCAGTTCGCGGGCCTCCTTGACCATGGGGTAGCCGGTGTAATTATGGGTGAGGGCGAAGATGCGGCCGGTCTGGCGCACGGTGGCCCGCAGGGCTTTGGCCTCCCGCAAGTTCAGGGTCATGGGCTTGTCGCAGACGACGTGAAAGCCGGCTTTGAGAAAAACCGTGGCCACGGGGGCGTGCAGAAAGTTGGGGGTGACGATGACCACAAAATCAATCCGCTCCCCCGCCGGCAGCGCGGCTTCGCGCCGGGCCATTTCGGCGTAGGTGGCATAGACACGGGAGGGAGGAAGGAAGAGTTGTTCGCCGGTGATCCGGGAATTTTCGGCATCGGCGGAGAAGGCGCCGGCGACGAGTTCCATTTGGCCGTCGAGAGCGGCCGCGAGGCGGTGAACCGCGCCGATGAAGGCGCCCTGGCCGCCGCCGACCATTCCGTAACGGAGTTTGCGCTGGGCAGGCATAAGATCAATTGGTTTGGGAGCTGCCAAGCTACAAAAACGGCGGAGCGGCGACAAGGGCGGAATTCGGGCGGGGGATCATTGCGGGTCAGCACGGGGACGCGCTGACTTTTTCAAGTGGGTTTAATGGTGGGTTTTCCGTGTTTTTGTTTGGGACCCTTCCGGGCCAAACCACCTGTGCCTCCCACCGGACACAGTGTCGCGCGTTCCGGCGGCTTGGTCCAGGAAGCCCCCTTAACTGGAAGCGCGGAAAGAAAAAAAAACACAGGTCATTTTCGTTACCTAGTAACGCGCCGGGGCACAGATTTTGCCTGACAGTCAT
>CAZUBG010000144.1:1718-14661 GCA_964618545.1 uncultured Bifidobacteriaceae bacterium | reverse complement strand
TTCGCGGAGGAGGTCGGCGGGCAGGCGGGCGATTTTACCGTTGCGGTTCATAAGGGGTCTGGGGTCTGGGAGGTTGGGACGCGGGGACGGAGGGCGTCACCGTTGGGTGGCGCGCCGGCCCCGGGCAAAGACAACAGTATCTTCGCGCCCACCAGTTTAACCGGGGGGGTGGGACATCCTAGTGGGTACCCATAAAATCGTTGAACTTTTTTTTAAACGGGGGTTTTGACCGCAAAGACGGGGGAAACAGGGGGAATTTTAACCGCAGAGAACGCAAAGATAAAAGTGGAAATCGTATCAGCGGAAACGGAAAATGAAGAAAGACGGGGGGTTATCACCACGGAGGCACAGAGGACACGGAGGGGGAAAGGGATTGGCCTTTAACCGCAGATGGGCGCAGATAAACGAGATGGGAGGGTAGAATCGGAAAGCGGGAATCCACTGTTGCTGAAGTACCTGGCTGTTGACAAAAAACGCCCGGTGCCTTCACCGGGCGTTTTTACAACCGGCCTTTGGACCTCCATTAAAACGCAGCCGCCGAAGTGACGATGCTCGCTTCAAAAACCGATTCAGAGCCTCCTCACGTTGGCTGCTACGGAGATCAGAAGTTCATGGCGCGGGCCGGACGCCGTCGGCCGTTTTTACGGCGGCGGGTTGCATCCTCTTGTTGTGTATCAACAACTTGCAAACCGGGGCGAGGAACGGGGCGTTTTTTGTGTTGATTTTGCCCGGTAAACAGCGGCTCATTGATCACACTGTGGGATTGACGAAAATGTTTTCACAAAAAGCAATAAAATCAATGGTGGCAATAACACCGACTGTCGTCGGTCCTGCGGCCTTTTCAGCATGGGGGCAGACCCATCAGTTGTATGAACTCCGGGGCGACAATCTTAATCGAAGGAACAAGGCCGGTGCCGGGCGGCCCGGGCGCGTTCGCACCCTGGCTGAGCACCGGCTTGCCGCCGGCTTTGGCCATGATCCGCAGGGTCAATGTGATTAATCTCAGTGAACTATTTTTCTCCGTTTTGTGCAAAACCGGCCATGCAAAATGCACGATTTGACCGGCGTTCATTGCAATGTGAATGAGGATTGCCCAAGTTGCCACTGACCTCCGCCCCGAAAGTTTCGCAATGACTTCCATTTGATCTGGCACATGGTTAGCTAAAGCCAAGGTTGCACCTCACGGGCACCGACGGGAGTGAGACCCGGGGGCCGGGAAAGACAGTCACCTTGAATCGCCATGAACGCCCTCCACGAAGCGGAATTTATGGAGTCCCAGGCTGCCGGACTGGCGGCGCTGATGGTCAAGGTCATGGAATACCTGTGCGGTCCATGGGTTCGCCAGCCAGCCTTCGGGGCGGTCACTTGGGCGGATTTGGAAGTGATGCTGTGTTTTCTTCTGGCCATGGTGTTGTTCCATGGCTTGGTGGAGGTCTGGCTGCAACACCAGAAAAGAAAGACTTCCGCCGGCCCTGAAGCCATGCATTGGCGGCGGCGGTTGCTGGATGCGATGGGAAAGCCCGTTTATCTGGCCATCTGGGTTTATGGGGTTTATCTGATCGTCACACCGCTATTCCTCAAATGGCCGCCGGAAGAAGCCGGGTTGCCAACCGCGCTCCGGCTGTTGGAGGCCGGTTTCGGGACGGGCCTGTTTGTGGCGTTGTTCTGGCTTTTTTTCCGATTGACGCGCGTGCTGGAGGACTGGCTGTCCTCGCTGGCGTGCAAAACCAAGGGCAAACCGGACGATTTGTTCGTGCCGCTGGTGGGGCGGAGTTTGCGTGTGATCATCCCGGTGGTGGGGATCCTTTTTGCGCTGCCCGTGCTGGGCCTGTCGCCCGCCTACGCCACGGTGGTCGGGCATGGCAGCAGCATTCTGATCATCGGAACGGTGGCCTGGATCTTGTTTCAGGCCGTCAACTTTGGGGAGCGGGCGGTGCTGGCCTGCCACGACATCACGGTGGCCGACAATCTGCACGCGCGCAGAATTTACACCCAGGTGCATGTTTTGGGCGTGGTTTTGCAGGTGATCATCGGCATCTGCACCGCCGGTTGCATTCTGATGTTGTTTGCGGAGGTCCGCCACGTCGGCGCCAGTCTCCTGGCCTCGGCGGGGGTTGTGGGCGTCATCGCGGGCTTTGCGGCGCAAAAAACCATCGCCAATGTGTTTGCCGGCTTCCAACTCGCGCTGACCCAACCCATCCGGTTGGATGACGTGGTGATCGTCGAGGGAACCTTTTGGGGCCGGATTGAGGAAATCACCTTCACGTTTGTGGTGGTGCATGTTTGGGACGACACCCGCATGGTGCTGCCCCTGACTTATTTTATTGAGCAGCCGTTTCAAAACTGGACGCGGGTTTCCGCCCAATTGATGGGGTCGGTGTTTGTCTATGTGGACTACTCACTGCCGGTGGACCAAGTGCGTCCGGCGTTGAAAAAGATCGTCGAAGCCAGTCCCTTGTGGGATCGCCGATTCTGGAATTTGCAAGTGACCGACGCGACGGAGAAAACCCTGCAGCTCCGGGTGCTGGCCACGGCGGCGGATTCCTCCAAGGCGTGGGATCTGCGCTGTGAAATCCGCGAGAAATTCATTGCGTATCTCCAAAAAGAATATCCGCAAAGCCTGCCCCGTTTCCGGGCGGAGGCGTTGGTGCCCCACGCCGTCAACCCCCGCCCAGGGCCATGAATCCAGCGTCCCGGACTCTCCGCCTGCTGCTGGTTTGCGGGGGGCTGGCCGGCCCGCTGGCCGGCGCGCAAACGATTCCGGTGCCGGCCAACTTGTGGCGGCTGGTGGCGCAGGAAGACACTGACGGGGACCGGAAAATCACCATTCTCGACCACACGACGCCCTTTGAACTCCGCGATGACGCCGGGGTCACGGTGCGCGTGGTGGCGGGGGAGTACCCGTTGTCCGTGTTAATGCAGGAACTCAAGCGCGCGGAGGACCGTCATGCTGAGGAAATCGCCATGACGAATCTGCCACTCGATGAATCGGTGGTGGACCGCACGCACCGGCTCATCCGGGATTACTATTGGGATGCCCTCACCCGGCGCATTGACGGGGGTCAATTGAACACGGTGGTCGCCGACGCCAAGGTGAAGTCAAAATATGATTATCTTTATGTTCCCGGTTCCGATCCGGTGGCGGTGAAGTATTTTCAAGCCCTTGCGCAATCGGGTCGGACCCGGGACCGCAGCCCGGCGTTAAGAGTGGTTGTGCTGCCGCCGCCGGAGAAAATTGACGGTGATTTCGTGCGCCGGCTTGATGGCTCGCACGGCTTGTTAAGCCTTCGATTGGAACAGGATGCGCAGGGCCGGCCGGTTCGCGGGGCGCCCTATGTGGTGCCGGGCGGACGGTTCAACGAGCTTTATTATTGGGACAGTTATTTCATGGTGCTCGGCCTGCTGCAGGATGGCCGCCCGGAACTCGCCCGCAGCACGGCCGACAATCTGCTTTATGAAGAGGAGCATTACGGAATCATCCCCAACGCCAATCGCACCTACTATCTCACGCGCTCGCAGCCGCCGTTCCTGACGTCCATCATCCGGGCGGTTTATGAGGCGGGCGCGGCCGATAAACACTGGCTGGCCGCTGCGCTCAAAACCGCCCTGGCTGAATATCAGCAGGTCTGGCTTGGCCGGGAGCGGCTGGTGAAGATCGGGCCTTATGAGTTGAGCCGCTACCATGACGCGGGCAACGGCCCGTGCCCGGAGGTTGAACCCGGCCACTATGACGACGTTCTCCAACCCTGGCTCACGCAGGTGAATGCGAACGGGTCCAGCCCGGCGGTGACGCCGTTTCGCTTTCTGAACGAGTACCTCTATTGCGGCGAGCACGCCGGCGTGCAAGCCGGGGGGCTGACGCTGGATGAATTTTTCCAGCAGGACCGCGCGGTGCGCGAATCCGGTCATGACACGACGCATCGGTTCGACGACCGCACGGCGGATTTTGTTTCCGTGGATTTAAACTCGCTGCTGTACAAATATGAAACGGATTTTGCCGCGCTGTTGGAACAGGAATTCGGCGGCCGGCTGCCCGCGCTTGGCCCGGAATCCGGCACGGCCGCCGTCTGGCGCGACCGCGCGGCCCGGCGCAAACAGGCCATGATGGCGTTGATGTGGAACGACCAGCGCGGTTACTTTTTCGACTATGATTTTGTGCGGCAACAGCGCTCCGCTTACATCAGCGCCACCGGTTTGTATCCGCTCTGGGCGAAACTGCTGGCGGCGAACGATTCGGAGGAGCGGGAACGCGCCCGGCGGACGGCCGCATTCGCGTGTGCCGAGCTGGAGCAACTGGCCGGCCTTGCGGCCACCGCGCGGGAATCCGTCGAGACTGCGGGCCGCCAGGATGAGCGGCAATGGGATTTTCCCTATGGCTGGGCGCCGCACCAGATGCTGGCCTGGCAAGGTTTGAAGAACTACGGTCTGGATGCCGACGCCGGACGACTCGCCTACCGCTGGCTGTTTGCCATTGTTAAGAGCGCGCACGACTTTAACGGCACCATCCCGGAAAAATACAATGTGGTGACCGGCTCGCACGCCGTGTTTGCGGAATACGGCAACGTGGGAACGAAATTCGACTATATTGCGCCCGAAGGTTTCGGCTGGATGAACGCCTCGTTCGAAGTCGGGCTGAATAGTCTTTCACCTGCACAACGGGTGGCATTGGAGGCTTTGCAACCGCCTCCGGCAAAATGAAGCCGCTGGAACATCCCGGATTTTTCCAGCAGGACCCGCATCGGATGATTGCCAAATCCAATTTGGACATCAGATCCGCAATCCACTTTGCCTCAATCCCCGTGCGGCGGCGGGTCGTTGATGCGTGGCAGCAGGAACAAACTGATTACCGACAGAAACAGCCCGCACAACACAACCCACGTCGCCGCGTTGCGGCTGTCGCCCGCCAACAATGCCTTGGCCGCCAGGGCGGCCATGGTCAGGTTGGGGCACAACAGCAAATACGCATGCCGGTCGCCGCCGGTTTTCAGCCAGCGGCGGTGGAGGACCTCGCGCACTCCGATGAGCAGCAGCGCCCCGCCCAGCGCCGGCAGCGCCGCCAGTGAAAACAGCATTCGCGCATCCACCAACAGTCCCAGCGAGACAAAGAAAACCGGAATCAAAAACCGGCGGCTGATCGGCGCAATCGCTTGTTCCACCGTCATGCCGCCAAATTCCGTCTTGCTCATGAACAATCCCAGAAAGAAGGCCGTCTTTGCGGCGGCCAGCCCCAGGCGTTCGCCAATGGCACAGACGATCAGGACCAGCAGCACCAGAAAATGCACCCGCCAGTGCGTGGTTTTGGCAATGATCGTCCGGCACAATTTTACGAAATGCCCGGCAAACTGGCTGATCAAAAACACCGTCAGCGCCATGCCGGCCAGTTTGAACAAGATCAGCCAGCCGAAACCATTGTCTGCGGTGATGGTGTCAACGCTCAAGACCAGAATGGCCAGCACTTCCAGCGCAATCATGATCTGCAGTACGAACGTCCGGGAGGAGCCGGGCAGACCCGGATAATGTTTCCACCCCAGGTAGGCCATGCTCATTGAACAACTGGTCAGGGCCGCCGCCGCCAGCAATCCCTCGGGGAAGGTCAGGCCCGATAACCAGCCCAACGCCAGCACCAGCGGGTATTGAATGAGCGACCACAGCAGCGCAAACCGCAGGGGGGCGAGAAATTCCCGGAATTTGGGCAGGTCAATCTCCAGCCCGACTTCAAACAACACGAGCAGAAAACCCACTTCCCCCGCCTGGGCCACCATGGTGACGACATCCTTTTGCAGACAGGGCCCCAGCGCCAGGCCAAACAGCACAAAAATAACGTTGGCCAGCGCCGGATGGCCCAGCTTGCGACACACGTCCGGCACGGCCATCAGCAGCAGGATGAGACAGATTATGGTTTCAATGTTGTTCATGGTTGATCGGCTCGGCCACCTTGGTGCGCAAGTGCGCAGTACATCTTCGTCTGTCCGTTGGACATTGGCCACTGCCTTTGTTACGATTTTGGAAATTTATGAGTTTGGAACCAACAGCAGCCCCGGCTCCGGTGACCGAAAACCGCCCGTCTGACTTCATCCGCGACATTGTCGCCCGGCATGTGTCGGAGAACAAATATCCCCGCATCCACACCCGCTTTCCCCCGGAACCCAACGGATATCTGCACATTGGCCACGCCAAGAGCATCTGCCTGAACTTCGGCATCGCGCGCGAATTCGGCGGCGTGTGCAACCTTCGCATGGATGACACCAACCCCACCAAGGAGGACGTCGAATATGTGGATTCGATTCAGGAGGACGTCAACTGGCTGATTCGCGACTGGGCGGACGACCGTCTCGGTTACAAGCCGAGGGGAAAACTGCCCGAAGCGATCACCAGCAACGGCAAACCCGATCATCTCCTGGATTGCGCGGTTCCCAAAAACTCCCACGGTGCCGCATTGGAGCCCTTTTATGCTTCTGACTATTTCGAGCAGATTCATGGTTATGCCGTTGCTCTGATTCAGGCCGGAAAGGCGTTCGTCTGCGATTTAACCCCGGATGAAACGGATGACTACCGGCGCAACGCCAAGGAAAGCCCCTTCCGCAACCGCAGCGTGGCGGAAAATCTGAATCTCTTCACCCGGATGCGCGCGGGAGAATTCCCCGACGGCGCCCGCACCCTGCGCGCCAAAATAGACGTCGCCTCCCCCAATATCTGGATGCGCGACCCGCTCATTTACCGCATCCGCCACGCGGAGCATCATCACACCGGCAATGCCTGGTGCATCTACCCGATGTATGACTTTGCGCATTGCATCAGTGATTATCTGGAAGGCATCACGCACAGCATTTGCACGCTGGAATTTGAAGTCCACCGGCCGCTCTACGACTGGATTTTGGAGGCCCTCGGCCTGCCCCGGCCTTTGCCCCATCAATACGAATTTGCCCGGCTCAGTGTGGGTTACACCGTGATGAGCAAGCGCAAATTGATGCAACTCGTGCGCGAGGGGCTGGTCAGCGGCTGGGATGACCCCCGGATGCCCACGATCTGCGGTCTGCGCCGCCGGGGCGTCACGCCCGAGGCGCTGCGGGCGTTTGCCTATCACATTGGCATCACCAAGTACAATGGCACCACGGATGTGGCCGTGCTGGAGCATGCCATCCGTGAAGACCTGAACCACCGGGCCCTGCGCCGGCTGGCCGTGTTGCGCCCGCTGAAGGTCGTCATCACCAACTACCCCGCCGACCGGGGGGAGGAACTCGACGCCACCAATAATCCCGAGGCCCCGGAGACCGGCACGCGCAAAGTGCCCTTCGGTCGCGAACTCTACATCGAGCAGGATGATTTCAAGGAAGTGCCGCCGCCGAAATTCTTCCGGCTCAAACCCGGGGGCGAAGTGCGGCTCAAATACGCCTACATCATCAAGTGCGAGGAAGTGATCAAGGATGCTGCGGGCAAGCTGATCGAACTGCGCTGCACCGCTGATCTTGACAGCAAAACCGGAGGGGCAACCGCCGGACGCAAGGTCAAGGGCACGATTCATTGGGTGAGCGCCGCCCATGCCGTGGACGCCGAAGTCCGCCTCTATGACCGGCTCTTCACCGTGCCCGAGCCGGATGCCGACGGCGATTTTAAGACGCATCTGAATCCACATTCACTCGAAGTCCTCACCGCCAAATGCGAGCCCTCCTTGAAAACAGCCGCACCCGAGGCCCGCTACCAATTTGAACGCCTGGCCTATGTCGCTTTGGACAAGGACAGCGCGCCGGGAAAACTGGTGTTCAACCGGACGATCACCTTGAAGGACAACTGGGCTAAAGAAGCACAGAAAGGCTGATTATGACAATGACCCCTGCCATGGCCTTGGATGAACAAATCAAACGCCACCAAGCCATGACAGGCGAGCAGCGCTTGCGAATTGCCCTTGATTTGCACGAGCTTTCCTGCAACGTTGCACGGGAAGGAATTCGCCACCAAAACCCCCAGGCTGATGCAGAAGAAGTTGAGCGCCTCTTGCGTCATCGCATCACGCTGGCCCGACGCGCAACTTGAAATGTCAAATGACTCTTTTGAAGGATTTTTGCGCCCTTGCTTAGGGGAAAATCACCGTGAAAAGGAAAGCGAGCACCAGGGTGATGGCGGCGAGCGCGAATACGGGATGGCTTTTCAAAGTGGCGGCCTTGGGCAGCAAGCCGGCGGTTTCCCGGGCATAAGCGACATATTCGTCACCGAAGGCTTTTCTCATCAATTTTTCCTCGCGCAGATATTTGAAGATGTACACCCCGGTCAGCAGGACAACGGCAACCACCCCGCGCACCTCGCCAATGGCCCCCGCCGTTCCGGCCAGGCCGGTGATGATGCCGGTGTAAATGGGATGACGCACCAGGGCGTAAGGGCCGCTCCGAATCAACTGGTGCCCCTCCTTCAACGCCACCGATGAACTCCAGTTTCGTCCGAGATGAAAGCGAGCCCAAATGGCGAAACCAAGGCCCGCAAGCATAATCGCCGCCCCGGCAAGAAAAGTGTTTCTCGTTTGCGGCCATAGCGACCAACCCAGCGGACCCAGCCGAAACCAGGACGAAAAAGTCATCACAAAAGCCACGATCGAAAGCCCGTGATGAGTAACAAATGCCAGGACTGGTTCGGGCTCCTTGATTTTTTTCACCCAAACAGCCGTGACGAGCCACCAGACGCCGAACGACGTCCAGGCGATTTGAAAAAGCGAGTGATAAATCAATTTCATGCCGGGCAATGGATCGCGTGATTTGTTCTCTTTGCGAGCGGGGAAATAATGGTGCAAAGGAGCCTCACAGGCAATCCGGTAAAAGCGGCCGGTTTTCCCGTTCACCAGGCGGTTGCGGACCGGTTCATGAGCGTTTATGCTTGCGAATGACATGTCCGACCACTCGTTCAAAGAATTTGTGCTTGATCAGCTCGGGGCGCTGCCGGAAATCCGGGCCCGGGCCATGTTTGGCGCGCATGGATTGTACCAGGCGGGCCGGTTCTTTGGGATTGTGGACGAGGGGCGGTTGTTTTTCAAAGTCAACGAGCAGTCGCGGGCGGCCTATGTGGAGCGCGGCATGGGGCCGTTCACTTACGAATCGAAGGGGCGCACGCTGACCATGACCTATTACGAAGTGCCGCCGGAAGTGCTGGAAAGCGCGGCGGATCTGGTCGAATGGGCCCGACGGGCAATTCAAGTCGCGGCGGCAAGGCCCGGGAAGACCCGGAAAAACACTGATTTACCCTGATTGGCCTGAATGCCGGTCGGAGTTTTCAGGCTGAGTTTTGTCTTTGAGATGACAAGACGTGCGTTATGTTGTATGGTTTTGGCGTTAAAAAGGCCGTTGCGTTTATATGAAGTTGAAAGTCTTTTGTCTGCTGATCCCCTTCGCCCTGCTGGGTTCGCCCCGGGCGGCGGTTGGCCAGATGCTTGATACCAACCTGGACCGGTACAACGCGTTGATCACGAAAGTCAACGCTGACGTTAAAGCCGGCAAACGCACCGAAGCCGAACTGGCTGACGACCTCGGCCAATTTGACGTTTTGCTCGCCGCCGAAAAGGGCGCCCGGACCCAGTTGGCGTCGCATATCTTGTGGCAAAAGGGTGTGCTTTACCTGATGTTGTTTGGCGATCCCGACAAAGCCAAAGCGTGTTTTATGGAGCTGAAAACGAACTATGCCGACATGGTTCCCGCCGACAAGCTTAATGCGGTGCTGGATGATCTGGAGGAGCAGTTGCTGGCCAAAAAAGCGCGGGATGCGCTGCCGCCCGGCTCGGCGTTTGCGGATTTCAAGATGACGGATGTCGCCGGTCAGCCCCTGTCCGTGTCCCAGTACAAGGGCAGGGTGGTGCTGGTTGATTTCTGGGCGACTTGGTGTCCGTCGTGTCTGATGGAAATGCCCAATGTCATTGCGACTTATGACAAATACCACGCGCAGGGATTTGAAATCATCGGCGTCAGTCTGGACGATGATAAAAACCGGCTGTTAAGTTTCACGCAGGACAAGAAAATGCCCTGGCGGGAATATTTCGACGGCCTGCACTGGCAAAACAAACTTTCCACCAAATACGGCATCATGGCCATCCCCGCCAGCATTCTCATTGATGCCCAGGGCAAAGTTATCGCCTGGGATTTACGCGGCGACGAACTGCCCAAAGCCGTGGCCAAGGCCCTGGCCAAGTAGGACGGGCGAACCTTCCGGACTACTTTAACATTTCCGCCAGCGTGGGTTCCATGGCGTCCGCCCAGATTTGGTAGCCCCGGGCATTGGGGTGCAACAAGTCCGGCATGATGGACTTGGGCAGAGTGCCGTCGGCATCCAGAAATTGGGGGCCGATGTCCAGAAAGCGGATCATTTTGCCGTCATCCAACTTCGCAATGACCGTGTTGATGAGCGCGACTTGGGCGCGCTGGGGGCTGTCGAACGTGTCCCGGGGGAAAATGGCCAGCAGCAGGATTTTGGTGTCCGGCAGTTTGGTGCGGATGCGGGCCACCACCGCCTGGACGCCCGCCACGGTTTCCGGGACGGTATTGCGCGCGCCGCCATCCTTTTCCTTGCCGGTATTGTTCGTTCCGATCATCAGCACCACGACTTTGGGTTTGAGGCCATCCAGTTCCCCCTGGTCAATCCGCCAGAGGACATGCTGGGTGCGGTCGGCGCTGATGCCAAAATTGGCGGCATGACGCGGGGCATAACATTGATTCCACACGTTGGAACCACGATTGCGCCAAAAGTCGGTGATGGAATCGCCCAGAAACAGGAGGTCAATCCCGCCGGCCCGGGCAAGGTTGACAAACCCCTCGTGACGCCTGATCCAGGCGGAATCCCGCGGCACGGGATTCGTGGCCGTGTTTCCCGAGATGAGGTTGGCGACGGGGACATTGGTGTTCTGCGCCCGGGAATTGAGGGCGGGCCCCGCCAATAGCAAGGCGGCCACCAGCAGGGTCAGACGGAAGCAAGATTTCATGGATACAGTATAAAAAGACAACGGAGGGCACGACAACTCAATATTTGGCAAGTTGCTACGAACTCGCGCTGGTATAACGGCGCAAGGACCGCCGCCAGAACCATTCGGAGACCGCCGCCCACAGGGCCCCCAGGGCCAGCAGTGAGAGCAGGGCGGCCGGTGACACCAGTTTGTCCGCCAGCAACCGCACCGGGACATTGGAGACCAGCAGCACCGGCAGGGCAAAGGTGAACATGGCCTTAAACACGCCGCGAAAGGCTTCGTCCGGCATCCGCGCAATGTTGAACAGATTGTAATAGCCCCAGACGATGCCCTGGGCGCGCACGGTCCAAAACCCCACCGCCGCGAGCATGAACATCAGCGAATAATGAATCAGAATGCCCACGAGGCACAACACGCCAAAACCCATGAGGGTGAGCGCGCCGGGATGCAGATGCAGTTTGGCGGCGGCGTAAATCATCACGCACAGCCCAAACCCGGCGTTGATGAAAGCGCCCAGGTCCACCTGGCGCAGGGAAACAATGAACCGCGTGTTCACCGGCAGCAGCAGCAGGAAATCCATTTTGCCCGTGCGGATGAGCTCGGACAGGTTGGTGCAGTTGGTGAGGAAAAACGCCTGGTAAATCTGTTGGATGAAATTGCTCGCGCCCACCAGCAACACCATCTCCCATTGGGTCCAGGTGCCGACGGTCTGCGTTTGGCGGAAAATGACGCCCACAAAACTCAATTGGAGTCCGAACCAGAGCAACTCCACGATGATCCACAGGATGAAGTTCCCCTTGAAGGACATCTCGCGCACCACGGAGTTTTTCCAGAGGGCGGCGTAAATGATGAGGTGGCGTTTGAGGTTCATGGGGGTTGGGTTCAGCCGCCAAAGGCGGAATATTTTTTAATGCCGCGCCACCACATCACGCGGGCGAACAGGTAGGCGGCCAGGACCCAGGCCAGTTGCATGAGCAATCCGCAGACCAGTTGGCGGCCTGCGGCGCGGCCCAGGTAAACACTCACGGGAAAATACATTTCGCAGGGGAAGGGGGTGAACGCCAGCACGGATTGCAGTGCGGGGGGGAGCATGTCCAGGGGGAACAAATGTCCGCTGGCCAGATATTCAAAGGCGAACAGGATGAAAATAAAGGTGGAAATTTCCAGCAGCCAGAACGCGAGCATGGCCATGCCGTAGGAAATGAAAAATTGCAGCAGGGCGGTCAGCACCAGGGAAACCGGGAAGGCCAGCAGGGCCATTCCCCCGGCCGGGGCGACGACGCTGGAGCGGAAGCAAAAAATGAAGAGCGCCAGCGGTATCGCCGCCATGGCCAGGCAGGCCACCCGCCCGGAGACAAAAAGACAGAGTCGGTAGGTCAGATAATCCACTGGTTTCAGGAGAAACTGGCTGATGTTGCCTTCGCGGATGTCGGCGGCGATCTGCCAGTCGTCCTCGTTGACGGCGGTCAGCACGTCCACCACGGCGACCAGCAGGTAATAAAAAATGATCTGGGCCTGCGTGTAGCCGGAATGCTCCCGGTCCCCGCCCCCGGCATACACGGTCCGCCAGAGCGAGACCATGGCAAACAAGGGGATGAAGCTGAACAGCGTGCGGGTGAGGTAATTAAACCGGTACGCGAGGTTGTTCTGAATCCCGATGTTGATGACATGTAGGTATTTACGCATGAACGAACGGCTGGATTTTAATGGGGTCCCGCCGGAATGGGAACTGTTTTGTGGGAGGAAGCCGACCGGGGACTTGCTGATGGCCTGAAAGGTCGGATTAGGTCGGATTAGGTCGGATTGGGTTTTATTTGGTTGGATCAAGGGTTTGACTGGGTTTGACCTGGTTTGACTCGCGACGCCGGGTCAGGGGACCCGGCCTACAGGGGGTGAGCCTTTTGCGATATCGGCTTGGTGGCTCGCCGGGGGTCTTTGGGCTGGGGTGAAAGGTTGGATTAGGTCGGATTGGGTTTTATTTGGTTGGATCAAGGGTTTGACTGGGTTTGA
>CAZUBG010000144.1:0-1618 GCA_964618545.1 uncultured Bifidobacteriaceae bacterium | reverse complement strand
CCTGGTTTGACTCGCGACGCGTGGATTCACTTTTTACTTTTTAAAATCGGTTCTTTGTGTGTTTATCCGTGTTTTTTCGTTTTTTTGCCTGGTTCTGCATTGCATTTGCAATGCAGCCGCGCCGGGAATTATTTTCTTCCGTAATTTCCTGCCATTCGCCGGTTTGCCGGGTCTGGAGGAGACAGGGGGAATGCAATGCCCCCCGGACGGGGGTTGCTTTAGCAAGAAACGTTGAGCGGACGTTTGCCTCAAGGTTGGGCGGATCTGGCAC
This sequence comes from uncultured Bifidobacteriaceae bacterium, assembly GCA_964618545.1. GTDB lineage: Bacteria > Verrucomicrobiota > Verrucomicrobiia > Limisphaerales > UBA11358 > UBA11358. The sequence continues at coordinate 1,347 of CAZUBG010000144.1, read as the reverse complement.
GCCTTATGGGGTCTGCATCTCATAGGCATCTTGTGTGGGCAGACCGCAGGTTTTTCAACCGGCTGGATCGCCGATTTCCCCAACGGCGGGCTTGTCCGCGGATCGGGCGCGCCAGGTTGGCGAACGGTCTGCGGGTTGGGAAACCCGCGATACGGCAGACTTGGAAGTCTGCGGTACGAAAAAACCGCTCCGACGGCCGTCTGGCGACGGAATATGTCAAAGAACCGGTGGAGGGGAGAAAGCCAAGACTCAAGGCTGAAGGACGAACGCCCAAACCAAAGCCTCCTCTGATCCACGGCCCGGAGCCGAAGCTCGGGCACAGGAAACTCATGCCATGAGTTTTTGGTTTGGTCAAATTTCGGCGGCGGTTTGCAGTGGGCTGGATATTAACGGTTAGCTGTGCTAATGAAAAATGCGCTGGATACGGTGCCAAGGAGCCGGTTTGGGGTTTGAACCAGCATGAACCTTTCCGTTGGTTTGAACATTTCCGGACGAGGAAGCGGCGGGAACGCCGCGCGCCGGGACGCGGTGCGCGGACGGGGGGCGGCTGAGGTTCGCCAATGGGCGTGGATTCGGTTGCCGAGCCGGCTGCCAGCCGGCGATACAGCGGACGGCCAGTCCGCGCCACCGGGGCGGGCTCCGGGGAGTCGGTGAACGCCCCCAACTTTGGGAGGCACCCACCGGGATGCGGTTTGAGCAAGCCCGGTTAAAAATCCTTGAAATCGCCTTCCAAGTTGATGTCCTTCCCGTTTTGGGACGAAGCGGCGAGCGCCGGGGCGGGGCGGCCATGGCCGTTTTGGCGGGCCGGCGCGGGCCGTTTGGCCGTCGGGGCAGGGCGGCGGGTCTCCGGGTTGTCCCGGGGAGCGGCGGCTGATTCCATTGCGGCGGACTGGCGGCTTCCCTCCACGAGTTGCAGCAGTTCGAGCACGGACTGTTTCATGGTTTCGGCCTGGGCATTGAGTTGTTCGGACGCCGCGGCGCTTTCCTCGGCGCTGGCGGCATTGGACTGGGTGACCTTGTCCATCTGGCCGACGGCCGTATTGATCTGGGTGATGCCCTGGGTTTGTTCGCGCGAGGCGCCGGCCACTTCGGCGACGAGTTCATCCACCTGGCGGGCCTTGGCCACAATCTCATTGAGGGTCTCCGCAACGCGCCGGCTGATCTCCACGCCCTGGCCGGTTTTGCTGATGGCGCCTTCAATCATGGCGGCGGTTTCCTTGGCGGCCTGGGCGCTGCGCTGGGCGAGGTTGCGCACCTCGTCGGCGACGACGGCGAAGCCCATGCCGGCTTCGCCGGCGCGGGCGGCCTCGACGGCGGCGTTGAGGGCGAGGATGTTGGTTTGAAAGG
>CAZUBG010000143.1:0-14701 GCA_964618545.1 uncultured Bifidobacteriaceae bacterium | reverse complement strand
GCGGCGTCTTTTTGGCGGATTTGCGTGGCAATCATAATGTGTTTTTGGTTGACCAAACCTGCGGTGTTTCACTCCAAACCCATTGTTAATCCCGGCGGCGGGGAATTCAAGCACGAACCGACGGCCGGGCGGCGGCGACCAATTCAACCCGTCCGCCTACCACAATTCCGGTTCCGGCCGTCTCAACGGCGCGAAGGTTTTCCGGTGGATGGGACAGGGGCCGAATTTGGCCAGGGCGGCGAGGTGTTTGGCCGTGCCGTAACCCTTGTGTTCGGCAAAACCGTAGGCGGGCCACTGTTCGTGGTACTGCAACATCAGGTGGTCGCGCGTCACCTTGGCCAGCACGCTGGCGGCGGCAATGGAATAACTCCGGGCGTCCCCCTTCACGAGCGCCGTCTGGGGCAGGCGCAGCGATTTCACCGGCCGGCCGTCCACCAGCGCGTGTTGCGCGGCGGGGCGCAGCCGGGCGAGGGCGTCATTCATCGCGCAGTGGGTGGCTTGGAGAATGTTGATGGCGTCAATCCGGGCGGCGTCCAGCAGGGCGTGGGCGGATTGAATCTCCGGGCAGGCGAGGATGAAGGCGCAGAATTTTTCGCGCCGGGCCTCGGTAAGTTGTTTGGAATCGTTCAAGCCCTCCAGTTCCTCCGGCAGGCCGGTGTGCGCCCAGCGGGCGGGCAGGATGACGGCGGCGGCCATCACCGGCCCGGCCAGCGGCCCCCGGCCGGCCTCGTCCACCCCGGCCACGCGCTGCATGCCCTGCAACCACAGGACGCGCTCAAATTCGAACCGGTCGCAGGCTGTCTTCAATCGCCTCATCCCGATCAATTGTGGTCTGGCTGGCCGGGCCCCGGCATTTTTTCCCCGGTTTCGTCGGCGTCCTGGCCTTTTCCGTAAACACTCTGAATCCGTTCGGCCAGGATGTCCATCAGGGTTTGTTCATTCTCAAATTTTGTAAAGCCGTCGGGGGGGACAAACCAATCGGCCCCGGGGGTGACCAGCTTGAGGTTGGCCAGCGTCAGCGTGAAGGACTCGGATTCGCCGGCCGGCGATTGAACCTGCACGGGCAAATTGCCCGCGTCCCGCGCCCGCAGCACCTGCAGGACGAGCCGGTCGCCGGAGCTGTCCACCACCGTCACGCTCGCCTGGTCGGTCGGGTGGCCTTCAAACCGCTGGGTTTGCCCGGCCTCGACGCGGGTGAGCAGGTTGGTGAAGTGCATCGAGGAGGCGATCGGGGCATAGCCCTGCAGGGTCTCGCTGACAACAAATCCCTGTTGAACGGAGTCATCCCAAATCACGCCAAACCCCCCCGCCCCGGGGTTCTTTTTTTTGGACTGGACCAGGGCGGCTTCCAGACGGAAATTGCCATCGCGGGCAAACATTCGCCCGGTCCATTTCAAGGGCGGCTTGGGCGGCTGCACAAAGGTGAGCGTAAAATCGGACCGGAACGCCGGGCCATGGGCGAGCAACGCCGCCACTGGTCCGGCGGTCACCGCGGTTAATTTGGGGAGGGACATGACGGCCCCATCCCGTTCGTAGGCGCTGGGCCGGGTGTGGGTGCAGCCCCCGGTCAACAGGAGGCACAGGAGGGCCCCCGGCACAAGCGCCGGGCAAAGGCTTGGTTGGTTCCGCGAATGATGATCAGGCATGGTCGTGGTCGTTTTAGGTCACCCGGCAGCGGATGTCAAGCTCCGGCCAAATGGCTGAAACCCGCCGGAAAATCACCCAAAAATCCCGCTTGCCTTTTAGCCCGGCTTGTGAAAAGTTCACCCACCTCTATGGCACACGTCAAACTGCACATTCCGGGACCGGTCGAAGTGAGCGAAAAAACCTTCAAGGCGTTTTGCTCGCCCATGATCGGTCATCGCGGCCAAGGGTTTAAAGACCTTTACGCCAAAATCCAACCGCAGCTCCAGCAGTTGCTGTACACCAAGCAGTTGGTCTATCTGAGCACCTCCTCCGCCTGGGGCGTCATGGAGGGGGCCGTGCGCAATCTGGTTCAGAAAAAGGTGCTGAACTGCATGTGCGGCGCGTTCTCGGACAAATGGTTCGACGTGTCCAAACGCTGCGGCAAGCAGGCCGAGGCCCTGCAGGTGGACTGGGGCTCCCCCATCCGCGCCGATCTGGTGGACGCCAAACTGGCCACCGGCCAGTTCGACGCCCTCACCCTCATCCACAACGAAACCTCCACCGGCGTGATGAGTCCGCTGGCGGAAATCGCCGCGCTCAAGAAAAAATATCCCGACGTCACCTTCATCGTGGACTCCGTCAGTTCGCTGACCGCGCTGCCCATCAAGTTTGATGAACTGGGCATTGACGTTCTGCTGGCCGGCACCCAAAAGGCCTTTGCGCTGCCGCCCGGACTCGCGGTGTTCGCCGTCTCCCCCGCCGCGCTGGCCAAGGCCGCGCTGGCCAAGGACCGCGGTTATTACTTCGACATCGTCGAATTCCAAAAGAACGCCGAGCAAAGCATGACGCCCAGCACCCCGAGCATCGGCCATGTGTTCGCCCTCGCCTCGAAGCTGGAGGATTTCTTTGCCGAAGGTTTGGATGCCCGCCATGCGCGCCACCAAAAGACGAATCAAATGACGCGCGACTGGGCGGCCAAACACGGCTTCGTGCTGTTCCCGGAGAAGGGTTATGAATCCGTCACGCTCACGTGCGTCAGCAACGGCGCCCGTCCCGGCGGGCGCGTGGTGGACGTGCCGAAACTGCAGAAGCTCGTCAAAGACCAGGGCTTCCTGATTGACGGCGGCTACGGCAAGATCAAGGGCACCACCTTCCGCATTTCCAACATGGGCGATGAAACCGAAGCCACCATGGCCCGGCTGTTCACGGCCATGGACAAAGCCATGGCCCAACTCTGACCGGCGAAGCAAATTTGGCAAACCGGCGCTCCCGGCGGGGGGCGCCGGTTTTGCTTTTCGGCTGACGGCGGGTCAACCCAGGCCATCCTGACCACAGTTTGGCAAACCATTTTGAAATCAACCCCCAATTACCGGCTGGTCAAACTGGCCTGCGGCGCGCACAGCGTTCATTCGGTGGCGCACCGCGAAACTTTTCATCCGGTCATCGGACCGGTCGCGGAGGCGGAGGCGCTCTACGTCAAACAGCTCCGGCTGCGCGAACGGCTCCGGGATCATGCCGGTGAGTTTGTCATCTGGGATGTGGGCCTGGGAGCGGCCGCCAACGCCCTGACCGTGCTGCGTTCCACCCGCGAAATCCCCGCCGCCATCCGGCTGGTGAGCTTTGATTGCACGCCGGAGCCGCTCGAATTCTCCCTGCAAAACGCCGCCGCCCTCGGCTACTTCGACGGCTATGAGGAGCACCTGAAAACGTTGCTGCACGACCGGCGCGTCAGTTTTCAAAATGACCGGCAGACGGTCGAATGGGATCTGCACCTCGCGGATTTTCCCACGCTGTTGGGCCAGCCCGCCGCCCAACGATTTTCCAAGCCGCACGCCATTCTGTTCGACGCCTTTTCGCCCGCGAAAAATCCGCAGATGTGGACGCCCCAGCTTTTCACGAAACTGTTTCAGTTGCTGGACCCGGCCCGGCCCTGCGCCCTGCCCACCTATTCCCGCAGCACCCTGCTGCGCGTCACCCTGCTGCTGGCCGGTTTTTACGTTGGCGTGGGCCAGGCCACCGGGGAGAAGGAGGAAACCACCCTGGCCGCCAACACGCCGGCGCTGCTCTCCGCCCCCCTGCCCCTCAAATGGCTGCAACGCGCCCGGGTTTCCTACAGTGCCGAACCCATGTGGGACGCCGTCTACCGCCAGGCCCCGCTCTCGCCGGAATCGTGGGCGAAGTTGCAGGCCCACCCCCAGTTTCAGGACAAGTGACCGGGGCCGCCCTGGCTTTCGGGCCGGAGGCCATTTCGGAGGCCATTGGGGAGTGCGATCCGCCGGAAGGGGGGGCAAAATCCCCCGAAACAAAAAAAATCGAACGGTCATTTTCGTTACTCAGTAACGCGATGGCGTGCGGATTTTGGTTGACATGGTTGATAACATGCTGGGGTTCAACCAGTTAAGTCATGTCAAGGATTATTCCGAATCGTGAGCACATTTCGTTACTAGGTAACGAGAGCGCGGCGCAAGCGGCGCCCGGCCGCCGGGGGACGCGCCCCGACACCGCCCCCCGGCTCCCCACAATCCAAGTTTCCAGGGCTTGGAAATTTGGCTTGCAAATCGGCGGCGGCGGCGTCAGAATAAGTCAACTCAACGCGCAGCCGTCCAGGAAAATAATCATGAAACCTGTCATATTATGCCTTGTCGCAGCCCTGATGGCCTTCCCGGAATGGGTCTTTTCCTCCAGTGGTCAAACTTCGGCGCCGGCCCAGCCGGATTCGGCCGCGCAGGCGGCGGCCAAACGGAAGGAGAAATGTCTGAAGGCGTTTACGGACGCGCGCCGTGACTTTCTGAACAACAACGACCCGGAAACGGCGGAGTTCGCCGGGCAAATTCTGTCCGCGCTGGAGCAGCCGGAGGGTTTGTCCCCTGCGGCGGTGGTTTCGGAGGGCGGGCGGATCAAAGCGCGGGTGCGGGAGTTGGTGCGGCGGGGCGCCTTGGAAACGGCGGCCAGCCTAAACTGGGCGCAGTGGCTTTTGCTGAACCAACCCGGCCCCGTGCCCCAACCCGGGCATCCGAACCACAGGACGGGCGGCACGCCCGGTCCGGGCGGGCTGGTGTTATACCTGCCGTTTGACCAACCGGACACGGACGGGGTGGTGCATGATGCGAGCGGGGCGGGCAACGATGGCCGGGTGTACGGCGCCACCTGGGTTGCGGACGGAAAATTCGGCGGGGCGTATCACTTTAGCATCACAAATCTCAATGACCGCATCGTGATTCCCAACAGCGATCTGTTGAATCCGGATTACCTCACGATCAGCGCCTGGATCAAGACGGCGGACACGGATGGATTTTGGAACCGCATTGTGGACAAGCATTGCGACCAGGGCTATTGCCTCGACTTGGGCGGCGATTATTATGGCAAAGCCGCGCGGGGAAAGCTGAACTTTGAAAGTCCCGGGGCCGGCCTCATCTCCGACCGGACCTTAGCAGACAATCGCTGGCATCAGGTGGCCGTCACGTTCGATGGCAAGGTGGTCAGCCTGTACATTGACGGGGCGGGGAAAAGCCGGACCCTGAAAAATCCCCGGACGCTGGCGAAAACCGAGTGGGATTTGTGCATTGGCAACACGGTGATTGATTATGCCACGGGCGATTTTCTGGCGTATGACGGATTGATTGACGAGGTGCGGATCTACAACCGGGCGCTGTCGGCGGAGGAGATCAAGGCGCTGGCGGGCGCGACCAAGGCCGGGGTGGAAATTCCCCTGCCGCCCACGGACAACGGCGGCAAGGCGGATGCGGCCGGGCGGTTGAAGCAGGTGAAGGCGCTGTTTGACCAGGGGTTGATCAATCAGGAGGACTACGACAAAAAGGTGAAGGAGATCATGGATTCATTGTAACCCTTTCAGTCAGGAGCCGATATGATGACCGTTAAACTATTATGCGGTTGTGGCCAGAAATATGCCTTTGAAGTGGAACCGCTGCATGGCCGGATGCCGCGAACGGTGAGTTGTCCGGCCTGCGGGGCCGACGGCACGGCGGCGGCCAATGAAATCATCGCCCAATCGCCGCCGCCGACCGGGACTGTCAAAACCCCGGCCGCCGGCGGGGTGGGCGGGCCGGGGGAAACCGGGGCCACGGCGGCGCCGCATGCGGTGAGGTCTTACGCCGCCGCCGCCGCCGCACACGAAGCCCGGGTGCGGCAGGAGTCAAATCGGAAACGCAACCACTGGGTGCTGGCGGCCGGCTTGGCGGGCTTGTTCGCCGTCGGTGGCTGGCTGGGCTGGACTTTTTTGGGACCGGGGGGAAAACTCATGGCCCGGTCCGGGGACGGTGAGCCGCCAGCAAGCCAGCCGCCGCAGAGCCTGCCGGCACCGGCACCGGCACCGGCCGGCCGGCCGGGATTGTCCGGGAATCTGCGCCAGGCACTGATCCTGCATTATGATTTCGACGCGGAACCCGCCGGCGGGAAAATTGCGGACCAGAGCGGCCACGGCAATCATGGCCGGGCGGTGGGCGTGCAATGGGTGGCCGACGGGCATCGCGGTGGAGCGGTCCGGTTCGGTCTGACGAACAGTTACATCACCGTGCCGAACAAAGATGAACTGAATCCGCCGCGCCTGACGGTGGCCGCCTGGATCAAGACCAGCTATGCCGACAACGTCTGGCGGCGCATTTTTGACAAATGCTATTCAAAAGGGTTTGCCCTGAGTGAGGGGGGCGATCAACAACAATGGCATCACAAAGGGAAATTGGAATGGGAAACGGGCATGGGTGCCGGGGGGCTCAGCCAGCAACGTCTGGATGATGGCCAATGGCATCATGTTGCGGCCACATACGATGGCGCGGATGCCAGGCTCTATCTGGATGGCTGGCCGGTGGGCAGGCCCGTACACAGGGTGGGGGAATTAAGGCACACCGACTACGATCTGACCATCGGTGCCAACCGATCCAATCCCAACGAGGCTTTCGGGGAGGTGGGCGCTTCCTTCAACGGGATGATGGATGATGTGATGATGTTCAATTGCGCCCTGGCGGATGATGAAATTCAGACCTTGTTCAAGTCCCAAGGCGGGGTGCTGGGGGAGCCCCCGGCGCCGCCCACGCCCCCCGTGTCACTCGCGCCCGCCACCGGAAACCAAAACCAACCGAGTGCGGCGGAGCGCTTAAAAAAGCTCAAGGACCTTTTCGATCAGGGATTGATCAACCAGGAGCAATACGATCAAAAAAAGAAAGAAATCATGAATTCGCTTTGAGGGCGGCGCCTCAGCGCACGGCCTCCCGTGAAGGGCCCCTGGAAAATTGACGTTTTCATTTTTCATGCCGGCAGCCGCTGTAAACGGCGTCTTGACATCCTCATATTATCTTCCGCTGCCGGCACAGGCGGTGGTTGACACAGCCCGGGAAGCCCGTCTGCCAGCCCGCCACAATTCATTTCACCGTCATCAGTGGCCGGGTGTTCCGGCAGGTTCGCTGCCACCCTAAGTCGTGGTTGGTGTCCCGCCGCGCTCCGCGAGCGCCAACGGCGCGGCACCATATCAGCCTGGGGCACCCGCCCCAGGACCACCCTTGCGCCGGGGTCGAAGGGCTGAAAGCCCGCACCCGCCACGCCAGCGCCACTATTTCCAGTGCCCCCTTGGGCAGGGCCGCCAGGGCTGTCTCGCTCACGCCCATACCAAAACGCGGACGGCACGTTGATACCGGAAGACCGCGCCTTGAAAGTTGAATTTTGGAATTTTCGCGCATTTTGGACTTTGGATTTTGAAAGGTGGAGTTTCCGTTTCCCTTCCCCGGCCTTCCCTGCTTAACTTAATCAGTGCATCACCGCGAAACATTCGACGCCCTGCTGACCGGTCCCGCGCCTTTCCTGGCGCTGGCCCCCATGCAGGACGTGACTGATTTGCCGTTCATGAAGCTGATGGCCGGTTATGGCGGGCCGGACGTCTATTTCACCGAATATTTTCGGGTTCATGCCACCTCCAACCTCGAACCGTGGATTCTCGAATCCATCACGAAAAACCCCACCGGCCGGCCCATCGTGGCCCAGATGATCGGCAACGACATCCCGGCCCTGGTCCGCACCGCGCGCGAGCTTCAGGAGTACCCCGTTGCGGCGGTGGACCTGAACCTCGGTTGCCCCGCCCCCATCGTGTATCGCAAGTGCGCCGGCGGCGGCCTGTTGCGCGAGCCGAAGCGGGTGGATGCCATCCTGGGCACCCTGCGCGACGCGGTGAAAATCAAGTTCACCGTCAAAACCCGCATCGGCTTTGATTCGCCCGCCGTGTTTGATGAACTGCTGCCCATTTTTGCCCGGCACCACCTCGACCTGCTCACCGTGCATGGCCGCACCGTTCTGGAAATGTATCGCAGCGAAGTCCATTACGATTACATCACCCGCGCAGTGGACGCCCTGCCCTGCCCGGTCATGGCCAATGGCAACATTTATTCCGCCGCCCGGGCCGGGGAGATTTTGAAAACCACCGGCGCGCGCGGCCTGATGATCGGCCGGGGGGCCATCCGCAATCCCTGGTTGTTCGACCAAATCCGCCAGCACCAGCGCGGCGAACCGGTGTTTGTGCCCGGCGGCCCGGAGGTTCTGGAGTATATCCGCGCTCTCTACGACGCCGTTTGCACCCCGGGCATCCGCGAGTCCGCCCAGGTGCAGAAGATGAAAAAATATCTGAACTTCGTCGGCCTGGGCGTGGAACCAACCGGCCAGTTTCTCCACCGCATCCGCCGGGTGACCACCCGCGCCGATTTCTTTGCGGTGTGCGGGGAGTTTTTGAGCCACGATCAGTTGATGCCGCTGGAACCCTTCGCCCTCGACCTCAAGGAAACGGACATCATGGCCGGCGAACACGGGTGACCTTACTCCTCCGGTTCCGTCAGCGAGCGGTGCCGGTAATGCAAAATCTTGAACTCCGGCGTGTCGCGCAGTTCGGCGACCAGTTTGAACTTGTCCTCAAACGGCGGAAAAAACGCATCCCCCGCCACTTCCCGTTTCACCAGCGTCAGAAACAGATCGGAACACCGCGGCAGGGACTGTTCGTAAATCTGCGCGCCGCCGCAAATGAAGATGTCATTCGGAAATTCCTCCGGGTTCAGCTTGTCCAGCGAATTGAAAATCAGGAGGTCGGTCTGCCGCTTGTTTTCCAATTTGGTGAAATGAAACTGGTAGGCGCGCTTGAGGTGTTTCCCGCCGCGCCATTCGTGGTATTGGCCGAAAATCTCCGGATGCCCCTTGATGAGCGCCTGCGGATGCCGGGTGAGAATGAGGTTCTTGCGATTGGGCAGCGGCTTGCCGAGACTCTCGAAGGTTTTGCGCCCCATCACCACGACGTTGCCCATGGTGGTCTGCTTGAACCATTTAAAATCCTCCGGCAAATGCCACGGGATTTGGTTTCCCGCGCCAATCACGCGGTTTAACGACATCGCGGCGATGGCCTTGAAATATTTCACGGCAGAACGGTGGAAAGGATCGCCGGCTTTCGGGGACCGGTAAATCTGGGCTGGCGGTGCGGCAATTTCATCATTTATTGGGGCGGTTTCAAGAGACCGCCATGATTGGTCAAGGTCTGTTCCGCACCAGAGTCTAGGCCGGCCCCCAGCGACCGCAACCGTCTTTTTATCAGGTCGGAATCCGGTTCCAGTTGCAGGGCGCGCTGAAATTCCGCGACCGCGCCGTCCACCTGGTGCTCGGATGCCAGCGCGCTGGCGAGATTGTAATGATACCGCATGACGTCCGGCTGACACTGGATGGCCAGCCGGTATTGGGCAACGGCCTCGTCCGTCCGGTGCAGCTTCAACAGCACGGCCCCCAGGTTACTGTGGATGTCCGGCTTTTCGGGTGCCAATTGCGCGGCCTGTTCATACTGCGCCACCGCCGGTTCCAACCGCCCCGTTCGGGCCAGCAGATTGGCATAATTGTAATGGATGTCATCCTCCCGGGGATTCAGCTCCAGACCGGCCCGGTAATGCATTTCCGCCTCGTCAAATTTTTGCTCCTGGACCAGCAGCCGGCCCAGATTCGAGTGCGCCATCCAACAGGCGGGATTTTTTTTCAGGGTGTCCCGCCAGAGCGTTTCCAAGTCGTGATAAATGCCGCACTGCCGCCAGGTGAGCAAACCGCACACGAGCAAGGCCAAGCCGGGAAGGATTCGCGGACAACGACTGAGGCGCGCGGCCGCCAGGGTGATCAACCCCACCCCGGCCAGATATTGGAAATGGTCCGCCACGAACGAGAAGCGCATGGGATAAACGTTGATGAACCCCAGAGCCGGGGCCAGTGTGCCCGCAAAAACCAGCACGGCCACCAAGGGCCCCCGGCCGATCCGCCGCCGGGCCCGCCACAAGGCGGCCACCGCGACCAAGGCCGCCACGGGGAACAACCATTGCCACCAGACCGCAGTATCAATGGCCCAGCGCGGATACATGAACATCAGGTTCTCTGGAAAAACCAGGTTCGTGGCGTAAAACCACAGGGCACGCCCCGCCACCAGGCAGCGGTCCGCCAGCGTCAGCGACCAATCCGCACCGTGCGCGCCCACATGGGCCTTCTCCAGCCAGGCCGTGGTGAGTCCCAGCCCGATCCCGGCCAGAAAAAAGGGCGTCAAGCACAGAACGTTCCGCCGGTCCAGGCGGCCTTTTTTCCACCAAATCAGCAGCAGCAGCACGGCCGGCAGGGAACAGGTCACGGTCTTGCTCAACAGCGCCGCCAGGTACAAAACGAACGCCGCTGCATAATCACCCCAGCAACGGCGGGCGGGTGGCTTCGTTTCCTCCAGTCCCGCGAAGCGGAGATAAGCCAGTGCCGCCGAGAAATAAAGCACGGCGGACAGAACATTTTTGCGCTCGGCAACCCACGCGACGGATTCCACCTCCACCGGGTGCAGGGCAAAGATCGCCGCCGCCAGCCATGCCCCCGGCACTTGCAGGCGCGCCAGCGCCCGCCACAGCAGCAGCGCGGCCAGAATGTGGAGCAGCACATTCACGGCGTGGTACCCAACCGCATGCAATCCCCACAAATGGTGTTCCAGCCAAAACGTGGTGAAGACCAGGGGATAATACTGCGGCGTGGCCGTGGTGGTACGCCACATGGCCTGCAACCCCGTCAGATCGTTCAGGTGCGGGTTGTTGGTGACATAATCATCATCATCCCAGATGAACCCGGCGGAAAACACCGGTGAATAGGCGACCAGCGCCGCCAGCACGATGAACAGAAGCCCGGCCCGGACCGCCACCGATGGGCGGCGGTTGATTCTATCCCAGAACGAATCCAGCGGGGTCGCCAATTTGTATGCGCCAAGGTGCATCGCTGGTCTTCACACCGCCACCCGGGCCTTGATGCCGGGATGCGGATCGTATCCCACGAGTTCAAAATCCCCGAACTTGAAATCGTGGATGTTCTTCACCGCCGGGTTGAGTTTCATCTGCGGCAGCGGACGCGGCTCGCGCGACAGTTGCAGGTCCGCCTGTTCCAAATGGTTGCTGTACAGGTGCAGATCACCAAATGCATGCACGAAATCACCCGGCTTCAGGTCGCACACCTGCGCCACCATCAGCGTCAGGAGCGCATAACTGGCGATGTTGAAGGGCACCCCCAGGAAAATATCCGCGCTGCGCTGGTAAAGCTGGCAGCTCAATTCCCCCTCACACACATAGAACTGAAACAGCGTGTGGCACGGCGGCAGGGCCATGGTCTCGATCTCCCCCGGGTTCCAGGCCGTGACGATCAGCCGCCGACTGTCCGGGTTTCGCCGGATCTGCTGGATCAACTGGTCAATTTGGTTGATGGACCGGCCATCCGCCGTGCGCCAGTCCGTCCACTGCGCGCCATAAACACGCCCCAGATTGCCGGCCGCATCCGCCCACTCATTCCAAATGGAGACCCCATTGTCCTGGAGATACTTGATGTTCGTGTCGCCACTCAGAAACCAGAGCAGCTCGTGGATGATGGATTTGGTGTGGACCTTCTTCGTTGTCAGCAGTGGAAAACTGTCCCGCAGGGGAAACCGCGCCTGGGCGCCAAACACCGAATACGTGCCGGTGCCGGTCCGGTCGGCTTTGAATTTGCCGTGCGTCCGGACGTGCCGCAATAAATCAAGGTATTGAATCATCGAAAGCAAAATTTACCCGTGAACGGCGGGAAAGACAGGAAAAAGAAATTCAAAATCCGAGGTTTCGGCGTCGGCGACGGGCGGTTTAAAAAAACCGCTCCGGTTCCTGCCGCCAGTTGATGTTTCCATAAAGGACGCGCTTGATCCCGGCGTCGTTGCCGGCCAGTTGGCAGAAGATCAGCCAGTGGTTGAAGGGCGGTGTCAGAACAAAATAACGCTCGCCTTTTAAAGCCCGGTTTTTGAAACGCGCCCGGGGCCCCGTCTCCGGGAATTGCGCCAGCAGGTCGAAAGCCTCAAACGCCGCATCCAGAAAATCCCGCGCGGCCTGCTCGTTGTCGGCGGCGATAAAATCCCGGGCGGCGATCAAATCTTCATCCGTTTCCGGTGACGCGCGCCAGGTCATGGCCGCAATTTTCCGTGGATGCGGGCCCGGCGTTCAGGGGTCATGGGCCGGACCGGCCTGCAACAGCAGGGACTCCAGTTCATCCGCATTGCGGAAGCCCGTCCCCACGGGTCCCTGTCCCCGGGTGACGGCGTCCAGCAAGGCCGGCGCCTGGTGAATGGCCTCGCTTTTGTTCGAGGCCCGCCCCGTCCGAATGTGCCGCTGAATATCAGAGCGGGGCGGCCGACGCAACCTTTACGCGCAAACAAAAACTCTGGGCGGGCGCACGATTGCGTCCTCAGGACAGCATGCCAACAAATGACGATGTGAACTTTCCAAACCGGTGGTCCGGGCCGAGGCGGCACGGTCCGGGACGAAACGCGCAGGCAGCCTCACCCGCGCCAGTCGCCGGTCTTCAAATAGGGCTTGAGGATTTCCTTGAGGGTTTCGCGTCCGCGATGGATCAGGGATTTGGTGGCGGAGAGGGAGCAGCCCAGGACTTCGGCCATTTCCTCGTAGCTTAACTCCTCCTGCCGGCAGAGCAGGATGGCGGTGCGCTGGTTTTCGGGCAGGCCGGCCACGGCGTCGGCGATCTTCCGGGAGAGTTCGCCCTGCAACAATTTGTCCGGCGGCGACAGCACGGCGTGATCCTCGATTTGCAGGCGCGGCTGGTCCTCGTTGTCCGCGTGGGTCTCCTCCAGCGACTCGGCGGGATGCCGCGAGCGGCGGCGCAGCTCGTTCAGGCAGAGGTTGCGCGCGATGGTGAACAGCCAGGTGGAAAATTTGGCGGTCTGCCGGTACCGGGCCCGGGATTTGTAAACCTGAAGAAACACATTTTGCGCCAGATCCTCCGCCTCCGTCTCATCCCGCAGGGTGCGGTAAATGAAATTCATGACCGGCTGCTGGTATTTCTCCACCAACTCGGTAAATGCCCCGCGGTCGCCGCGCTTGACGCGCAGCATGAGGACGGCATCCGGATCGAGTTGTTCTGCCATGTGGGGCCCAGTATAAGCAAACCCCGCCGGGACGGAAAGGTTTCGCTGCGGCGGGCGATTGCCGGGAGCGCGGGTCCGCAGCCCGCGGCGGAACAATGTTGCCTTGGATTTTTTAAAAACTCTGCTAATCTCTCCATGTCGTTTAACTGATGGCTGGGGCAATGAAGGATTCCAACAAAATATCCGGCAGTGAGATCACCGACCCGGCGGTTTACTTCAACCGGCGGAATTTCATCCGCACGGGCCTCCTGGCGGCCAGTGCCGTGGCCACGGGGCTGGTCTGTCGCCGGCTCAACCCCGCGGCCACCGGCACGGTGGATACGCCGGCGATTCAGGGACTGACCACACCGGCCACCAACGCCACGCGGACGGCGGAGGCGGGTGACAGCGGGTTTCGCGCCACCGACGCGGAGACCTCCCTGCAATACATCACCCATTACAATAATTTCTATGAGTTCTCAACCGACAAGGAGGAGGTCGCCTCCGCCGCGGCCCATTTTGAAACGCAGGGCTGGCAGGTGTCCGTTGGGGGACTGGTCGGGAAACCCCGGGTCTTCGATCTCGATGATCTGTTGAAAATCAGCCCGCCGGAAGAACGGGTGTACCGCATGCGCTGCGTGGAGGGCTGGTCCGTGGTGGTGCCGTGGGCGGGCTTTTCGTTGTCCAAACTGCTCACCGTGGCCGGGCCGCTGGCCGCGGCGAATTATGTCGCCTTCGAGACGCTGTTGGATCCCAAGCGGATGCCGGGGCAGCGCAGCCGGGTGCTGGACTGGCCTTACGTGGAGGGCTTGCGCCTGGATGAGGCGATGCATCCGCTGACGCTGCTGGCCAGCGGGTTGTACGGCCGGGAACTGCCGCCGCAGGATGGCGCGCCCATCCGGCTGGTTGTCCCATGGAAATATGGTTTCAAGGGCATCAAGTCCATCGTCAAAATCAATTTGGTGGCGTCCCAGCCGCGCACGACATGGAGCGACGCCGCCCCGAATGAATACGGTTTCTATGCCAATGTAAATCCGCACGTGGATCACCCCCGCTGGAGCCAGGCCACCGAGCAGCGCCTCGGCGAATCGGGCCGGCGGCCCACCCTGATGTTCAACGGTTACGCGGAACAGGTGGCGCATTTGTACGCCGGCCTGGATTTGCGCGCGAATTTTTAACCGCTCCAAACCGACATGAAAGATTCTGATCTGCGTTTCGCCCGGGGGCTGGTGCTGGTCAACGGGGCGGTGCCGGCGGCGTTGCTCGGCTGGGACGCCGCCCATCACCAACTGGGGGCCAACCCCGTGAATTTTGCGATCCTCACCACCGGCATGTCGGCGCTGGTTTTTCTGCTGCTGACGCTGCTGGTCACGCCCCTGCGAAAAATCAGTGGCTGGAACTGGATCATTTTCTCCCGGCGCACCCTGGGGCTCTGCGCCTTTTTCTATGCCGCCCTGCACTTCCTGATTTTCTTTTTCAAGGACCAGCAGGGCAGCGTGTCCGGCACGCTGACGGAACTGGTCAAACGCAAATACCTGATGGTGGGCATCACCGGACTGTTGGTCATGGCGCCGCTGGCGGTCACCTCCACCAACGCGATGATCAAACGACTGGGGGGCAGACGCTGGCGGGCGCTTCACCGCCTGGCCTATGTGGCCG
>CAZUBG010000142.1:0-14809 GCA_964618545.1 uncultured Bifidobacteriaceae bacterium | reverse complement strand
AACGCAACGACCCTCTTTCACTCTGTGCCTAAAAAGAATTTTGTCTCACACCCAGTAACGCGATGGCATGCGCATATTGCTTGACATGCTTGACAAGCTGTTGAGGCTGAGTCGGTTAAGTAGTGTCAAGAACCATTGGCCAGTTTGGGCATTTTTCGTTACTAGGTAACGAGCCGTGTGCCTCCCGAAGTTTTCGGCGGTTTTCGGACCGAAGGCCAGAATCAAAGACCTCGCAGGAGACAACGTCCCGGCGGGTTGCCCAGCGTCCCCGGAGCGCGACTCGGTGCGCCGCAGCGCGTTGAAAAGGGAAGGATTAACCGGCTCTCTGCCGCTCTCGGATGCGGAGATTCCCTTTTATTCATCTTGGGCAATAAACATGGGTTGCCCCCTTTTCCGAGCGCCAACGGCGCGGCCTCATGCCAGCCCGGGGCACCCGCCCAGGACCGCCTTGCGCTGGCCCCAAAGGGCTGAAAGCCCGCCCCATCCGGTGAACCGGCCCGGACGATGCGGGCCTGTTTTAATGCTGAAATCCTCCCACCCCGACTGCTCGCCCCCTCCATCCCCCCCGGGGGCTGCGCTCCGAGATCCAGATTCAGAGTCCGCATTTTCCCATTGCCCAAGCACCGCCGGGGGATACGATGTTCCCAATTGATATGTCAGAGGGAAATCGCATGAATGGGTGTGGGGCACGGCGACCGGCAGGATCCCCGTTTCCACCCCGCAGGTTTCGGCTCCCGTTTGATCTGATTCGCCCGGCATCCACGGCCCGCCCATTAATCCCCCTGCCCCGGACTAAAGCAACCGGAAAGTCGCACTCCGCCGCCGCAGGGGCGCAGCCGGAGCGCGGGTCTGTGACCCGCAGCAGACACCTTGCCAATCCAAAGCTGAAAAACCGTTTTGACTTCCCCCTGCTCCCGGCATGCTGCGGCTCACAGAGCCGCGCTCCGGGGCAGACTAAAGCAACCGGAAAATCGCACTCCGCCGCCGCAGGGGCGCAGCCGGAGCGCGGGTCTGTGACCCGCAGCAGACACCTTGCCAATCCAAAGCTGAAAAACCGTTTTGACTTCCCCCTGCTCCCGGCATGCTGCGGCTCACAGAGCCGCGCTCCGGGGCAGACTAAAGCAACCGGAAAGTCGCACTCCGCCGCAGACCGCCAATGGCGTGTGACGGTGAACTCATGACCCGAACTCCGGCGACGATTTCCCTTGAGCCGCCCCCGGCCCGTGTGGAGTATAATCCCATGCCTTCATTCCACCGCCAGCTCCTAACCGGCACGACTTTGTCCCTGCTGACCGCCCTGCTGACCATGGCCGCCCTCAACCGGCTGTCCGCCGCCGAACCACCGGCGCCGTTGTTACTATGGTACACCCACCCCGCCGAAAAATGGACCGAGGCCCTGCCCATCGGCAACGGTCGCCTCGGGGCCATGATCTTTGGCGGCCCGCAGCACGAACATCTGCAACTCAACGAGGACACCCTCTGGGCCGGCGGCCCCTACACACCCGACAACCCCAACGCCTACGCCGCCCTCCCCAAAGTGCGCCAGCTCATTTTCGACGGCCAATATGACGAGGCCAGCCTGGTCATCAGCAATCAAATGATGGCCCTGCCGGTGCGGCAAATGCCCTACGAAACCGCGGGGGATTTGTTTCTGGATTTCCCCACCAACCAGGCCATTACCGATTACCGCCGGGAACTGGACCTGGACACCGCCGTCGCCCGGGTCAGCAAAACCAGCGGTGGCGTCAAATACACCCGCGAAATGTTCGCCAGCCCGGTGGACCAGGTCATGGTCATCCGGCTGACCGCCGACCAGCCGGGGCAAATCTCCTTCACCGCCGGAATGCAAACCCCGCAAAAGGCCGCCGTCAGCGTGGAGATTGACCCGCATCAGATCCTCCCCAACCGAACCAACGACGCCACCCTGGTGATGAGCGGCGTCAATGGGGCTTCCGCTGGCATCGCGGGGGCATTGAAATTTCAAGCCCGCGTGCGCGTCCTCGCCAGTCAGGGAAGCATCCGGCCAGGCCCGGCCACCCTTTCCGTCGCGAACGCCGACGAGGTGACCCTTCTCATCGCCGCCGCGACGAGTTTTAAAAAGTATGACGACGTCAGCGGCCATCCCGACGTCATCACCCGGCGGCAGATTGCCGGAGCGCATGCCAAATGGTTGCACGGTCATGTGCAGGACGGACGTGACACCACGCTGACCGATCATATTGCCGAACATCAGCGTCTGTTCCGGCGCGTGACCCTGGACCTGGGTTCCAGCGGCGACACCGCCAAACTGCCCACGGACGAACGCATCGCCCATTTTAACGAGGGCAAAGACCCTGAACTGGCCGCGCTGTATTTCCAGTTTGCGCGCTATCTGTTGATCTGCAGTTCACGCCCCGGCGATCAGCCCGCCAATTTGCAGGGCATCTGGAACGATTCCATGAACCCGCCCTGGGGCAGCAAATACACCATCAACATCAACACCGAGATGAATTACTGGCCCGCCGAAACGGCCAACCTCTCCGAGTGTGTCGAACCCCTCACGGCCATGGTCCTGGATTTGACCCGCACCGGCGCGCGCACGGCCCGGGTGCAATATCACGCCCGGGGCTGGGTGGCGCATCACAACACGGATCTGTGGCGCGCCGCCGCGCCGGTGGACGGACCCTACTCCGGAATGTGGCCCATGGGGGGAGCCTGGCTCTGCCAGAACTTGTGGGAACATTATCTCTTCACGCAGGATAAAAAGTATTTGAAACAAATTTATCCCGCCATGAAGGGGGCGGCGCAGTTTTTCGTGGATACACTGGTGGAGGAACCCACCCACCACTGGCTGGTCACCTGCCCCTCCCTCTCGCCGGAAAACCGCCACCCGGAGGGCAAAACCAGTATCTGCGCCGGCCCCACCATGGACTTGGAGTTGTTGCGCGACTTGTTTTCCAACTGCATTCGAGCCGGGGAAATTCTGGATCGGGACCACGCCTTGCAACAGCAGCTCGCCGCCACCCGCGACCGGCTCGCCCCGCTGCAAACCGGCTCGTCCGGCCAGCTTCAGGAATGGCTCAAGGATTGGGATTTGCAGGCGAAGGAATTGCATCACCGCCATGTCTCACATTTATACGGCCTGTATCCCAGCGCGCAGATTGACCTGCGCGCCACCCCGGAACTGGCGGCGGCGGTGAAAAAATCACTGGAGATTCGCGGCGACCAGGCCACCGGCTGGGCCACCGCCTGGCGCATCAACCTGTGGGCCCGGCTCCATGATGGCGACCACGCCTACCGCATCCTGGAATTTTTGCTCAGCCCGCAGCGCACTTATCCGGACATGTTTGACGCCCATCCGCCCTTCCAGATTGACGGCAATTTTGGCGGCGCCTCGGGCATTGCCGAGATGCTGTTGCAAAGTCAGAACAACGTCATCGAACTGCTCCCCGCCCTGCCCGCCGCCTGGCCCGACGGCCGCGTGAGCGGCCTCCGCGCGCGCGGTGGTTTCGAGGTGGGTCTCGCGTGGAAGAACGGAACATTGACGTCGGTCACCCTCCATTCCCTGGCCGGCCAGCCCTGCCATTTGCGCCATGGCGACCTTGTGCGGGAGGTGAACCTCAAAAAGGGCGGGACCGTGCAATTAAACGACCACTTGGAATAACCAACCTGATGGGCATTTTGAAAAAATATTAAATGAACATCAAAAATCTGATCCTGGCAGCGACCCTCCTGTTGAACCCCGTCACCGCCGCCTTGGCGGGCAACCTGGTGCTGTGGTACCAGCAACCGGCGGTTCATCCCCTTAATGAATCGCTGCCGGTGGGCAACGGCCGTCTGGGCGCCCTCATCGCCGGCGGCACCGCCCATGACCGCCTGGTGCTCAACGAAGACAGTTTGTGGACGGGAGGCGACAATCCCAGTGGCGAGGACGGCACCATGGGGGCCTACCAGAGGCTCGCCATCCTAAACTTGGATTTGCCCGGGCACACCCAGGTGACCGCCTACCGGCGCGACCTCGACCTGGGCGATGCGCTGGCCCATGTGAGATACCAATGCCAGGGGACGAACTACGCCCGCGAATACTTTTGCAGCCATGCCGACGGGGTGCTGGTCATCCGCCTGACCGCCAATCATCGCGGCGCGTACACCGGCAGCCTGACCCTGAAGGACGCGCATGGCGCGGCAACCGGGGCGGTCACCAACTCCCTCACCTCCGCCGGCACGCTGGCCAACGGCCTGCATTACGAATCCAAACTCCTGGTGCTTCACGACGGCGGCTCCATCCAGGCCGCCGGGGAAACCATCAATTTCACCGGCTGCGACCGCCTGACCCTGGTGTTTGCGGCGGGCACGGATTATGTGATGGATTACCAAAAACATTACCGGGGGGAGCTGCCGGATGCGCGCGTGAGCGCCCTGACCAGCCGGGCCGCCGCCAAATCCTATGCGCGATTGTTAAGAGCGCACGAGCAGGATTATCACGCCCTGTTTAACCGCGTGGCCCTCAATCTAGGACACTCCTCCGCTGAACAGAAGGCCCTGCCCACGGATCAGCGCAAAATCAAGGCGGCGGAAACGGTGGATCCGGAATTGGAGGCGCTGCTGTTCCAGTACGGCCGTTATTTGCTGATTTCCTGCTCCCGCCCGGGGGGGCTGCCCGCCAATTTGCAGGGCCTGTGGAACGACAGCAACGAACCGGCGTGGCACTCCGATTATCATGCCAACATCAATGTCCAAATGAATTACTGGCTCGCCGAGCCGGCCAATCTGGCCGAGTGCGCCGGACCGTTTTTTGATTTGGTGGACAGCCAGTTGCCGGCCTGGCGGCTGGCCACGGCCGCCGCGCCGGAGTTTAACACCGCCGATGGCAAACCCGCCCCACGGGGTTTTGCCATCCGCACCTCGCATAACATCTACGGCGGCATGGGCTGGAAATGGGACCGCACCGCCAACGCCTGGTACGCCCAGCACTTCTGGGAACATTACGCCTTTGGCGGGGACAAGTCCTTTCTGCGCGACACCGCCTATCCGTATCTCAAGGAAACCAGTGAGTTTTGGACCGACCATTTGAAGGAGCTGCCCGATGGCCGGCTGGTGGTGCCCCACGCCTGGTCGCCGGAACACGGCCCGACCGAGGACGGCGTCAGCTACAGCCAGGAAATTGTCTGGGATTTGTTCAACAATTATGTCGCGGCGGCGGATGCCCTGGGCGTGGACAAAGCCTTTCGCGACGAAATCGCCGCCCGGCGCGACCATCTGGCCACGCCCGGCATTGGCAGTTGGGGACAGTTGCTTGAATGGATGGCGGAAGAGCACAATCCAAAATATCCAGAGCTGGACACGCCCGACGATCATCACCGCCACACCTCGCATTTGTTTGCCGTTTATCCCGGCCACCAAATCAGCATCGCCCAAACCCCGGCCCTGGCGGCGGCCGCCAAAAAATCGCTGGACGCCCGGGGCGACACCGGGGATGTCCGGGAATGGTCCTTTGCCTGGCGCACCGCCCTCTATGCCCGCCTGCATGACGGCCCCGACGCCCACCGCGAATTACAACAGTTGTTTTCCACCCGCAACACCTGCCTGAATTTGTTCGGTCTCCACCCGCCCATGCAAATGGATGGCAACTTTGGCATCACCGCCGCCCTCTGCGAAATGCTGCTGCAATCCCATGAGGGTGAAATCAATGTGCTCCCCGCCCTGCCGCCCGCCTGGCCCGCCGGTTCCGTCACCGGCCTGCGCGCCCGGGGCGGTTTTGCGGTGGACCTGGCTTGGAAAAATGGGAAACTCACCTCTGCGGTCATCCGCTCGCTCAACGGCAATCCCTGCCACCTGCGCTGCGGCCCGGTGACCCGCACGGTGACCCTTGGCCGGGGCAAATCGTGGACGTGGAATGGAAACTGACCGGTTCATCAAGGTCTGGCTAGGGCGTTCGCCACGCCTTTCCCACTTTCCTCATACCGCCAGCTTTTTCACCACTTCCGCCGGCAGCAGCTTGCGCAGCTTCGGGTGCGCTTCCACGAGCCGCATGAGGTCGAGCAGGTCTTTTTGCCGTTTGCTGGCACGCTGGCGAACGTCTTGATAAGCCAGCAGTTTGCCGCACAAGGTGTCCTCCCGGCTGGCCACACGCATCAGGATGCCATGAATGTCCGCCGGCACGGAGCGTGCCGGGAAATCCTGGCAAATCTCCTCCGTGCTGATCTGGACGCTGACTTGGGACCGGCCTTTGAGATTGACGGACCACCGAAATTTCCTGGCCGTGAACCCCGCCTTGATCAGGGACTTCACCGCTTCCTCGATCCGGCCGGCGGCAATCACCACGTCCACATCCGCCGTGGCCATCGGTTCGCGCGCCCAATGATTGACCGCCAGACCGCCGATCATGCACCAGGGAATTTCAGCGTTTTCCAGTGTGGCCACCAGCAACGAGACGCCGCCGCCGCCACCCGCCGTCTGCCAGTCATAAAACTGCCGCAAGGTCATGCCGACAGGTCAAGCACGCCCACCCGCCGCGCAAGTGCCGAAACCAGGCGCTGGAATTTGGAGGATTGGCTTTTGAATTTTCCGCCGGAGTTCCATGCCGGCGCAAGAGACGTGTAAAGTGCAGTCCTTGCCGCCGCACTCCCAAGCGTATCGGCCTTGAGCCCTGCGGCTTGGAAGCACAGATTTTTTCTAGTCTCCCTCCCGAGATTTCGTCATGATCCGCCCATGCACCATCGAACATTCCTGAGTCGCCTGATTTATGGGACGCTAATGCTTGGCCTGGCGCTCGGACTCCAAGCGCAAGATCTGCCCGCCCCCCTCACGCCAACACCCCCCGCCACCCCCCGCATCAATGGCCCCGGAGTGTTTGGCGTGCGCCCCGGGTCGGAATTTCTCTACACCATTCCCGCCACCGGCGACCGGCCCATCCAATTTGACGCCGCCCCCCTGCCGGCCGGGCTGGCCCTGGACCCCAATACCGGCCGCATCACTGGAACCGTCAAACACGCCGGCACTTATCCCGTCGTGCTGCGGGCCACCAATGCGCTGGGCGCGGCCGAAAAAAAATTTCAGATCGTGGCGGGCGAGCAGATCGCCCTGACGCCGCCGATGGGCTGGAACAGTTGGAATTGCTGGGCGGCTGCGGTGGATCAGGAAAAGGTGCTGCGTTCGGCGCGCGCCCTGGTGTCCTCCGGCCTGATTAACCACGGCTGGACTTATGTCAATATTGACGACACATGGCAGGGACAGCGCGGCGGACGGCTCAACGCTCTGCAACCCAACGACAAATTTCCGGATCTCAAATCGTTGTGTGACCAGATCCACGCCATGGGACTCAAAGCCGGCATTTATTCCACCCCCTGGATCACCTCTTACGCCAAGTACGCCGGCGGGGCCAGCGACGATCCGACGGGGGCCTGGTCCAAAGCGCTGGCCAGCGACCAGTTTTGGCGTCACGGAAAATATTATTTTGCGGAGAACGATGCCAAACAATGGGCGGCCTGGGGTTTTGATTATTTGAAATTTGACTGGAATCCGATTGATGTTCCGCACACCACCCAAATGTCCAAAGCCCTGCGCAAAACGCATCGCGACATTGTGTTCAGCCTGTCCAACACGGCGCCGTTCGACCACGCCGCCGACTGGGCCAAACTGGCGAATTCCTGGCGCACCACCAGCGATATTTACGACGGTTGGATGGAAAATCCGCGGGCGGGCTACAACTACGGGGTCTCGGAAATCGGCTTTTCCCAGGATCAATGGGCGCCCCATGCCGGACCGGGGCATTGGAATGACCCGGACATGCTCGTGGTCGGCCGCGTCGGCTGGGGGGCCAGCCTGCACACCAGCCGCCTGACGCCGGAGGAACAATATTCGCACCTCAGCCTGTGGTGCCTGCTGTCCGCCCCGCTGCTGATTGGCTGCGACCTGGAGCAGCTCGACCCCTTCACGCTCGGCCTGTTGAGCAATGATGAAGTCCTGGCGCTGGATCAGGACGCGCTGGGCAAATCCGCCCGGCGGGCGGCCACGCTCGGCCCGGTGGATGTCTATGAAAAGGAACTTGAGGACGGTTCCCGCGCGCTGGGATTTTTCAACCGCGCCAACACCGTTGAAAAAATCAATTTCAACAAGCTCGGTTACCTTGGCTTTCCCCCCGTCAGTCACGTCCGCGATCTCTGGCGGCAGGTGGATTTGCCCGACTCCAAGAGCACTCTCAAAGCCACGCTGCCACCGCACGGCGTGGTGTTGCTGAAGCTGACTCCGGCCCGGCCCTGAGGCGGCGGCGGACCCCCCGGGCTTTTTTGGGGGGGAATACAGGCACCGGCACAGCCCAATCGAATCAAGATTACAAACCCTCCCGGACCCTTATTCCGGGTTTGGTGTAAAAAATCAACTTAAAGTTTGACAAAAAAAACATGAAATTTTCTTCTCAAGTCCAGGAGCTTCTTAGCCGAAGAACAGGACATGAAGCATCATGTCTCACACCGCCTCACGCAGGTCTCCTCCGGACTGATCGTCGCGTTCATTGCCGGCCTCGGTTGTCTGCTGGGCGCGGCGCCACTGGGCGCGCAAACCGTCCGCCTGCATGGCGCGATATCGCTTTCCAAGTCCGTGGCCGAACAGAAATCGGTGATTGAGACTCAAACGGGGCTGCAACTGGAAATTGTCGGCAATGGCGCCGGCCGCGGTCTGGCCGACCTGATCGCGGGCCGGGCGGACATCGCCTTGGTATCGGGATCAATCAAAGGTGTCGCCGACGCCTTAAACAAAGAAAAGCCCGGCAGCCTGGACACCACCGGCCTGCAGAGTACGCCCCTGCCCAGTGTCCGGATGCTCTTCGTGATCAATCCATCCGCCGGAGTGAAGTCCCTCACAGAAGCCCAGGCCCGCGAAGTGCTGACGGGCGGCGTGACCAATTGGAAAGATGTTGGCGGCGCCGACCTGCCCATCAAGGTTGTCCTGCCCTTTGCCGGCGATGGGGTGCGGGTCACGGTACAGGAGCAAATCCTGAACGGCGCGGATTTCGTCAAGGATGCGGTTTTGCGCAACAGCGCCAAAGACATCCCGCCGGTCATCAAACAATTGCCGGGGTCGGTTTCCTGTCTTTCCGAAAAAAATGCGACCGGCCTGACCACGGTTGAGTATGAAAAACCCATCCATATTTCCACCCTTTTGGTCACGAAGGGCGAACCGGCGGGCGACATTAAGAAGGTGGTGGACGCGGTGAAGGGTCTGGTCAAGTAGAATGGTCGTGGATTCAATGGCAGTCGGTCGCCGGGAAAAGCGGAAGGCTGCTCTCTGAAATAAAATGAAACAACGGACCATCACATCACTGATCCACCGGGTGGTGGCCCTGGCTCTGGCGGGGCTGGTACTGGTTGCCGGCGAGAATCTGTTTTATGGACTCCGATTAAAACAGTCCGCCAACACCATGCGCGCGGTCAGTCTGGCCACCGCCCGGTCACTTTATGAGGTGTCCGGCCTGCTGCGGGAACAGAGCAAACTGGTCAATACCGCGCCCGGATTGCCGGAGATCAACACCATCAAACAGGGACAGGAAGGGTTTGCCAAACTTAGTTCCCAACTCGATCAGACCTTTGACGCCATCACCAAATTGTCCGATGACCCTGAACTGGCGGAGCTGGTCAAGTCCCTGAGAGCACAATCAGTCAGCCAGCGGGCGGCGGCGGACAAGGTTTTTTCCCTGGCGGTCGGTTTCCAGCAAAGCGAGGCCCTGGAGGCGCTGCAAAACACTTTTGCCCCCGCCGACGAACAGTTGAATCGGCTGGCCGGCCAGGCCACCGCCCACTCCCTGGATCTTGTGGACCGGAAGCCGGCGGAGATTTTGCAACTGGTATCCTCCAATACCCGCACCAGTCTCGTCCTCGGCGCCGCAACGCTGATCATCGTGATGGGGTTCTCAACCTGGACCGTGCAACGCGGCATCCTTCGCCCCTTGCACCGCATGATTGCCGCCCTGACCCAGGCCAGCGAGGCCAACGTTCAGACTGCGAATCAAGTCTCCACGGCCAGCCAGTCGCTTGCGGAGGGGGCGAACGAACAGGCCGCCTCCCTGCAGGAGACCAGTGCGTCGCTGGAAGAAATGTCCTCCATCACCAAGCGCAATGCCGAAAACACGCGGCAGGCCAACGATCTCGCCAAGCAGGCGCGCTCGGCCGCTGACAAAGGGGCCGCCGACATGCAGACCATGAGCGCCGCGATGGCCGCCATCAAATCCTCCTCTGATGACATCGCCAAAATCATCCGGACGATTGACGAAATCGCTTTTCAGACGAACATCCTCGCGTTGAACGCGGCCGTGGAAGCGGCGCGGGCGGGGGAAGCCGGCATGGGCTTTGCCGTGGTGGCGGATGAGGTGAGAAACCTGGCCCAACGCAGCGCCCAGGCGGCCCGGGAGACGGCGGCGAAAATCGAGGGAGCCATTGAGAACACCACGCGCGGGGTGGAATTGAGCAACCATGTGGCCACGACCTTGAACGACATCGTAACCAAGGCGCGCACGATGGATGAACTGGCCGCTGAAGTGGCCGGAGCCTCAAAGGAACAGACCCAAGGCATCTCCCAGATCAGTTCGGCGGTCAGCCAGATGGACAAAGTCACGCAATCGAATGCCGCCGGGGCCGAGGAGAGTTCAGCCGCCGCACAGGAATTGAATGCTCAAGCCGGGCAGATCAAAGAGGAGGTGGGCGAACTCATTCGTCTGGTTGGCGGCGTCAAATCAGACACTGCCGACACCATCGCACTCGAACCCGTCAGAAAATCCCCGGGCATCGCTACAAACGGTTTGCGCCCCGCCAAGGTTGAGCGCGGCCCCACATCCGCCGCGGTCAAAACCGCCCGCTCCCCGGAATCGCGCCGCCGGGGGATTCCACTGAGCAGTGACTTTTAGTTTTTGGAAGGATTGGAATCCAGCGTGGTTCCAAGGGAGCGCATCCGCCAGGCGGAACAGGAGGACGCCCAGGCGCCTAACCCCGGGGTTTTTTGGGGAAAATGCGAGCCATCGCATCCGTGACGGTTTGTTTTGACACCTTGGTCGAATTGGCATTGAGAATATACCCCAGGCGGGTGCCATGCCAGAGCATTTGTTCCTTCGCCTTATCGCCGGCCGGGATGACCCCTTTCAAGAGGTATTTGAGGCCCAGGATTTCCTTTTCCGGCTCCGCCAGCCAACTGACATCGCGGTGAACGTCTCCGCCGGTGATCGCCTTCCAGCGGGGGATGATCTCACTTTCCAGCTCCTTGAGCGCATCCTTCGGGGTGGCCTTTTGTTTTCCAAACAGCATGAAAACAATCTGGTATTGAATGCCCCGCTCCTTCTGCCATTCCTCCACATGAATCGAGGGCATGTCGGGAAAACGTTCCCGCAACGGGTAAAAAAACTTGTTCAAATAATATTTCGCCCGCAGCGGATCCGTCATCGGCTCCTTAAAGGTCAGCCGCTCGGGAAACCAATAGGACGTTTCGCCCAGGCTTAAAAATTTCCTGATGAAATTCCGCACACTGGAGCGCGTGCGCTCCTTAAGAATTACAACATTATCATGATTCATATTCAAAACACTGAACCTTGGCGTCCGTTCAAAACGGCTTGCCGGTGTTCACTGCCTGCATATAAGCCGCGTTTGGCGGGAGAAAATCAACTGGAAAATTGCAATTTGAACCAAAACCGTCGCGCCAACGGCGTGCCCCCCGCCCGCCTTTCCCCGTACTGGCCGGGCCACCCGCCCTGTTCCCGCGCCTGCGGGGCGCCGCAAGTCCAAGGCTCATGGAAAACAGACCGTCACCGGTTCTTGGAGCGGATTCCAATAGCCGATGCTCCGGACCCGTCCGGTGGCCGTCAGCGCCAGCACCGTCACCCGGCCCGGCTGACCGGGGATGACCGCCAGCGTCCCGGCCGTTTCGACCAGGATGATCCGCTGCGGGAACTTCCGCAACTTCGGCAGCACCATCCACCGGACCAGGGCCGGCATCTGGTGGACATCCATCACATAGGCGGCATGATGCCGCTCCAAAAAACCCGCGCCCTGTTCCGCCAGCTTTTGGTTGCCCGCCCGGGCACACCCCATTTCCGCGGCCACCAGCAGAAACCGCACGCCATTCGTGGAATTGAAGGCTGCTCCAAACTGGTCTTGCGCGATGAATGCCGGCACCGCACCGCCCACCGTCAGCGGTGCCGCCCAAACAGAAAGGGATGACAGGCAGACTACGAGGACAAGCCACTGGCGAAAGTTCATATCCCTGCAAAATCCATGCGGGAGGACGGCATGTCAATCATTCTGCACAGGGGGGAACGCCGGAATGCCGCGCATCACGAAGTTGTTTGTGAGACCGGACAGCCACGCGTTTTTGAACTCGACGACATGTCGTCTCGTCCAAAAGCGGCGACTTGTGGCCGCACTCCAAAATGGCTTTCGGGCTGAAAACAGCCAACCACATCGGGATGCACCAAAAGGGGAACGCGGGCAACCGATTGACCATCAATGCGTTTGGCACCTGTTGGTGACCGCTCACCACCACAGCCGGAAGAAGCATTGCGTCGCCCCCCCCGGCTGATGCTCTGAGTGAGGTTGCTCGGACTTGAAAACGCCGCATACGTTTCCAGATCCGTCCAAATCAAGGGATTGGGGCAACTTGGCGCCCGCACTCCCGACGCCGGGTCAGGGGAGCCGGCCTACAAGGGCAAGGGCGCTTGGCGAGATTGGCTTGGGGGCTCATCGGGGGGACTTGTGCCGACGCGAAAGGTCGGATTAGGTTGGATTAGGTCGGATTTACTTTGACCTGGTTTGACCCGGACGCCGGGTCAGGGGACCCGGCCTACAGAGTGGGAGAGTTTGGCGAGATTGGCTTGGGGGCTCATCGGGGGACTTCGTGCTGACGCGAAAGGTTGGATTAGGTTGGATTCAGTTGGATTGGGCACCACGGCCAAATCAGGAAAGTTTTTTTTAAAATTAGCGTTAATTAGCGTTAATGAATTTTCAATTTACCGTGAAATAGCGTTAATTACCGCGGTTTCCTACGGCTGGCGGCGGCGATTCGGCTGCACGGCTGAACCGTGGGTGGAAAAACCCCCGCGCCCAAGTTGCGGGGACGAGCCGTCCCCAACCCAATCACAATGGAATATGTCAAAGAACACGAATGGCATTTCTCCATCCGCCCGTCACGCCACGTTCGATACCGGTGACGGCACACTAAAATCAAGGCTCAAGGAGACGGGGAAATGCCATGGTCAGCATCCACCGCGACGGACGCTTTGGGAGATGAGCGTCGGCTCCTTGACCGGAGCCGGCGCTCCATGTCTGATTTACGATTACCATGGCTTTTATGATCGGTCAAATTTTCGGGGCCGTTTACAGTTAATCGAACGGGGTCGGTTAGGTTTGCTTAAGGAAGCGGATATTTTTTCGACCGGCCTCCTTTCGGCTTGCCACGGCCTCATTTAATTCCATAATGGAGGGGTCATTGATGACAAACCCGGCGCGGCCAACCGCCGCCGGTGGCAGCAGACCAAGATTGATGGGGTTGTAGCTCAGTTGGTAGAGCGTCTCGTTCGCAATGAGAAGGTCAGGGGTTCGATCCCCCTCAACTCCACCATCACATTACTTTTGCAGACCATGAACCATCCCGTCTCCCCCCTTAAAAACAAATGGGTGCTCATCACCGGCGCTTCCAGCGGCTTTGGCGCGGCGGCGGCCACGGCCTTTGGGGCGGCCGGCGCCCGGGTTTTGCTCGGTGCCCGGCGGGTGGAGCGCTTGGAAAGCGTGGCCGGTGAAGCCCGGCGGGCGGGGGCGCCGGCCGCCCATTTTCACTCCTTGGATGTCACTCAGACCGCCAGCGTGGAGGAATTTGTGCAGTGGGCCGGAAAGCTCATTCAGGGCGGACGCGCCAAGAACGGGAAACTGCATGTCCTCATCAACAATGCCGGCGGGGCGCACGGACAGGACACAGTCGCCGAAGGGAAGGACCAGGATTGGGAAGCCATGTTTCAAACCAATGTGCTGGGGATTTTGCGCATGACCCGGGCGGCCCTGCCCTTGTTGGCCCAGAATGCCGGGGCGAGCATCCTCAACCTGGGCTCCACGGCCGGTCACGGGGTCTACGAAGGCGGGGCGGCGTACTGCGCGGCCAAGGCCGGTGAATTGCAGATCACGTACACGCTGCGGCTGGAATTGCTGGGGACGGGCATTCGCGTCAGCTCGATTGATCCCGGCCTGGCGGAAACGGAATTCTCCACGGTCCGCTTTAAGGGGGACCACGCGCGGGCGAAAAAAGTCTATGAGGGGATGCTGCCGTTGCTGGCGGAGGACATTGCGGAAACGCTGGTCTGGGTGGCGGCCCGCCCGGCGCATGTGAACATTGACGATTTGTTGATCAAGCCGTTGGACCAGGCGTCGTTCTCCAAGATTTACCGGCGGAAATAACAGCCATTCGCAGTGAGGATTGGCAGATTGACCGGTTCATTGCCCGCCATCCCCAGCCCGCTCGCGTGAAAGGCCGGTGGGGCGGCAAGACCGTAATCTGCATGCTCGTGCTGACGCGCTCGCCACGCCCGGTGAGGGCACCGGGCCCACAGGGCGGAGGTCGCCAACCGGCCGGCCGGGTTCCCTTGTCTCGAACGTTCCATTCGTGCTGGTGTCAGTTTTCATTTCGACGCTTTGCCTGCCACCGACCGGGTTGAATCTCCACACGTCCAAAGCCGGCTGCAAGCCGGCGCTCCGAGCGGCAGTGCGAGAGCGCGTCCAGATGCCGGCCGGGATGAATTGCCGTGAACGGCGCGCTCCGCCGTCACATAGTCACCGGGCCGCAAGGTGGAATGCGGGCGCAGGGC
>CAZUBG010000141.1:0-14896 GCA_964618545.1 uncultured Bifidobacteriaceae bacterium | reverse complement strand
GCGGTAGCACGGTCCGCCCAGATGCGGCGCGAACACGCTGGCCTGGCCCTCAAACCGGAAAATCGAGCCGTACACATTCGGCTTCTTCAGCAGCACACAGGCGTCGTTGGTCAGGTAACGCGTCGGGAAATTGTCCGTGCCATCCACCACAATGTCGTAGGGGCGGATCAGGTCCAGGGCGTTTTCGGAGCTGATGCGGGTGTTGTGGATGACCACCTCCGTGTTGGGGTTGATGCCCGCGAGCGTTTCCCTGGCCGATTCCGCCTTGGGCCGGCCCACATCCGCGTCGGTGTGCAGAATCTGCCGTTGCAAATTGGAGTAATCCACGGTGTCAAAATCCACGATGCCGATTTTGCCGATGCCCGCCGCGGCCAGATACATGGCGATGGGCGACCCCAGCCCGCCCGCGCCAATGCAGAGCACGCTGGTGGCTTTAATGCGTTTTTGCCCGGCCAAACCGACTTCCGGCAGAATCAGGTGCCGCGAATAGCGGCGGATTTCGTCGTTGTTCAATTGCATAATTCGAGGTGATGAATGTATTGCAAATAGTGAATAAATCAAGTGCCGGGTTGACCGGGGCAAAAACCGCCCCCCGTTTCCTCGGCCTCAACCGGGCTGAGGTTGTCATTGTTTTACCCCGCCGGGCCTGCTAGGGTGTGCGTTCGTATGTTGACTCTTTCTGAAATCAGCAAAGCCTATGGTGGCAAGGTGCTCTTTAATGAGGCCACCCTGCAGGTGAACCGCGAGGACCGCATCGGGCTGGTCGGCCCGAACGGCGCGGGGAAGTCCACGCTCTTTGGGATCATCCTGGGCGCGGAATCGGCCGATTCCGGCCAGGTGATGAAGGAGCGCAACGTCGTCTTCGGCTACCTGCCGCAGGAAAGCGCGCCGGTGGGCGATGAAACTGTCATCGAGCTGGCCACCGCCATTTCCCCCGAGTTTGCCAGCCTGCGCAAGCTCGTGCTCGCCTGGGATTCGGATCATCATGTGGACCCGCAGCCGGCGGCGGAAAATCAGGACGACGTCCACAGCCGGTTTCATGATCTGGGGGGCTATCAACTGGATGCCAAGGCCAAGCAGATTCTGGCGGGGCTGGGATTCCGGGAGAAGGATTATGACCGTCAGGCGCGCGAGCTGAGCGGCGGCTGGGTGATGCGGGCCCACCTGGCCCGGCTGCTGGTGCAGGAGCCGGATTTGCTGCTGCTGGACGAACCGACGAACCATCTGGACCTGGAGGCGCTGCTCTGGTTTCAGGATTACCTCAAATTTTACGCGGGCGGCATCATTGTCATTTCGCACGACCGGGAATTTCTCAATCACATCGTCAGTGGGATCGTGGAAATCCGCCAGGGGAAACTCAACCGGTATCGCGGGGATTACGACGATTTTCTGGTGCAGCGGGAGGCTTCGGAGGCGCAGCTCCTGGCGGCCTACAAAAGCCAGCAGCGGGAGATTGACCGGCTACAGGAATTTGCCGACCGTTTCCGGGCCAAGGCCAGCAAGGCGTCGCAGGCGCAAAGCAAGCTCAAGCAGATTGAGCGCATGGATAAAATCGAGGCCCCGGTCAACGATGACGCGCAGATCGGGTTTCAATTCCCGCAGCCGCAACGCAGCGGCCAGAAGGTCATCACCCTGAAAAACATCCATCAGGCCTACGGTGAAAACGTCGTGTATCGCGGCATGGAATTCAAGGCCGAGCGCGGCCAGCGGATCGTCCTGGTCGGCCCCAACGGGGCGGGCAAATCCACGCTGCTGAAAGTCCTGGCCGGGGTGCTGACGCCGCAGCAGGGCGAACGCATACTGGGCCACAACGTGAAGGCGGGCTACTATTCGCAGTACCGGGTGGAGATGCTCGATCCCCAGCGCACGGTGCTGGAGGAGGGGCTGGAGACCCCCTCCCGGGTGACGGAACAATTTGTGCGCACGCTGCTCGGCAGCTTTCTGTTTCGCGGCGACGATGTGTTCAAAAAGGTGGAGGTGCTGAGCGGCGGCGAAAAAAGCCGCCTCGCGCTGGTGAAGCTGCTGCTGGACCCGCCCAACCTGCTGCTGATGGACGAGCCGACCACGCATCTGGACATGGCGAGCATTGACGCGCTGGTCTATGCGCTGAGCCAGTTTGAGGGAACGCTCATTTTCATCAGCCATGATGTCTATTTCATCCGCGCCCTGGGCAACCAGGTGGTGCATGTCAACGCCGGCAAACTGACGCATTACGCGGGGGATTATCAGTATTACCTGGACAAGACCAAGGCCACGTCGGCCCGGGCGGCGCTGACCTCCAGCGGCACCGGCACGGATGGCTCCGCCAACAAGGCGGCCCCCGCCCCGCGTTCGGGGGCGGACCGGAAGGAGCAGAAGCGGCTGGAGGCGCAGCAACGGCAGGCGCGTTCCGGCGCGCGCAAGACCGCGCAGCAAAAGGTCCACCACTTGGAAAAAGAGATTCAGATCCTGGAAGCCCGTCAGAAGGAAATTGTGGCCGAACTTGAGCGGCCCGAGACTTATGAAAAACCCGGGCACGCCGTGCGACTCAACCGTGAACTGACGGACATCCAGCACCGGTTGGGAACGCTCACGCCGGAATGGGAGAGGGCGGCGGGGCAACTGGCGGCGCTGGAAGAGGCGTGAGGATCAGTGCGGTTCGACCTCCCGAATCGCGGCCGCCAGGCTGGCCAGATGGCGTCCGAGGGTGAATTGGTTGAGAAAGTTTTCGCGCAACTGCCGCCCCAGCCCGCTGGTCATCAGCTTGAGCAGGGCGTCGGCAATGCGGTCGGGCGCCTGATCGTCCACCAGGCCCAAGTAATCCGGTGGAAACATCTCCGGCACGGAACGCCAGCGCGTGGTCACGATGGGCAGGCCGTAAGCCATGGCTTCAATCAGATTAACCGGCTGGTTTTCCCCCAGGTAAAGCGTGGGGAAACAAAACACATCCGCCTCCCGCAAAATCCGGTCCTTTTCACCGCCGGAGACAAATCCCAGGTGTTCCAAGGCGCCGGAAAACTCCGGACGCAGGCTCAGCCGGTCAAATTCCAGCTTCTCCTCGGTGGTCACAAAACTGCCGGCGGCGAAGAGCTTCAGCCGCAGCGGCGAGTGCCGGAAGGCCAGGGTGGCGTTGGCCAGGCTCACCGCCTCGGCGGCGGCGAAGAGGCCTTTTTCACGGCTGCCGTGGGCGAGAAAAAGCACCTTGAAAATCCTTGGCTCGCCGCCGGCCTTGGAAAATCCCTCCGGCGCGGGAGTGGCCCCGGCGGCCCACTGAGTGCGGAGGTTCAGCCGGGCCAACCGCCGGGGCAGGATGGTTTGCGCGTAGTCCGCACACGGATCGGGGATCCCGTTGCTGACGACCCGGATTTTTTTCGGGCGGAGTTTCTCCGCATCCGCGACGTTGTACCGGGAGATGACGATGCTCAAGTCCGCCTGCTTGAAGCAGGCGTAAGTGAGGGAACGCGTGCGCATTTGGACGGAGGTCTCCAGCCATTTGGCCAGTCCCGCCGCGTGCCAGTGCAGGATGATTCTGTTGAAAAAGGGGCGGCAGAGAAACATCACCAGCCAGTCGCGGTACACCGCCACCCGCTTGCCGGGGGCGGGAACATAATAGAAATTGGTCACCCCGTACCGCAGGCGGCACCAGATGGCCTGCAAACAGAAATAAAGGATCAGAAAAAGTTTGGCCCCCTGAAACTCGCCAATGTCCTCCAGCGTGTGCGAAAACCGGGCGTTCACATGATAGCACTCAATCCCGGCCGGCCGGCCGGGGCCGTTTTTCCCGCCGCGCCGGTCACCCCCGAAATTCTTCAACATCAGCTCGACCATGTAGCTCTGGCCGTGGTGGGGCGGGGGTGTATGCGCAAATACAAGCAGCTTCATGCGAACATTAATGCAACCGTGGCTTGATGTTGGCGGAAAAAGCGGGGACAGGGAAGGTTTTTTCGCGGGCCGGACTTCGACTGGTGTTTTGTTTTTATCCGGGTATGCTGGACGGAAAGTGTATGACCAGCGAACGAATCAACGTCCTTGGGGTGGGGGTTCATGTGCTTGATTTGCCTTCGGCCCTCGGTCACATCGCCGCCGCCGTGGCCGCCCGTCAAAAGGGTTATGTTTGTGTCACGGGGGTGCATGGGGTGATGGAGGCCCAGACGGACGGGGGGTTCCGGCGCATTTTAAACCACGCCTTTC
This sequence comes from uncultured Bifidobacteriaceae bacterium, assembly GCA_964618545.1. Classification (GTDB taxonomy): domain Bacteria; phylum Verrucomicrobiota; class Verrucomicrobiia; order Limisphaerales; family UBA11358; genus UBA11358. The sequence goes on along the minus strand of CAZUBG010000141.1, from coordinate 10,726 downwards.
TCTGCACGCCGGACGGCATGCCGATGGTGTGGCTGGGCAAACTCAATGGTTTCACCGGAATGCGGCGCGTCTATGGACCGGATTTGATGCTGGAGGTGTGCGGGTGGAGTGAAACGAGCGGCTGCCGGCACTTTTTTTACGGGGGCGCCCCCGGGGTGGCGGAGGCATTGCGCGCCAAACTGACCGCGCGGTTTCCCAAACTGGCCGTGACCGGCTGCTACACGCCGCCCTTCCGGGCGCTCAGCCCGGCGGAGGAACGGGAATTGCAGCAGACCATCCAGGCCGCGCGGCCGGACATCCTTTGGGTGGGCCTGAGCACCCCCAAACAAGAAAAATTCATGGCGGAATATCTCCCCAAACTCGACGTCACGCTGATGGTGGGGGTCGGGGCGGCGTTCGACTTTCACAGCGGGCGCGTCCGGCAGTCCCCGCGCTGGATGCAGAAGACCGGGTTGGAATGGTTTTACCGGCTCTGTCAGGAACCGCGCCGGCTGGCCCGGCGCTATTTGCGGAACAACCCGTTGTTTTTGCTGAAAATTGCCGGCCAATTGGGGCGGTTCAGAAAATATTCGCTGGAATAATGCGTGGAAATGGCGGAAAGGCCCGCGGCCGGCCGTTCTTTTATTTAAATAACCGGCCGGGGACAACGATTTTGTTTGAGCGGGTTTCGTGGTTTGACTATACAGAGAATGGAAATTATGTCTGTTGAAAACGAGAAGACCAAAGCATTCCAAATCCAGGGATTGTGGCCGCATGAGATTCTGTTTCTGCTCCTGTTTGGAGCGGCGATCTATTACTCGCAGTTTCACACGGAGAAATGGCCCCAATACCTCTATGACGCGGCCTTTTTGGCGGCTTTTCCCGTGCTCTGGTACCGGTGCCGCGAGGAATGGGGCCAGCTTCCCAACCGGGGGTTTTTCCTGTCGCTGGCTCTGGTGTGGGCGGCGCTGTTCGCCTGGCTGGGCATCTCCACCTTTCATATTCTGGGGTCCTCCTCGCTCTTCGGCTGGATGTTTAATGTTTACAGCTCCCCCATGCAGGATGAACAGCATGGGATGCTGATCCCGTTTGTCGTCCTCATCCTGGTGTGGTGGAAACGCCGGGAATTGACCGCCCAGCCGCTCGGGTTTTGGTGGCCGGGCATTTTGCTGGTGGCGGCGGGGTTGTTGCTGCACCTGGCCGGGTTCGTCACCGAGCAGCCAAGGGCCTCGGTGATTGGGTTTTTCACCGGGCTTTATGGTTTGATGGGACTGGCCTGGGGGCCGCGCTGGTTGAAGACGATTTTCTTCCCCTACTTTCTGCTGGCTTTTTGTGTGCCGGTGGGGGAACTCGCCACGCATCTGACCATGCCGTTGCGCATTTTGGTGGCCACCATTGTGGCGGGCATTTCCCAGCTCGGGCTGGCTCCGGATGTCCTGCGGCAGGGGACCCAGCTTTTTGATGCCCAAAACACTTTTCATTATGAGGTCGCCGCTGCGTGCAGCGGCATCCGCAGTGTGGTGGCCATGCTGGCACTGACGCTCATTTATGGCTTTGTTTCGTTTAAACCGGCTTGGAAGCGTCTGTTGTTGGTGGCTTCGGCCATCCCCCTGGCCATTTTGGGCAATGTGGCGCGGTTATGCCTGACCATCATGGTGGCGGAAATGTTCGGCCAGGACGCCGGCAAGGCCGTTGAGACCAAGTTCGGCTTCGTCACGTTTGCCGTGGCCATTGGCTGTGTCATGTTGCTGGGCTGGTGGCTGGAAAAATCAGAAGTCAAACCGTCCCGCGACGACAGGCCCCTTTCCTCATGAACCGCCAAAAAACTCTGATCGCCGCAGTTTTTCTGCTGTTGACGGGCGCCACCGCCGGTATTTTGTTGTACGTCAGCACCCATCAAAAACTGGGCTCTCCCGGGGTGCTCACCCGCTCCCTGCCGGGCACCCGTAATTTACAGGTGGTCCTGCCCGGTCAAGTGCCGGGTTTCGCCTGTCAAATCATCACCACCCAGGCCGAGGAGGTCGTCCAAGCCCTGCCGGACGACACCAGTTTTGGCACCTGCCGCTACACGGCCCAGGACGGTTTTCAATCCCTGGCGAACGTGGTGCTCATGGGCACCGACCGTTCCAGCATTCATAAACCCCAGGTCTGCCTGACCGCCCAGGGCTGGGAGATTGACGAGTCATCATCGAAAGTGGAAAAAATCGGCATGCAGAAGCCGTTCCCCTATGACTTGCCCGTCATGCGCCTGACCGCCACCCAGCGGATTGAGGCCGGCGGGGAAACCAAAACCCGGCGCGGCGTGTACGTCTATTGGTATGTGGATGGCGGTAAAATCACGGCGCTGAACAGTCAGATCATGTGGTGGATGGCCCGGGACATGTTTTTGACCGGGGTTTTGGACCGCTTTTCCTACATTGCTTATTTTTCTGTTTGCGAACCGGGGCAGGAAGAGCATACGTTTGACCGTATGAAAGCATTGATTGCCGGCAGCGTGCCGCAATTTCAATTGGTCCCCCATGCCACCCGGGGAGTCACCGCCTCCGGACCCTAGTTCCGATCCGATTGAAACAGCATGCTTCGCCGCGACCTACATATCCGGATGCAATTGCATCAGATGACGGACACCTGTCTGTTTGGCCTGAGCTTTTACCTGGCCAATGAGCTTCGCGTCAACCCGGCGGTCGTGAACTGGTTTAATTTGGGGACCCTTCCGCCGGATGCCTTTAAAAGCGTGGGCTGGCTTTACTTCGCCCTGATTCCTTCCGCCCCGCTGGTCTTGGAATCGCAGGGCTTTTACAACCGCTCCCTCACCGGGCCGCGCCGCGCATTTGTCATCCCGCTCCTCAAAGGCAGCCTGGTCATCGCTTTGGGGCTGGTGCTGCTCATCTATAGTTTTCACCTGGGCGTCAATCCCCGCGCCGTGCCGGTGTTTTTTGGGCTCATCAGTTTCTCCCTCATCTACCTCAAGGAGGAGGCCCTCCGCCGGGTCATGCGCAGCAAGCTGGCCCAATCCCAGTACAAACGGCGGTTCATTCTGGTGGGCGTCGAAAAAGAAATGGCCGGGTTGCGCGCCGAAATCAATGAACGCGGCGATCAGAGTGTGCTCATCGCCGCCGAAGTCAATCTGGCCGAAACGCCCGTGCAGCGGTTGGTGATGGAACTCCACAAGCATTCCGTCTACGGTGTGATTCTCAGCGCCAAGCACATTAATTTTGAAAAGGTCGAGTATGTCATCCGCGCCTGCGAGCTCGAAGGCGTGGAGGTCTGGCTCGTGGCCGATTTCTTCAACACCCAGATTTCCCGCACCAGTCTGGATGAATTCCTCGGCCGGCCCCTGCTCGTCTTTCGCACCACCCCCGAAGCCTCCTGGCGGGTGGTCGTTAAACAGACCCTGGACCGCGTGGGCTCCTTTTTTCTGCTGATCTTCCTTTCCCCCCTGTTCCTGGCCATCGCCCTGCTCATCAAATTCACCTCGCCCGGCCCCATCCTGTTCCGGCAGCAACGGTCGGGCATCAACGGCCGCCCGTTCACCATTTTCAAGTTCCGGACCATGGTCACCAACGCCGAACAATTCCAGCATGAACTCGAGGCCATGAATGAGATGACCGGGCCCGTGTTCAAAGTCACCAACGATCCCCGCGTCACGCCCACCGGCCACTTCCTCCGCAAATACAGCCTGGATGAACTCCCGCAGCTCTTCAACGTCCTCCGGGGCGAAATGAGCCTGGTCGGGCCGCGCCCCCTGCCGGTGGACGAGGTCAAGCGCTTCGAAAATCTCTCCCACCGCCGCCGCTTGAGCGTCAAGCCCGGCCTGACCTGCATCTGGCAGGTCCGGGGCCGCAACAGCATCAGCGATTTTCATGAATGGGTCCGGCTCGACCTCGAATACATTGACAACTGGTCGCTCTCGATGGATTTTAAAATCCTGTTGCTGACCATTCCCGCCGTTTTCCGGGGCACCGGGGCCAAATAAGGCCGCTTTGGCCCAGCCACCATGATCTTTCACGCCCGCCAGTTTGAGTTTGTTTTCCCCCGACCGGCCCTGGTCATGGGCATCATCAATGTCACCCCCGATTCGTTTTCGGACGGCGGCCGGTTTTTGGATCCCGCCGTCGCCGTGGCTCACGCCCTCGAACTGGCCGGACAGGGCGCGGATATTCTGGATGTGGGCGGCGATTCCTCCCGTCCCGGGGCGGCTCCCGTCAGCGAGGCCGATGAACTCGCCCGGGTCATTCCCGTGATCCAACAGTTGGCCGCCCAAACCCGCCTGCCGCTGTCCGTGGACACCACCAAACCCGGCGTCGCCCGCGCCGCCCTGGCCGCCGGGGCCAGCATCATCAACGACGTCGCCGCCAACCGCCGGACGAATGAACTCTGGCGCGTCGTGGCCCAATTTCACGCCGGCTACGTTTGCATGCACTCCCAGGGCGCCCCCCAAAACATGCAAACCTCCCCGGTTTATGAGGATGTCGTCCGCGAGGTGGGCGCGTTCTTCCGGGACCGGCTTGCGCAACTCGGCGCCGCCGGGGTGGCCCCCGAGCAGATAGTGTTCGACCCCGGCATCGGTTTCGGCAAGACTGTGGAACATAATTTGCAGTTGCTGGCGGGGTTGCCGGCCTTTGCGGCGTTGGACCGGCCGGTGTTGCTGGGGGTTTCCCGCAAATCATTTATTGGAAAACTGCTCGGTGCGCCGGTCACCCGGCGGTTGCCCGCCTCGCTGGCGTGCGCCGTTCAGGCGGTGGCGGCCGGGGTGCAGATCATCCGCACCCATGATGTGGCGGAAACTGTGCAGGCGGTTCGCATGACCGAGGCGATCCTCGCACTCAAAGAATAATGTGGCCTGACTTCCAGGAAATTTGGCGGCCTGCGTTGGAAATCTTAATCCTCGCAGTCACGATCTATTATGCCTTCCGCTTCCTGCGCGGGACGCGGGGCTGGCCCGTCGTCATTGGTTTTGTCGTGGTCCTCATCGCGCTGACGCTCGTCACCACCGCCCTGGACTTGAAGGTGTTGCGGCTCTTGTTGGGCACCTTCTCCGCCTTCTTCGCCGTGGCCGTGCTCATCATCTTTCAGCCCGAGCTGCGGCGCATGCTGGCCGAACTCGGCAACCTCCCGCTCTTCGCCAGCGCCAGTGAGCAGCGCGAGAGCATCGAGGTCATTATCCAGACCGCCGAGCGCCTCGCCGAAATCCGCATCGGCGCCCTCATCGCCATCGAACAATCCATCCAGTTGCAGGAAGCCGTCGAATCCGGCATCCGCGTGGATTGCGACGCCACCCCGGAAATGCTCGAAACCATTTTCTTCCCGAACAATGCCATTCATGACGGCGGCGTCATCATCAAGGGCGACCGCATCGCCTACGCCGCCTGCATCTATCCGCTCACCCAGCGGCAGGATTTGAACAAATCCCTCGGCACCCGCCACCGCGCCGCCATTGGTTTGAGCGAGGAGACTGATGCCGTGGTCGTGGTGGTTTCCGAGGAGAACGGCATGATTTCCTACGCCTACAAGGGCCAGTTGGTGCGCGGCGTCACGCCGGAGGAATTGCGGTCGTTCCTCACCTCCATCTTCGTCCGGCCGGCCCAGACCCGCGGCCTGGCCGCCTGGTTCCGCCGGCTGTTCACGGAACACCACCTGCCCGGACCCGCCGTCATCATCAAGCACGAAGCCCGCCCGGTCGTCAAACCCCTCCCCAAATGAGGCCATTGTCATGAAGGATTTGCTCATCAAAGATCTGGGCTGGAAATTGTTTTCCCTCTTCCTCGCCCTCGTCATCTGGGTCACCGTACACAACATCTACATGGAGTCCCAAACCCTGCCTGTGGTCGCCGGCGACCAGGCCACCTTTGAAAAGCAGATCCTGATTATTTCCACTGCGGCCGACGTGCGCAATTTCCGTGTCGCTCCCGATCAGGTGACCGTGACCGTCCGCGGTCCGTCCGCCGTCATGGAAGTCCTGCAGGCCAGTCAGATTCGCGCCACCGTGGATCTCACCGACATCGAGGGGGCCAAGGATTTGTCCCGCCGGGTGGAGGTTTCCGCCCCGGCCGGCGTGACCCTGGTTTCCGTTCAACCCCCCAAAGTGGGCGTCATCCTGCCCCCCAAACACTGATTTTACCACCGTTTGTTGATTCCATGAGCAATCCCCATAAAATCTTCGGCACGGACGGCGTTCGCGGCACCGCCAACCTGGAGCCCGTCACCGCCGAGACCGCCCTCAAGCTGGGCCGCGCCGCCGCCCACGTTTTCAAAAACCTCGAGCGCCAGTCCCGCAGCCGGGGCAAATACAAAATCGTCATCGGCAAGGACACCCGCCTCTCCGGCTACATGCTCGAAAACGCCATCTCCGCCGGCCTGCTCTCCTCGGGCGTGGACGTGCTGTTCATCGGCCCCCTCCCCACGCCCGGCGTCGCTTACATCACCCGCAGCCTCCGGGCCGATGCCGGCATTGTCATCACCGCCTCCCACAATCCCTACACCGACAACGGCATCAAATTCTTCCGCGCCGACGGTTACAAGCTGGACGACCAGATCGAAGGCCGGATCGAACGACTCGTCTTCAGCGGCGAAATCGAGGCCATCCGGCCCAAGGCGCCCGAGATCGGCAAGGCCGTGCGCATTGATGACGCCCTCGGCCGCTACATCGAGTTTGCCAAGGCCAGCTTCCCCAAGGGCCAGACCCTCGAAGGACTCCGCATCGTCGTGGATTGCGCCCACGGCGCCGCCTACAAGTCCACCCCCTGCGTCCTGCGCGAACTCGGGGCCGAACTCATTGTCACCGGCCGCGATCCCGACGGCACCAACATCAACGAAAACTGCGGCTCCATGCACCCGCAGGCCCTCTGCCAGAGCGTCGTCGAACACCACGCCCACCTCGGCCTCGCCCACGACGGCGACGCCGACCGCGTGCTGTTGTGCGATGAACGCGGCCAACTGATTGACGGTGATGACATCATGGCCATTGCGTCCCTGGAGATGCTGTCCGAGAAGACGCTGGCCAACGACACCCTGGTGGGCACCGTCATGAGCAACGCCGGCCTGGAGGAGGCCATTCTCAAAGCCGGCGGCAAAATGCGGCGCACCGCCGTCGGCGACAAGCATGTCATTGATGAAATGCTCCGGGGCGGTTACAACTTTGGCGGCGAGCAAAGCGGCCATCTGATCTTCCGAGATTACGGCACCACCGGCGATGGGTTGGTCGCCGCCCTGCAAATCCTGCGGATCATGCGGGCCCGCGAACTGCCCCTCTCCCAACTGGCCCAGTGTTGGAACCGTTTCCCGCAGCTCGTCACGAACGTCCGCGTCCGGGAGAAGAAGCCGCTCGAGCAACTCAACGGCGTCGTTCAGCTCGTGGCCGGGGCGGAAAAGGCCTTGCACGCGGAGGGCGGCCGCCTGCTGCTGCGCTACTCCGGCACCGAACCCAAGATCCGGCTGCTGGTGGAAGGCCGCGACGCCGCGACCCTCTCCAAGTGGTCCGACAAAATCTGCGCCGCCCTCCAGGAGCAGATCGGGGTCTGAGAAAAAATAAAAGGACGGTCAATTTCGTTACCCAGTAACGCGATCGGACGCGGATTCCACTTGACACCGTTGGCAACCCGTTGATTTGGAAGGGGTTAAGGCGTGTCAAGGGAAAGGGTGGATTTTGGTGTTTTTTCGTTACTGAGAAACGCGACCTGAAAAGTCGTGATTTTTAAACCGCGAAATACGAGAAACGCGAACGGGGGAACCCGAAAAAAACCCGGAACACCGGTGCCATCACTTGCAGGCGCTGGTCTGTGAGCCTCCCTCCGCTTCGTTTCCCCGACTTTGCCTTGGTTCGCTTCCCATCCGTGTTCATCCGTTAATCCGTGGTAACCCGCCCCCGTTTTATCTCTGCGTTCTTTGCGTTCTCTGCGGTTAAGGTTCCCCGTCTTGTCAGTTTTTCATTTTGGGGTTGATTTTGCCCGGCAAACAGCGGCTTATGGGGTCAGACCAATCAGTTTTATGAATTGCGGGGCGACCCTTTTAAACCGATGCGCAAGGCCGGTGCCGGGCGGAGCGCGGGTCGGTGACCCGCAGCCCGCACCTTGCAAATCCAAGGCTGAAGACTGCTTTGACTTCCCCTGGCCATCGGCCTGCTGCGGCTCACAGAGCCGCGTTCCGGGGCTTCGCCGGAGCGTTTGCAATTTCAGCTTTCTGCTTTCTCAATTTCCGCTTTCGCCCCCTCGCGCCCGGCGTAGCGGCGTCTCTGGCGAGCGCCGCACTATTTCCCTTTCCGGCCCTTTGTCTTTCGGCCTTCCGCCATTGGCCGGTCAGTTCCTCCGCGCGCCGGCGGCGGCGCGGGGAAAAGCGACCCCGCCCCATGATGGATCGCCGTCAGAGAGGGAATATGACAAACATCAATAACTGATCCGTTCACGACCTGCCAATTGCTATTGGTGTTTTGAATTGTTTACAATGTTTTGCAAAATCGGCTCAAAGTCATCAAGCACGTCTGCTTTTATTACCACGCCCAAATTCGTTGGAATCTTCGTTACGGGCTCCGGCACCAAGGTGGTCGGAACATTTTTGATTTCAATATGTCCTCTCTCATCCAATTCCATAACTGCGTCAACAATGCCCAACAAACGCAATTCACTGCCAGTGCCCAATCCTCCTCCTATCATGGAAAATGCTCCTTCTTCTGCGATTACAACCGGTGAACCGCTTGAACCCGGAAATACTGATGCGTCAATTAAAAATTTCCTTTGTCCATTGTAATCAATGGACACATCAGTGGCAGTCATTCCTTGACGAGCAATTGGTAAATTATTCAATTCATCGGAAATGCCGATGGGGTACCCTATAAACTTTATGTTCTGAAATGCTTGGATTTCGCTCGTTTCATTTGTCGATAAAAAAAAATTTTTGTAAATTGAAATGTGTCTAAGCGTTTCCCATCTTCAATTAGTTTGTTCATGATTTGGCCAATTGGATAGATGGCTATATCAATATTAGTATCAGGATGTAAAATCCACTGAGTTCTAAAATTAGGGATTTCCCACAGAAAGTGCGGCTCGGTACGAGCGTACGAATTTGTCTTTGCCAGTGAAAAATCGAGGAAACCCGTGACCGAATTTTCAATTACATGTTTGCATGTTACAATTACTGGAATTGAGGAATTGGAATTGCCGTCCTGGATATATGCATAAAAGAATCCAGTTCCACTGCTCGGCACTTGATTTTTATCAACGCTGATAATTTTTACTGTGCTGTGAAGAAGTGCTTGATAAAGTGTCTGAGCTTTGCATGGAACTTGGGAAGTAATTATTACAATTAAGAATGCCATTAAATGTCTCATATTAAGACTGAGTTGTTTATATATTCATGAATAGCAACTCCTGCAAAAGTGTCAATCAGAAAAACTTCCCTGTCGGTGGGAGTTCAAAATGAGACTTGATTTGCGGCAAAATGAGACTGGGTCAAACGGAGAATTCCCCGATGGTTTCTGGCCAACGATACTGGGTCGGTGTGTAAAGGGGTCCTGAAAAAATGACCAAAAGTTCAAAATGAAAATGAATCATGGTGACCCATGGGGCCGGTCGGAATATTTCCCTGGAGGCGGGTGAGGGCAAATACGATTACCTTTCGGTTTCTCGACGTTTGGATTGGGGAAAGCCATCGAACAGAAGGTGGTGGGTCGCGCGTTTTTGTCCCGCAGGGACCCCGGAAAGCAGCCAGCTATGAAGTGGCTGGTAACAGGGTCATCCAAAAATCAACGCGTCCCGCAAGGGACGCTGGCCCCCCCCGCTGGCCCTGCGCCCGGATTGGGGTGGTGTTTTTCCAATGTGCCTTGCGGGACATGAGGCTTCGCGATGCGGTCGCCAGCCACCTCGTGGCTGGCTAATGTCCGGTTGTCCCTGCGGGACCAAAACGCACAAGCGTCACGCCTTGGTTTCTCCATCACCCAGCGACACCCACGATCAACGTGAAGGAACCTATTTTTCCAGGCCCCCTTTTATCGTCCTTTATGTAACGGATGGGCTGCATCTTATTGCGGCCATTCGCTGATACGCCCCCAGCAGGTCAGCAGCCAGCGCCAGTAGTCCGCCGGTTTGGTCATTCGACCCGCCACGCCCGCGTTCCCCGGCGAGTTGAGAGACTCATTTCGAGGCAGGGTGGCTTGACAGGCCGGGAAGCGGGCGGGATGATCCCATTATGAAACTAATCGCCGATGCACGCGGCCGGTTGGCGGCCATGGGGATTTTCCGTCCGGGCACCGCCTTTGATGTCTCCCGTCAGCCGGATGGGAGCTTTCGGGTCATGGAGCTTGTGGAAAAGGAAGTGCCGGTCGTCAAATTCAAAAAGGGGCGCGGCGGATTGTTTTTCAGCCCGGTGGTTCTCAGTCGTGAAGCGGTGCGGGCGGCCATCCGCGCCGACCGGGACGCGCAATGAAAGTCTGCTGGGATTCTTATCTGCATGCCCTGGCGGCGGAAAAATCCGGAGCCGGACAAATCCTCACGCTGGACAAGCACGATTTTACCGGCCTCACCAAGCTCCCCATTGAGCAGGCTTAACGCCGCCCAGGCACCCCACTGTAGGCCGGGTCCCCTGACCCGGCGCCGGGCGAGTGGGCTGGGGCGCCCGGTGAGGGCACCGGGCCGACAGGGCGGACGTGTACCCCATTGTGGGCCGGGTCCCCCGACCCGGCGTTGGGCGTGTGGCGGGGGACGCCCGGTGAGGGCACCGGGCCTACAGGGCGGACGTGTACCCCATTGTGGGCCGG
>CAZUBG010000140.1:0-14940 GCA_964618545.1 uncultured Bifidobacteriaceae bacterium | reverse complement strand
CGCAACCGTCATTTCCGTCCATTCGTTGAATGGCAACGGGCTGCGGAATTCAATCCCGCTTTTGTGGATTACAACGGTATCGGCGGACAATTCCAACTTTGCCTGCCGTGCTTCAACCGTCACTGATTGTTCAAACGAACCGTCACCGACGTATTTTTTTGCGCTCATAGAACTAGCTTAAATTACCACGTTGCCTGAATCCGTCAAATTAGCAGATTCAATACATTAAATTAGCTACCATTCAATCACCGCTGCGCCCCACGTCAATCCCGCTCCGAACACGACCAGCAGAACCAAGTCGCCGCGCTGGATTTTCTTTGCGGCCACGGCTTCGTCCAGAGCAATCGCCACCGACGCCGCCGACGTGTTGCCATATTTGTGGAGATTGACGAAAAGCTGTTCGGGCGTCGCGCCAAGCCGTTCGCCGACAACGTCAATGATGCGGCGGTTTGCCTGATGCGGGATGACGCACTTGATTTGGGTGATGTCAATTTCGCAGCGGCGCAGGGCCTCCTCGGCGGCGCTGCACATCGCGTGGACGGCTTTCTTGAAGGTCTCCTTTCCATCCATGCGCAGGTAATGGAGCTTGTTCGCCACGGTGGCTGCCGACGCCGGACAGCGGCTGCCTCCGGCGGGCATGGACAGCAAGTCCGCCTTGCCGCCATCCGCCCCCAGGACGGCGGTGAGAAGTCCGTGGCAGTCTTCCCGCGCCTGGAGAATGGCCGCCCCGGCCCCGTCGCCAAACAGCACGCAGGTGTTGCGGTCCGTCCAGTCCACGATGGAGGAAAGTTTTTCCGCGCCAATGACCAGCACCGTGTCGTAGGTGCGCGAGGTGATGAACTGCTGCCCGATTTCGAGTCCGTAAATGAAGCCGGAACAGGCGGCTTCCACATCAAACGCGGCGGCGCGTTTGGCCCCGATTTTTTCCTGCACCAGACAGGCCGTGTTCGGGAAGGGCATGTCCGGCGTGATGGTGGCGACTATGATGAGCTGGATTTGGTCGGCGGTGACACCGGCCATTTTCATGGCGCGCTGGGCGGCCTGCACGGCGAGGTCGGAGGTAAACTGATCCGGGGCGGCGAGACGCCGTTCCTTGATGCCGGTGCGGGTGGTGATCCACTCGTCGGAAGTGTCCACGGATTTTTCGAGGTCGGCGTTGGTGAGCACGCGTTCCGGCACATAGGAGCCGACGCCGGTGATGCAGCAGGTGCGGCCGATAAAATTGTGGCGGGCGCGGGGATTGGTGAATTTAACGCTCATGAAACAGAGGGGGCGGGGATTGCCGTGGCCTCCAGTTGTTCGCTGGCCCGGGCGATTTCACTGATGATGGTTTGATTGACCTGGTGTTGCACGGCTTCGACGGTCAGTCGCAGCGCGCTGACCACGGTTTTTTCACGACCGGAGGCATGGACTTTGAAGACAGCGCCATTGAAGCCGAGCAGGGGCGCCCCGCCGTAAACGTCCGGATGCATGCGCCGGTGAATCGAGCGAAACGCCTCCTTGGCGAGATAAGCGCCGATCTTGCGCCGGGTGTTTTCGGTCAATTCGCGTTTGAGCATGGAAAACATGGCCATGGCCAGGCTTTCCGAGGTTTTTAAGACAATGTTGCCCACGAAACCATCACAAACCACCACATCCACATGGTCTTTGAACAGGTCGTGCCCCTCGATGTTGCCGATAAAGTTTATGTCGAGCCGTTTGCAGAGCTTGAATGCCTCCAGAGTGAGTTCGTTGCCCTTGGAATCTTCCGTGCCAATGCTGAGGATGCCCACGCGCGGCTTTTTATAGCCCAATACTTCGCGTGAATAGACGCTGCCCATGACGGCAAACTGGGCGAGGTGGTGCGGTTTGCATTCCACGCTGGCTCCGGCATCCAGCAGGACGAATTCACTGCCGTGGCGTGGTATCACCGCGGCAATGCAACCGCGTTCCACGCCGCTCACCCGGCCGATTTTAAAGGTGGCGGCGGCCAGAATGCCGCCGGTGTGGCCGAGGGAAACGAGGGCGTCGGCCTTGCCTTCTTTGACGAGTTCCGCCGCCCGGCCAATGGAGCTGTCGTGCTTCTTGCGAAGCGCGTTGACGGGCTTGTCCTCCATGGTGATCACCTCACTGGCATGGACCACCCGCACGCGGTGGTCGCGAAATCCACGTTGGGGCAGGTCGGCGTGAATGGCGGCCTGATCACCCACCAGATAGAGGGCGGTTATTTTTTTGTTGTTTTTAAGCGCCTGGCGGGCACCTTCAATCACAACGCCACAACCGTGATCCCCGCCCATTACATCCACTGCGATTCGCATAGATGAAGGAAAGCGGAATGAGGCTCCGCACCCCTGACGCCTCTCAGGCGCCGGCCGTGACGGTCAGCACTTGACGGCCTTTGTAAAAACCGCAGGCGGGACAGACCCGGTGCGGCATATACGGCGCGGCGCATTGGGGACAGATGCTGGTTTGCGGCAGTTTCAGCACGCTGTTGTAAGCGCGGCGCATACGCTGCCGGCTGTGAGATGGTTTACGTTTTGGGACGCCCATAAATCAATAAAATTCCAAATTACAGTTTTAGTTTGTTTAGCTCCGCCCAGGCGGACGCATCCGTTTCAGGCTTTGCCCCGGTTGTCCGGACCTGATTTTCATCCATTTTCCTTAAACCGGGACAATCCGGTTTGCACAACGGATGTTGCGGAAATTCAAGCAGCATATCTTCCCGGAGAAAGGGAGTCAAGTCCGCGTTATCGTTGTCCACGGGAATGGCTTCTTCGCCCGCCAAGGGCAAATGGAGGGTATAGGGATCAAAATTCAGGGCTGATTTGAATTTTTTCAGGCACCGGACGCATTCACACTCCAGCGTGACCTGCACCCGGCCCCGCACCAGCAGGGCATCCTCCAGCATTTCGACTTCCAAATCATGTTTGATCGGGGAGTTGACCCGCACCATGTCATCCCGCAGATCAAGATCCAGTTCGGCCGGAGATAATTCCCCGCGCAAAACCACGGTCTCCTGGGTGAGCGCCCTTAAATTGACAATCAAAGGCATGGATTTACGGGGTTCGCACCTGCTTGACCGGAGGGGCGAGGTTGAACTTCTGTGTCAGCGCGGCTTGAACATGGGCGGGGACAAACACGGTGACGTCGCCGCCGAGCCGGGCGATTTCCTTGACGATGCGCGAGCTGAGGAAGGTGTAGGTGTCCTTGGGCATCATGAAAATGGTTTCCACGTTTTCATTGAGCTTGCGGTTCATCAAGGCCAGTTGAAATTCAAACTCAAAATCGGAAATGGCCCGCAGGCCGCGCACAATGGCGCGGGCTTTTTGCCGCACCACATAATTCACCAATAGTCCGTCAAACGCATCCGCCTCGACATTGGGCAGATGCACGATGGATCGTTTCACCAATTCCAATCGTTCAGCCACAGTGAAGAGGGGGGGTTTTTCCGAGTTTTGGGCCACCGCCACGACCACCCGGTCAAAAAGTTTGGCCGCCCGCTGCACCACGTCCAAATGGCCGTTGGTGAGCGGGTCAAAACTGCCGGGATAAATAGCCGTGCGCACGAAGGCAGAATCGCATTTTTTCGGGCGGTTGACGAGGAAGAAAATCAGCCGGGAGCGGGGGGGCGCCAGGGAACTTCAAAAATGCGCACGGCGGTGCGGATGCCTTTGACGGTCACGGAAGGCAATTCCACGCAGGTGGCCGCCAGCACCGGGTCCAGTCGCTGCAGATGGGAGTGGGTGGTTTCGCTGATGATGATGCGCCCGCTGCCCGAGACGCCCTCCAGGCGGCTGGCCAGATTCACATCCCGGCCGAAGGCCGTGTAGTTTTTTTGCTCCCCGGACCCCATCAACCCCACGATGACGGTGCCGGTGTTGATGCCAGTGCCCAGTTGAAGTGCGCGCAAGGGTGCTTTGGTGGGCAGCCCGGCGGCGATACGCTGCTGGTTTTCCGCCGCCCGGGCCGCATTTTCGGCCAGCCTGCCCTGGTTTAAATCGTGAATTGCGCGCTGGGCGTCGAGCGCGGCGCGCACGCAGCCCAGGGCGTGTTGTTCATTGGTCAGCGGCGCGCCCCAGAAGGCCATCACGCAATCGCCAATATATTTGTCCAGCGTGCCTCCGTGGGTGAGCACGGCATCAGCGACCTTGGTGAGATACAAATTCACCGTTTCCAGGGTTTCGCGTGCGGAATCATCAAAACACTTTTCGGCCGTGTCCGGGCCAAGGTTGTTCTTGCGGACATAATCCACCACGTTCTCCTGCATTTCATCCGTCAACGAAGTGAAACCGCGAATGTCGGCAAACAACACCGTCACTTCCCGGCGGCTTCCCACCATGGAAAAATTTTCCGCCGCCAGCAATTCATTCACCACATCCGGGGAGAGCATTTTGGAAAACACTGATTTGACCCGCCGCTTTTCTCGTTCCTCCACCATGACCAGATAAACGACCAGCAGACCGTGTTCGGTCAGCATTGCTCCAACGAGAGGAAAGAACACCGGCAGCCACCAGCCCCAGACGAGATAGGCATACAAGGTGACGCCCAGATAGCCCAGCATGAGGCCAAAAACCGTGAGGCTGGCATAAATGATCCGCGCCCGCAATTGCCAGGTGATAAACGCCACCGTCAGGCCGAGAACACAAATGATCCCCAGTTCCACCGGCAACGACGTGCGGTGAATGAACTGTCCGGTCAGCACCGAATTGGCGACGTTCCAATACGTGCTGACGAGCAGGGTGTCCTTTTCCAACGGGGTGGCCCCTCGATCCGTCAGGTTGTTGCCCTGGGCGGCGGAGCCGACCACAATCAGCTTGCCCTGAAAATTGTTTGGCAATCCATTGGTTTCACCCGCCAGCCGATCCCGGCCTTGTCGCAGCAGGGTTTCGATCGGTGCCCTGAAAATATGGGAGTCATCCGGGGTGAGTCGCCAATCCACATAAAAGTATCCATTCGCGTCCACTGGAATCACGCGCTCCACGCCGTGGGCGCCATGAAGGGTGATGCGGCCATCGGGCAGATCAATGATGGCATGCTTCAAGTCCAGTTTCAGATTCTGTGCGGCCAGTACGATGCCCATCTGCCAGATGGGTTCATCGGTGAAGGCTTTGGCGTGTGCAGGAACACCCGGAGGCAATTTGTCGCCGATGAGATCGGCCATGGCAAAGTTGTTGTTGTCGTCCACCGGCACCTCGAACACGTTGGTGGACCCGGTTTGGGGCAGGATGATTTTTCCGGGCTTGAATTGTGCCTGGGACAGGTCCGCTTGAATCTCCGGATCGGCGGCGGCGGCGCGAAACAAGGGATGCCAGTGGCGGGCCAGGTGGAAGGCCTTGACCCGGCGCAATTTGCCGTCGGAATCCTTTTCCGTGTCCACATCCCCAACCGCCAGGGCATTGGTGTCAAATAGGTCCGGCGGCAGGATTTTGGGCGTGGCGGCAATCAACACATTGCCGGCCAGATGCGCCTGCAAGGCAAAAAAATCATCGGAATTGGTGTAGCTGCCATTGGGGAGTTGAATCTGGGGGTCAAATTCATTCAGTTCGCCAAACAGAATGTCGAAAGCAACCGCTTGGGCCCGCTGGGTGGAAAGTTCCTCAACCAAACGCCCATAAATAAACCGTGGCCAGGGATATTTGTAATGATAATCGTGGTTGACCGCTTCAATGCTGGAATCCTCCATTGCGACAAACGCCAGGTTCGTGGCGGTGGGCGTGGGAAATCTCAACGCCGCTTTTGCCCGGAGGTCGTAGGTTTTCCACTCCTGTTGCTCGCAGAAATCAAATTGGAAAAGCCGAAGCCCACACACGCCGGCCAGCACAGCCAGCGCCAACAGGACCGGGGTGCGTTTTATGGCTTGAAACTTCACACCGCATGGATAAATAAAAAACCAGAGCAACACAAGGCTGCTCTGGTTTCAAATGGTAAACCAGTCCGTCAAAAGCCAACGACTATGGCTGGGTGGGCAGGTTGCTGGTTCCCGCTCCCGTTCCCGCCCCCGTCGCGGTCGAATTTCCACTCCCATTTCCAGTCCCAGTTCCATTGTTAATAATATTAGGAGGAGGAGTAATACCAGTAATGCTGGGCGTGGCCGTGATGGTAACCGTCAGCGGTGCGTTAGCCACAGCCTGCAATGCGTTAAGCTGCGCTGAACTCAGGGAACTCACACCCTGGGTGGCGGCCTGCACAACCGCCTGTTCGAGAGTGTTGAGTTGCGCTGGCGTCAGCGTGGTTCCGGGGGTTATGCCGGCCGAGGAGGCGGAAGCATTTAACTGGGTGCTCAATTGGTTCAACACCGATTGATTAAGAGTAAACGACTGCCCGGGGGTAAGGGTGACTTGCACGGCGGGAAACGCGCTGCCGTCAGGAGCCGTAATCGGGTTCCCGTTGGCATCGGTGATGGAGAAAGAAAGCCAGACCGTGCCAGAGTCAACGCTGACGGAACTGGCCGAGCCATCTGTATCAAGCTCAAGCTGGGTGCCGCGAACGGCCGCCACACCATCGGGAATCTTGATCAGATAAACGGAAGAGGGGCTGACCTTTCTGACACTGGCAAAAATACGGCCCTTTTTCAAATTCAGTTCCGCGTCGCTCACGTAACTGTCATCCGCACCCGCCACGGTCAATTTATCAATGCCAAGGGTGGTGTTCGGACGGAGGCGGATAATATTGTGCTCCACCACCGGCGGGTAGTTCAGCGGATTCAGTCGCGTATTGAACTGAATGTATTCAATGGATTTTTCGGAAAACGTTTTGCCCACCAAAACATCAACAATTGATTTGTCGCCGGAACGAATGAGCGAGCCGGCCTCAAGGTATTTCCCCACCACCGCCGGAACCCAGGTTTGGCCGCCATCCAATGAATATTGAGCCTCACCCTGAACCCGGATAACAGTGATGACCCCCTGCTTGTCGGTATCAGCCGAGGCAGCCAGGTTGCACATCATGATCGCACCGCAAATAACCCCCGAAAACAATGACTTATAGTTTTTCATAGCGACGTTTTTTTTATCTGTCTTAATTCGTTAATTAATATAGCCAGTCGTGGTCAATTGTCAATCCATTATTATTACAAAATAATTCAAGGGAAGGCTCCCGCATTGACGGTCAATTCCTGCTCCACCTCGGACAGAAATGGGCTGGCGAAGGGAGTACTGCTGTGCTGCAGGGTGGCCGAGCGCTCCAACCAGATCCGGGCGGCGGTGAAATTTCTCACCTGCATGTAATGCCAGCCGAAGTTGGCCGCGATGTAAAAATCATTGGGGCCCAGGGTGTCGGCCCGGGCGTAATAGGCCTCGGCCGCGACGGGGCGTCCCAGAAAATCAAGGGTGTTGCCCTGCCGCAGCGAGGTTAATGGGTAACGAGGGTTGAGCTTTTCGCTGCGCTGGTACCAGAGCATGGCTTGATCCAGCAAGACCGCCGCATTGGTTGGATCGTTAAAACCGGCGGTGCGGTAGCATTCTCCAATGTTGAAGGCATTTCCAAAATTCATGGGTTCGGCGGCAAAAGCCGTCTCCAGGATCCGGGCGCGGGAGAGCGTGAAATTGGGAATCTCGGCGGCCTGGCCGAGCGCCAGATTCTGGCTGGCCAGCCGGTATTCCTGCCCTCCCAGATAAACCGCCCCGGCCGCCAGCAGCAGGGTGGCCGGGAGTTTTGCCGGCAGCCGGATTTTATGCCAGAAACGCTCGGTGGCGAAACGGAGGTTGCTGCTCAACAGCGCCAGCAGCGTGACGGCCAGCAGGGCGGTGGCGGGAATGTAGAGATTGAAATCCACCAGGGAATGGACCGCGAGGGCGGTCAGCCCGCCCAAGGCCCCCAGAAAAAAGGCGAAGCGATTGCTGAATTGGCTGCCAAAATCGCTTTCCGCCCGCCGGACCCGTTTCCACGATTGAATAATCCCGGCCAGGCACAGCCCCATCCCCGCCAGCACAATCAGCCCGCCCACCAGCCCATAGTCGGTTAATAAATTCAAATAGTCACAATGCGCCCAACCGGGCTGCATCTGCATGGTTTGGGGGCGGTACGCATTAAATCGCGAGTCAAAGAGACCCGGTCCGACCCCCCACCAAAAATGATCCAGCCACATCCGCACGGCCGCCATCCAAATTTTCATCCGCATAAAAACATCGAAATTCAACCCGCCCTGGGGGGACAGAAGGTGCTGTTGAAAGGCGGCGCTGCGCGCGAGAAAATGCGTCGTGAACCAGGTTGCGCCGCCGGCCAGCACCAGGAGGATGCCGGCAAACGTGCGATGGTTCCGGTGTCCCAGCAGGACCCCCAGCACCACCAGCAGCCCCACCGCCGCCGACACCCAGCCCGCCCGGGACAAGGTGACCATCACCCCGGCGAAGATCGCCAGGATCGAGTACCCCAGGAAGATTCGCATCAGCGGCTTGATCCGGCCCACCAGAAGCAGGGACAGGGACAAAGGCAGGACCAGTTCCAAGAAAGCGCAAAAATGGTCCGGTTGCATGAAAGTGCCCGAGGGCCGCCCCGGATAATGGGACGTGGCGGTCCACACATGGTCTGAATGGTTTAGGAACTGGAGCACCGCGTAGCTGGAGATGGCCGCCGCCAGAAAAATCACGGTGTAACTGATGGTTTGCACCATGTCCTGATGGTACAAATTGTTGAGGATGGCCAGGAACAGGAAGGTGAACACCAAAATCCGAATCAGTTCCAGCCGGGCCGGATATTCAATGTCCGCCGTGAGGTAACGGCCGATGGCATACAGGGCGAAGGCCAGTACGGCCCAGACAATCGGGGGCCAGAGGAATTGCGGCTTGGGGCTCACCCACAGGCGCACCGCCCACAAGATCATCACTCCGATGGCAAGCGCCTGGACCACCAGGAATTCCCACAGGCCCACGCCGGCAAACGCCAGCGGGGTGAAAATCAACAGGGTCAGCACCAGCCCGAATATCCCCTGACGGCATCGTTCGTCCCAAGCTTCTTTATTCATCCGTGGCAATGGTTAGTAAGCGCGAATGGTTCCCTCGTGGCTCAACGGCAAAAACACGTTGCCGCCGACATATTGCAGTTCCAGCGCCGACTGATAGTCGCCGGTCAGATAACCGCCGGCGCCGGTGGTGGTGGAACCCTGGCCGGAGGTGTAAATGTCGCCGTTGTACACGGCGGCGGCCAGCCTGCTGCCGTCGCTGGAACCGGCAATCGCCGTCCATGTGGCGTCGGGTGCGCCAGAGCGTTGCAGCCAGGTGGAACCGGAATCATCGCTCGTATAAATGTAGCCCGGGGTGGTCAGCGTCCCCCCGTCGTAAACCGCCGCCAAATGCGAACCGTCCGCCGAGGAGACCACTGCGGTCCAGTCCGCAGTGACGTTGGGGTTTTCCTGAAACCAGGTCGCGCCGCTGTTGACGGAGGCATAGAGGGTTCCCCCCGTGACTGCGGCGATCAGATGGGTGCCATCCGCCGAGGAGGCCACCGCCGACCAGGCGTAGGGGCCGTTGGTGCCGGCATTCCAACTCGCGCCGGAATTGGTGGAGGTGTAGATGTAGCCGCCGCCGCCGGGGTTGCCAACGGCGACGAGATGCGTGCCGTCTTCGGAAGAGGCGACTCCAGTCCAGTAAATATTGCTGGGAATGGTGTTGGTGGGGGGCGCCCACGTGCTTCCGCCATTGGCGGACACTTCAATGGTGCCGGTGTAACTGACGGCGGCCAGGTTGTTCCCGTTCGCGGAGGAGGCGCAGGCGCTCCATTCTTGAGAGGTCGCCCGGGACACCCAGGTATTACCGCCATCGGCGGAGGTGTAAATGTTTCCGCTGACCCCGGCGCTGTGACTTCCAACCGTGGCCACCAGGTTGTTCCCACTGGTGGAGGCGGCCACGGACGACCAATATTTGAGCCCCTGGGTCGTGTTGGTGGTCCAAGTGACCCCGGAATTGGCGGAGAGATAAATGTACCCGTCACTCGTGACGCCGACGAGTTTGGTGCCATCGGACGACGAGGCCAGACCACTCCAGGTCCGCTGGCCGGAGTTGGTCTGCGGGGTCCAGTTCAGGCCGGTGGTGTCGGCCAGGTTGCCGGCCAGGACGGATTGGCCGGAATTTTGGGTGAGAATCCAGCCGCCGGCCCCCGCGCCCGCCACGCGAAAGGTGTCGCCGACGCTGGGGTTGGCCGGCAGGCTGATGATGACGGGGGCGGTGCTGTTGGTGACGATGAAACCCAGGTTGGAGCCGGCCTGGGCGTTGGTGCCGCTGACCGTCAGCCAGAAGAAGGCCCCGGGCACGTTGGTCAGGCCATGACCGCTGCCGGTGTAGAGCACCGCCGTGACACTGGCGTCAAAATTGGCGTTGGTGGCATCCAGCATGGCCACGTTGGAGGAGAGCAGGGAGTCCGGCAGGATGCCGGTGAGATTGGTGGCCGGCAGGCTGGCCAGCCCGGCGCCGTTGCCGCTGAAGGTGCCGGCCAGGACGTTGGCGGTGTTCGTGGCGGTCAGCACGCCGTCCAAGGCAATCGTCCCGCTGAACACCAGGTTGCTGTTGACGAGGGCCACGTTGGTGGCCAGGTCGCTGACGGGCAGGGTGCCGGTGATGTTTGTGGCGGCCAGGGGCGAACTCAGCGCCGCCGCGCTGAGCGACTGAATGGCATAGGGGGTGGAGGTGATTTGCTGATCCGGGGCCAGCAGGGTGTAGGCGTTGGTGTTGCCAGCATTGCGCACGGCGATTTCGAGCAGGCGCAGACTGCCGTCGAACGCGGTGGCGCCGAAGTTCACGGTGGTGGTGAACAAGCCGTTGGTGACGCCGACGGGGGCGTTGGTGACCGGGCCGGCGATCAGGTCGCTGTTGGTGTCCAGCAGGCGGAAACGCAGATCATAACTGCCGGTGACGGGACTGCCGTTGGCGCCCAACTGGCCCTGGCAGGTGAACGCCGTGGTTTGCGCGCGCGCCGAGAGCGCGAGCAGCAGCATCCAGAGGAGACCGGGCGTGAATTTCACACGCAAGTTTTAGCAGACTCCCGGCCGGGCACAAGCCGGGAACGGCGGTTTTTGGAAGGGCGCGGACCGGCGGCCCCGGCGGGCAACCCCGGCGGGAAAAAATAATGGGAGGGTCTTTTTCGTTACCTAGTAACGTGCGCGGGCGCGGAGGGGGCCTGACTTGATCGGCAACCCGTTGGGGTTGAATGGGTTAAGATGTGTCAAGGGAAAATGACAACGCTCACCGGATTTCGTTACTAGGTAACGGGAGGCGCCCAGGAGGCGCGGGCAGGCGGGGTGCAGGCGGCCAACCGCTGGTTCGCCGACGGGCCATCGGCCGGGGGGGGCGGGCGGGAGGAAGGCGGTCTTCATTGGACGTTCATGATGAGGCCGTTGGTGATGTAAAACGTGTGTCCGGCAATCAGAAGGTTGGTGCTCAAACCGCCCGCGATGGCGCTGGCGGAAATATTCGTCAATCCCGCGCCGTTGCCGGTGAAGCTGGCGCCGCTGACCGACCCGTTCACCGTCAAGACTCCGTTGACGGAGAGCGGGCTGTTGAGCTGGCCGCCATCCACCGCCGATGAGGATTGATTTACCAGCGGGTCGCCCATTGACTCTTTCTCCAACAAGATGGCCGCGGTGTCTGGATGGATGCCGTCCGCAGTGAAGCCATCGGCCGTCCCGTTCACAATCCATTTGCCAGCCTCACCCTCCGCCGCCGCGGCGGGGTCCATATGCCGGGACACCCAGGGCACCTGCCCGTTGCGCAGCAGGGTATTCATGAGCGTGCGGTTGGCATCGTAGGCGCCGCCTGAGTTCGCCTGGTTCGCGAACGTCGCCCATCGGTCGGACGAGGTGGTCACCGGCTCCATGGTGGCACCGATCACCGGGAGCGTGCTGAACATGCTGGCGGCATTCGTGTACTGACTGAAGAAGCTGGCGAACGGTATGCCATAGTATGAATTGATGCCCAGTTCGAAGATGACGACCGATGCATAGTTGGTGAAGACAAGCTTGTTGGTGTGGGACCCCAAAAAGCCGGCCAGCGTTTCACCGCCCTGGCCAAGGTTGCAGCAGCCGTAATCGGACTCGAAGAACCGGCCATAGCCATTCTCCAATGTGCCGTCCAAGACATTCTCACCAAAACCATAACACCGGCTGTCCCCGATGATCATCGGGGAAGGCTTGGCGGTCTTGTCCACAATCGCCAGCGGAAGGTAGACAAAACCACTGTTGATCGTCCCCATGGAGCCGCCGTTGGTCGTGTTGTCAACCCCGCCGGTCGTTCCATAGGAACCGGTGTCCTGCGGCTGGGCGGTATCCCCGGAACCGCCTCCACCGGAAAAGATGATGCCGCCCGTATTTGTATAAAATGTTCTGACCCAGAATCCAGCCCCCGGCGGAATCGGAACTTTCAAGACGTTGTTGCCGTCACTGACCGCCATGCTGTTGGATGGACAAAGCCCGTATTGTTTGCCGCCAAACGTCAATTGCGTGATGACATTGGTGGGATACATGATCGCGGCCGACACGGTGGCATTATAAGCGCTGATGGCGGCATCGTCCGCGATATATCCTTGGAAGAACACCTTGGGACTCGTAATCCAGTCCCTTGCAATATGGTAGCTCATGGACGAGAACCAGGTGTTGTTGTTGTTGTAGAAACCATTGTACCGCCCGCGAGTCGCCACGAACCCAAGGCGGGGCGAGATGGGATAAAGACCGCCCGCCTCTGCCGTCCCGCCCAATGCGGCCGGGTTCACATTCGTCAACCCCGCGCCGTTGCCGTTGAAAGCGCCGTAAAAGGTGCCGCTCAACGTCACGTCGGCCCGGTTGTTGGTCAGCACGGCGGCGGGCAACTGTGCCAGCGGCACGGTGCCGGTGATGTTGGGGCCGGCCACGAAATCCGCGAAGGTGGCGGTGTCCGCCGTCACGGCCGTGGCGGCGGCGGCGGCCGTGGCGGAATAAATGGCGTAGGGCGAGGAGGTGATGGGTTGCCGGGGAGTTAAAATGGAGAACGCGGCGGGGGCATTGGTGCGCGCGGCGATTTCCAGCCAGTAACTCGCGCCGCTGAACACCCCGCCGAAGTCCAGCGTGGCGGTGAACAGGCCGTTGGTCACCGGGGTGGCGCTGTTGGTCTGCGCGCCGATGACCGTGCCGTTGGTGGCGGCATCGAGCAGGGTGAAACTCAGGTCGTAGCCGCCGTTGGCCGGGCTGCCATTGACGCTGAGCTGGCCCTGGTAGGTAAACGCCGTGTCCTGCGCGCGGGCGGAGGGCGGGCTGAGGTTGAACAGGACGGCCGCCAACAACAGCAGCCAGGGGATGCATTCCAACGTGGTTTTCAACATTTTCATTCCTTGAGTCTCCGCCGTCCTTTTTCCGTACGACCCGTACTGGTCCTGTTTTTTACCCATCAGGGAATTAGATTGCAAGGCAAATGTATTAGTTTGTTAGGTTTACATTGTTAAAATGGTTATTTGCAATTTTGCCAGGATGGAATAGGGTGTGTTTTTGTCGTTGTTAGGCAAACCGGCCAGCCCAAAATGACCGTTGCCAATCCTTGCAACCGTTTGTGAGCGGCTTGCCTGGGGGCGTGTGTGACAATCTCATGACCCAAGTGGCTGGCGACGCTTTCTCGACCTTTGTCATGGTCGTCCCCGCCGCCGCTTGCCCGCCTTTTGTGCAGGCGTGGTGCGGGGGGGCAGTGCAAACCGCAACGGTCCTGCGGTCTCGTCCCGCAGGGACAACTGGAGATTAGCCAGCCACGGTGTGGCTGGAAACGGCGCCCTTAAAAATTAACGCGTCCCGCAAGGAACATCGGAAAACAAATGCCCGCCACCCATGCCAGCCTGCATGGCCACATTGGGTTCAGCACACAAGACCGGCATCCATTCATTACCGACTCATGGCGCGAACATTTGCATGAATATTTGGGCCCCTGACGGGCAGAGGCTTGGGAAGCCGAACGAGTGAGCCACGCCGCCAGAAGACAAGACAAGCCAACCCCAGCCCGGCCAGCGCCAAAGTGGACGGTTCAGGCGCCTCCGCGGCATAAATTCCCATTTGAAACGTTTCGGCACGCCCCTGCATCGTCCAACTTGAGCCGTCGGACGAACTGCCAGACAAAGGATAAATTTCCCACTGGTTATTGCCTGCCGAGGTATACACATAGCTCCAATCATAAGCCCCCTGGGCCACCGGCGTGGCGGCGGTCGCGACAATAAAATAAAGGGTTTGTGACGCCAGTGGCAGCCCCGCGCTGGTATAAGTAAAAAGGCCGCCCGCCGCCGGATCGGAGCCGGCCAGAGAACCGAGATCATTGCCTGGCACACCACCCGAGTCGCTGTACAGCGAAACGTCAAAGCCGTCCGGACTACCCGACCCAGCATCCATAAGCAATTGGATGGCGTTGAGGGAATAGCCACTGGAATTTGCTCCGGTGTAAAAAGCCTGGGCAATCCAGGCGTCACTGCCAATGGACGCAGTGCCGGCGGGGGTTTGCCCCAGATTCGACACATAGAGCGTGCCTTGGGCTTGGGCCAGCCGTGGCGCCAATAGTCCGGCCATTAATACGAGGGCAAACGGCGTTAACTTTTTCATGTTGATTCCTTTGTAACTGTTCAGGTCGTTTCAGTTAACTGACAGTTATTTTTAGCGGCGGGAGGCGGTGGGTCAAGCCGAAGAATAATTTCCTTTTGGACTGGACTCTGTGCGGTGACGAGTGCCGAGTGGGGGCATGGAAAGCAGTCAGATCATCCAAGGTCGGGTCATTGGCCCGGCGGAGTTGGAGCAAGTGCGCCGCTTGCTGGCGGCCCATCCGGAGTGGAGCCGGTATCGGCTCTCACGGGAGTTGTGCCAGGTTTGGGACTGGCGCAGCCTCACGGGCCAAATCAAAGACCTGGCGGCGCGCACGTTGCTGCTCAAATTGGCACAACGGGGGTGGGTGACGCTGCCCGTGTGCCGCCGCCCGTCACCCAATCGCATGCGGCACAAGCAAATCCAGAAGCTGGCGCACACGACCGAGCCGA
>CAZUBG010000139.1:0-15024 GCA_964618545.1 uncultured Bifidobacteriaceae bacterium | reverse complement strand
CGCATTTTTTTTGCAGTCCCGACGCACGCTGACCGGCATCACCGAAAAGTCCCGGGTCTGGCGAAGATTCCCCTTTCCATAAACCTCTATTGTGTTGTGGAAGATGTTGTCAATGGATGTCGTGAAATTTGACAGTCTTCTGAATTCCTGATAAGTGGTTTATTCTTATATATTTGCGTTGATTTGCTGGGCGAAATTGGTGAAAGTTTCTTTGAAACGGTCAGATTTCTTTACAGTGTCTTGAGACTGTGTTTGTTTAGCTTGATTGATACAATACATACAAGTAGCTCATAATCCACAACTTGCGATCTGAATGGGTGCGTGTCGTGGTTTTGGCACTGGTTTTGCTGCAAAACGGGCCGGCAGAGGGAGCGGAACCAATTGATTGATATGGAGAAAAGCTTGCTGCGGCTGGCCGTGGTCGGGGCGCGCATTGGGGGGGGGCGAGTGCCGGGCGGCAGGCACTCGTAATGAGTCGAAATGTTCGTGAAAAAGCCGGGCGGGCGGCGATGCGCCTCGCTCACAGCCCCGTGCGGGCATGCTCCCTCGTCGCGCCTTGGCAGGCCGGCTTTTTCACGAAAACAGGACCCCTTTGAATTTTTACAAACGCTCTGAACGTAATCTTAAATACAGACTGACACATGATGCACCTTGTCCTATATATGCTGTGGTGGCTGCTGGCCTTGATTTTGTTTCTTGCCGTGCTGTTCCTGCCAAGTCTGGTCAATGGGACAAGTGGCTGGGCTGCCAGAAATCCAGGAAAGCTGCTGTTCGTGTATACTCTGATGTTATGGTTGCTCATTGCGGTGGCGGTCGCCTGCCACGCATAATCCCTTTCGCTGGCGGTGCGAAAGTGGGTCCGCATGGACCGGGGAGCCCATCCGCCAGCGATCCGCAATCCATTTCACCGTCGTCACCATCTCCGCCCGCAACCGCCCCGCCCCGGCCTGTTCCATTCTGAGCCTGCCCTCGTGCCCGAATCCTCACCGGCGCCCAGTCAGAGGCCAGACCCACGACCCGCCGGTGTCTGCCGTCCCCGTTACTGGGTAACGAAATGTGGGCAAGGATGCGGATATTTCTTGACACGCCTTAAGTTATTCCAGCCCAATGACTTGCCGATCATGTCAAGTAAAACCATCGCCCGACCCCGTTACTGGGTAACGAAAATGTCCGGTGAATTTTATTTTTTCGCCGGGGCCGGT
The DNA here is from genome assembly GCA_964618545.1 of uncultured Bifidobacteriaceae bacterium. Taxonomy (GTDB): domain Bacteria; phylum Verrucomicrobiota; class Verrucomicrobiia; order Limisphaerales; family UBA11358; genus UBA11358. Next base: position 13,822 of record CAZUBG010000139.1, on the reverse strand, counting down.
TCGGGTTTGGGTTTGGGTTCCTCCGCCCTCGGCGGGGCTCCCGCCTCCAAAATGGCCGCCTTCGGCTCGTGCCAGGCGTGCCCGTTCTTCGCCAGCAGATCATCCGCGGCCACGGGGCCCCAGGTGCCGGCGGCGTAAAACTCGCGGTTCGTCAGCGGCTGGCCCTCCCACACAGTCCGGATCGAATCCACGATCTGCCAGGCAATCTCCACCTCGTCGCGCCGGATGAACAGCGTGGCGTCCCCGGCGATCGCCTCCAGCAGCAGCCGTTCATAGGCTTCCGGCGTGTAGGCTCCAAACTCCGTGTTGTAACTGAAATTCATCCGCACCGTCCGCATGCCCGGCCCCACGCCGGGCACCTTGCCGTTGAACCGCAGATAAATCCCCTCGTTGGGCTGCAACCGCAGCGTCAGCGTGTTGGCATTGACCTTTTTCCCGCACTGCGCCGCAAACAGCACGTTGGGCGTGGGCCGGAACTGGATCCGCACCTCGCTGGTGCTCAGCGGCAGGTTCTTCCCGGTCCGCAAATAAAACGGCACCCCGCTCCAGCGCCAGTTGTCAATGAACATTTGCGCCGCCACGAAGGTCTCCACATTCGAATTCGGGCTGACCTTGGTTTCCTGGCGGTAGCCGGGACGCGGATCCCCGCCGACGTTGCCCGCAAAGTATTGTCCGCGCACCACCTGCCGCGCCACCGCCTCCGGCGTCAGCGGGCGGATGGATTTGAGCAGCTTCACCTTCTCATCCCGCACCGCCTCCGCCTCCAGCGACACCGGCGGTTCCATGGCGATGAGCGACAGCACCTGGAGCATGTGATTCTGCACCATGTCCCGGAGCGCCCCGGCCTCCTCGTAATAGCCCCCGCGTTCGCCCACCCCGAGCTTTTCGCTGACCGTGATCTGCACATGATCCACCGACTCCCGGTTCCACAGCCGCTCGAAAATCGAGTTGGAAAAACGGAACATCAAAATGTTCTGCACCGTTTCCTTGCCCAGATAATGGTCAATGCGGAACACCTGCGATTCATGGACAAACCGGGTCAGTTCCTTGTTGAGATCCTCGGCGGAGGCAAGGTCGTGGCCAAAGGGCTTTTCCACCACGATCCGCTGCCAGGGCAGTCCGTCCTTGTTCAACAACCCGGTCCGGTGAATCTGATCGGCCACCACCCCGAACTGACTGGGGGAGATGGCAAAATAAAACAGCAGGTTTTCCCGCAGCGGGCCGCTGCCGAACGAGGTCAAAATGCCCTCCAGCTTCTGATAGGCCGCCGCGTCGGTCAAATCACCCTGGCAGTAAAACAATTTCGTCGCGAACTGATTCCAGACCGCCTCGTCCACCGGCTTGGTGCGCGAAAACTGGTCGAGGGCCGTGCGCAGCTCCGTGCGCCAGGATTCGTCGGTTTTCTGCCGCCGGGCCACCCCGACAATGCGGAAGGCCGGCGGCATCAGGTTGTCCTTGCACAAATGATACAGCGCCGGGATGAGTTTGCGGGCGGTCAGATCGCCGCTGGCGCCAAAAATGACAATCGAACACGGTTCCAGGGCTTTCCGGTCCCCGTTGGTCTGGCCGTCCGCTCCCCCGTTCGCAACACTCGAATTCTTCATGGACCCTAGCATTGCCCAACCGGCTCGGAAATTCAACCTTTCTTGGCGCGGCGCGCTGATCACGATCAAAGGCCACAAATCACGGGTGCGGCTTCTGCCTTTGCGGGATTGAGAGACGGCGGATGCAGAAATTGCTCGCCTGCCGGACGGATTTTTTGCAAGCTTTACCGGCGCAAGCATGAAAGCAAAAATCATTATCACGCCGAAACGAGCCGTCCTTGATCCGCAGGGCAAAACCGTGCAAACCGCCCTCGCCCAGATGGGCCACTCCGGCATCAAAGACGTGCATGTGGGCAAATACCTCGAAATCGAACTCGAAGGCACGGATGTCGAGGCCGCCCGCAAGTCCCTCAATGAGGCGGCGCACAAGTTTCTCAGCAACCCGGTGATCGAAGATTACCAAATCGAAATCCAATGACACGGTCGGTGACCGGGCGATGAGGTTTCGGGAAGCCGGTCGCCGGCCATCAACCAGCCAATTCTTCCATGAATTTTGCCATCCTTCAATTTCCGGCCTCCAACTGCGACCAGGATTGCGTCCACGCCGTCCGCGTGCTGGGCCACACCGCCAGCTTTGTCTGGCACAAGGACACCTCCCTGGGCGGTGCTGACGCTGTCATTGTGCCGGGCGGCTTCAGCTATGGCGATTACCTGCGCTGCGGCGCCATTGCGCGGTTCAGCCCCGTCATGCAGGCCGTCAAACATTTCGCCGACCAGGGCGGCCTGGTCATCGGCATCTGCAACGGATTCCAAATTTTGTGTGAGGCCGGCCTGCTGCCCGGCGCGTTGATCCGCAACCGCGACCTGCAATTTCACTGCGAACAAGTCTTCCTGAAAACCGCGAATCTGGACACCCCCTTCACCACCAGGATTCCAGCGGGCAAACTCCTGAAAATCCCCATCGCCCACGGCGAGGGCTGCTATTTTGCCGATGAGACCACGCTGGCCGCGCTCCAGGCGGGCAACCAGATCCTCTGGCAGTATTGCTCCGCCACCGGTGAACTGACCGAAGGTGCGAATCCCAATGGTTCCTTGCAGAATATTGCCGGAATTTGCAATGCCCGCCGCAACGTTGCCGGCCTGATGCCCCACCCCGACCGCGCCAGCGAGGGAATCCTGGGTTCCGCCGACGGACGCCTGATTTTTGAAAGCATGATCGCCGCGTTGGAGAAGAAATCGGCGGCCAAGGCGGCGTAAATTTTTTATTTTTCCCATGACCGAACCCGCCATCACCCCCGAATTGGTTGCCAAACACAACCTCACCCAGGACGAATACGCCCACGCCAGGGAAATCCTCGGCGGTCGCGAGCCGAGCTATACCGAGCTGGGCATCTTCTCCGTCATGTGGAGCGAGCATTGCAGCTACAAAAACACCCGCCCGCTGCTGAAAACCTTCCCCACCAAGTCGCCGAAAATCCTGGTCGGTGCGGGCGAGGAAAACGCCGGCATCATTGACATCGGGGACGGCCTGGCGATTGCCTTCAAGATCGAATCCCACAACCATCCGAGCGCGGTCGAGCCCTTTCAGGGCGCGGCCACGGGCGTGGGCGGAATCATCCGCGATATTTTCACGATGGGCGCGCGGCCGGTCTGCGCGTTGAATTCGCTGCGTTTCGGCGAATTGTCCAATCCCGAAGTGCGCCGGCTGTTCAGCGGCGTGGTGAGCGGCATTGCGCATTACGGCAATTGCTTCGGCATCCCGACGATTGCCGGAGAGGTTTATTTTGACAAGAGCTACGAGGGCAATCCGCTGGTGAATGCCTTCTGCCTCGGCGTGCTGCGCCACGACCAGATCGCGCGCGGCGCGGCCAAGGGCATTGGCAACCCGGTGTTTTATGTCGGGCCGGCCACGGGCCGGGACGGGTTGGCCGGGGCGGCGTTTGCCTCGCAGGATTTGACCGAGGAATCCTCCGAGCAACAGCGCGGGGCGGTGCAGGTCGGCGATCCCTTCATGGAAAAGCTCGTGTGCGAGGCCTGCCTGGAACTTCTGGCGACCGGCGCGGTCGCCGGCATCCAGGACATGGGCGCCGCCGGGCTGACCTGTTCCACCTGTGAAACGGCGGCGCGCGCCGGCACGGGCATCGAGATCGAACTGGACAAGGTGCCGCAGCGCGGACCGAACATGAGCAGTTACGAGATCATGCTCTCCGAATCGCAGGAGCGCATGCTCATCATCGTTCACAAGGGCCGGGAAGAGGAGGTCAAACGCATTTTTGACAAGTGGGATTTGCCGTGGTCGCAAGTGGGCACGGTGACGGACACCGGCCGGATGGTCGTGCGTCACGGCGGCCGGGTGGTGGCGGACATTCCCGCCAAAAAAATCGCCGACGAATCACCGGTCTATCAGCGGGCGTCGCAGGAACCGGAGTATTTGAAGGAAGTGCGGGCGTTCCGGCTGAACGGGATTGCGGACACCAGGGACCCGGTGGCGGTCTTGTCACAATTACTGGCCTGGCCAAGCATTGCCTCGAAAAACTGGGTTTACCGGCAGTACGACCACATGGTGCGCGACGGCTCGGTGGTTTGTCCGGGCAGCGACGCAGCGGTGATTCGCATCAAGGGCGATTCGCTTCCCGAATCCTCGAACGGCCGGCCCGTGCCGGAAAAACTGGTGGCGCTGACGGTGGATTGCAACGGCGTCTACGTTTATCTGGATCCATACGAAGGCGGCAAGGCCGCGGTGGCCGAGGCGTGCCGCAACCTGGCGTGTTCCGGCGCGGTGCCCCTGGGCGCAACGGATAATTTGAACATGGCCAACCCGCACCAGCCGGAACTGTTCTGGCAGATGCAGGAAAGCGTGCGCGGTCTGGCGGACGCCTGCCGGGCGTTTAACGCGCCGGTGACGGGTGGAAACTGCTCGCTCTACAATCAAAATCCCAGCGGTCCGATTGATCCCACGCCCACCGTGGCGGTGGTGGGTCTGATTGAAAAGCCGGAATATGTGACCACCCAATGGTTCAAGGACGAGGGCGACGCCATTGTCTTGCTGGGCGAAGTGGCGGACCTCCAGGACCCGCTGTTCGGCCTGGGCGGCAGCGCGTATTTGCAGGTGATTCACGGCCAGAAAAACGGCGCGCCGCCGCGTTGCGACCTGGAAACGGCCCGCACCCTGCACACAACGCTGCTGGGCCTGATTCAAAGCGGTTTGGTGAAAAGCGCCCATGATTGCAGCGACGGCGGTTTGGCGGTGTGTCTGGCGGAATCATGCATCAGCCGGTTGATCGCCCGCGAAACGCCGCGCCTGATTGGGGCAAAGATTGATTTGTCGGCGTTCAAAGACATCCGCCTGGATGCCTTGTTGTTTGGCGAAACCCAGAGCCGGGTGGTGATTTCCTGCGCGCCCCGGGACGCTTACAAAGTGGTGGAGCGCGCCAAACTGATGGGCGTGCCCGCCGTGCAGATCGGCAAGGTCGGCGGTCAGGAACTGGACCTGAAGACGGCCGTCGGCGAATTCAGCGCCCCGCTGGCCGGGCTGCATGACGGCTGGTGGAACGCCATTGCCCGGGCGATGGCGTGATTTTGAAGCTCTTCCTTGCGAAAAGTGAAAAGCTAAATTCCGTTGAACAAACCGTCGGATGAGAGTCGTCTTTGATACCAGTGTGCTTGTAGCTGCCGCCCGTTCGAAAAACGGAGCCTCCCACGCATTGCTGTCACGGTTGCCGGACGCCCATTTCCAAACAGTTGTCTCCGTGTCTCTGTTCCTTGAATATCGCGCCGTGCTCTTGCGACCGGAGAATTTGGTTCAGCGTCCGCCCGCGCAAGCGGAGGGCTTTCTCGACTTTGTGCTTTCGGCCAGTCATTTGCAGGAAGTTTTCTTCCTCTGGCGTCCTGCGCTGCAAGACCCGGATGATGACCTGGTGCTTGAACTTGCGGTGGCGGCGGGTTGCCGCTATATTGTTACACATAATCTCCGGGATTTCCGGGGAACGGAAAAATGGGGAATCACGGTGCTGACGCCCGCTGGTTTCCTGAAATTGATTGAGGAAATAACATGAGCACGCTGACCATCCAGATGCCCGAGGGTCTCGCCCGCGAATTGCGCGAATGCGCGGCGCGAGAAGGCGTCACCGTGGACCAACTCATGTCCGCCGCCGCCGGGGAAAAGTTGAGCGCGTTGCTGACGGTCGAACACCTGCGCACCCGCGCCCGCCGGGCAAACCGCGAGGATTTCATTGCCTTTCTGAACGGTTCACCGGAGGTTCCGCCCCTCCCGGGTGATGAGATGTGAGGGGTCCAAAAAGAGTGACCCGTTCAGGCAATATGCCAATACCACGATCCCTTTCCGACCCCTTTCCGCTTTAAGCCCGTAGGGCTGGAATATTTGTAGCCTGCCATCCCAAAACCAATTCAAGCTCCGTAGGTGCGGCATCGCCTTGCTCCGTGCCAATCAGTTCCTGCCGGAGCCAGCGACGGCGCGGGGAAAACCGGCTTCGCACCATCAGGGCTTTCCCACCCGCAAGCTCTGGTTCCGGTTTGAACGGTGTTGGCCCGGCATTAATGGCCAACCCATTAACCGCCCCGGCCCGGACAAACGCAACCGGAAGCAACCGGAAAATCCCGCCGCGTTCAAGCCCCCGTCTGCGGCCCCCATGATTCGTGCCCTTCGTGAGATTCGTGGGCTGCTGTTGTCTTCTCCCTCTCTGCGCTCTATGCGAGCTCTTAAGAAACACCTGATGGAAGCGGTTGTCTTGCAAACACTTGCATCCCGGTGGCAGTCCTCCCGTCAACCCGGAGGGTTGCCGGACAGTAGCCGGAGGTCGGAGCCATGCGTAGACCTCCGGTCTTCGTGCCAATACGCACGGCACCCCGGAGGGCGTGCCAGATCCGCCCAACCTTGCGGTAAGCGTCCGCCCGGGTTTCTTCCTAAATCAGCACCCGCAGGGCGTCCGCGCTCTGCGCTCCGTGGTTGAAATAATCCCCGCCTTTCCCGCCTTTTCCGCCATCGGCTTTGGTCGTTTAAATTCGTGTTGATTCGTGCGATTCGTGGGCACAAAACCCTTGCCTTTTCTCTGCGATCTTTGCGGTTGAGCATCCCCGCCTTTTCTCCGTGGTTATAAATCCCCGAAGTTTCCGCTTTCCCGCTTTTTCGATTTCCACCTTTGCCTTTTCCCATCCGTGAAATCCGTGGTCAAAAATGCCTTGTCTTTGCGTTCTCTGCGATTTGCGGTTAAGACCCGTCTCTCCGCAGTGGTCCCCGCCTTTCTGCGTACCCCGCGCAACCAATGCGTATTTCAGTAGTAACACTTAATAAAACCCCCCGCCAGCTAAAAAGTGCCGCCCACATTTGACGCAGCCCCGAAACCGGTGTACTTAAATCAAAGCCGGGCGCTTCGGTTCCCGGCCGGGGAGGGTTGCTGGTTCGCCACCGCTTCTGCGACGGCGGCTGGTTTCAGTCCCCCCGTCCGCTCTTTGACATCGTGAAGTTCCGTTGCCGGGCCGCCACCCCCCAGGCCGACCAGTCCCCGTAGGGACCCTTGGCAGAGTGCCGCAAAAATCAACGCTAATTAACGGTAATTAACGCCATTCAGCAAAAAAATTAAATAAAATCTATTTGGGCAGGAAGATGTCCGGTGAGGCGCCAGGCCAATATCGCAAAACTGTGTCCCTGTGTAGGCCGCGTCCCCTGACCCGGCGTTAGGAGTAACGGGACCAAGGCAAATCCTGATTTAAACTTGTCACCTGGTTGGGAGCGTTTGGTTGGGGCCGATGGGAGGCAATCCTAAATTCGGGAATTCAACCGTGTCGGTGGGACGGCCGCCCGGGGCATCCCAGCGCCGTAGGCGCGACCTATTTGTAGCACCGCACCACACAAAACCATAAAGCCCCGTAGGGGCGGCATATTCACTTGAAGTTTGAATTTTGAAATGTGGGATTTCCCCTCATCTGCGGGTCCCCTGACCCGGCGTCCGGTGTCAAACCATCCCCGGTGATTCAGACCAGTTTGTCCGCCCAAAAGCTCAGCCGATAAACGACTTTCCAACGTGAGATTGTCCTTTTTTCGCCTTGGGTTCGGTCAAACCCGGTCAAACCTGGTCAAACCTAATCCAACCTTTCAAATTAGCGGGGCCGCCGGAACCCTGGAGACCACCCCACCGGGATAAGACCTTGAACCAGCGGACTTTACCCACAAACAGGTCTCCGCTCCGCCTCCGATCCGGGTCAAACCAGGTCAAAGCCGGTCAAACCTCTGATTCTGGCGGTTCTTTCCCCAATCTGAGCCAATCAATTATCTATCATTAAGGTCGTCATTTCAGAAAAGAAAGGCGTCCGTTAATGGTATTGTCATCTTTTGCGGGCTTTCCCTTTTTGCTCATGTCTGCGGATCAAATTGAACAAAAACCAACTTTTCCAATCAATATGAATACGATCATCGGTTCAGTGGCATGAGGCCAAGCCGTTTATTGGAATTATCGGTTTGATTTCAGGCGCGCACCCGGTATTCTCCTGCGTTTAACAACCAGACATGCGACAATTTTTAACCATTGCGGCAAACGCCTTCATGGAGTTGGTCCGGCAGCCGGTCTTCCTGCTGCTGATGACCGGGTCGCTGTTGTTTGAAATCTTTCTGGCCGTGCCTTATTACTTTGCCTTCGGGGACGAACCCAAGCTGGTGGAAAACAGCGCGCTGGCGGTGATGTTTCTGACCGGGTTGTTTGGGGCGGTGTTGAGCGCCTCCTCCTCGCTGGCCCGGGAGATTCGCACGGGCACCGCGCTGGCGGTCTTGTCCAAACCGGTGGGCCGGACGCGGTTTTTGCTGGCCAAATACGCCGGTCTGTCGGCGGCTTTGACCCTGCTGGCGTATGTCAATCTGACGGGGGTGTTGCTCGCCAGTTGGATGTCGTTTGACGCTTACGGGAAAACCGATTTGCTGGCCCTGGTCATTTTGGGCGTGGCGGTGGTGGTTTCTTATTTGTTCGGCGCCTTCAGCAATTTTTTTCTGCGGCGGAACTTTGTCAGCGACACGGTTTTGGCCCTGATCTTCATGGTCACCCTGGCGGCGTTTGTAATATTTCAATTCACCATCCAGAAAGTCACCGCAGGAGTGATGGCCCAGGTGGACTGGCGGCTGCTCCCGGCGGGCATCCTGATCCTGTTCGCCCTCTGGATGCTGGCGGCGCTGGCGACCGCCTGTTCCACGCGGATGGACGTAATCCCCACCCTCGCCATCTGCACGGCGTTCTTTTTGCTGGGGTTGATGTCCGATTATTTTTTTGGCCGGCGGGCGGAATCCGGCAGTTGGTGGGCTTCCACCCTTTACACGCTCGTGCCAAACTGGCAGATTTTCTGGCTCGCCGATGCGCTGGAAACGGGCAGGAGCACGTTTCAGTGGGAATACGTCGGCAAGGCGTTTGTCTATATGGCGGGCTACGCCGGGGCGGCGCTGGCGGTGGGTGCGGCTTTGTTTGAAGAACGGGAATTAAGTTAAAATGGAACGCAACGTCCAAAAAAACGGGCTGGTCAATTTACTGACAGCGGCAATCGGGTTCATTGCCGTGCTGGCGGTGGCCACTTATGTCAACTCACAAGCCGGCCGGCTGGCCGCTGTGTTTCTGGGGCTGACCACGCTGGTGGCCTTCATCAGTTGGTTCCAGATGCGGCTCGCGGAGAATGAGCGCCTGGAAAAACTTGAGCTGGACGAACTGGCCCGGGCCAAAGGCGGATCCACCCTGTTCGAAACGAAGGATTCAGAAGTGTTTCCCGCACGGCGGGCCCGCCAGCAGTTCGAACATTTCTTGGTACCGTGTTTTTCCGTGTTCTTTTGTCTCCTGGCCGCTGCCGGGGCCTGGTTGTTCTGGAGTTGGACGGGCAAACCCACGGCCCCCATCATGGCGGAGCGCACGCTGCCAGCCATGGCGTTGCTCGCCGTTTTTTCCCTGCTGCTGTTCGTGCTCGGACGATTCTCGGTGACCATCGCCCGCTTGGAAAATGAGCGGTTGCTGCGGCCCGGCGCCAGTTTTCTGCTGGCGGGCGCCTATCTTTGTTTTCTGGCTGCGCTGGGTGTGGCGGGATTCAAGGCGGAAATTCCCCGGGCGGATTTTTACCTGGCACGAGTCCTGTGCGTGCTGCTTGCATTGATCTCGCTGGAAGTGCTGATCACCCTGCTTTTGGAAATCTACCGGCCACGGTTGAAGGGACGCGTGGCCCGGCCGTTGTATGACAGCCGTTTGGTCGGGTTGCTCGGCCAGCCCGAGGGATTGTTCACCACCGCCGCCCAGGCGCTGGATTATCAATTCGGCTTCAAAGTCTCGGAAACTTGGTTCTTCAAACTCGTCCGGCAAAGCCTGCCGGCCCTGCTGCTCGCACAACTGGCGGTGTTGTTATTGTCCACCTGCGTGGTTTTCATTGAAGCCGGGGAACAAGGAGTTCTGGAACGCTGTGGCCGGCGGGTGGCCGGTGGCGTGCTCTCGCCGGGCGCGCATTTCAAACTGCCCTGGCCGGTGGACCGGGTCTATCGCTACCGGACGGATCAAATCCAATCATTTTCCATCGGTTTCACGCCCGATGCCGCCAGCGACGCCGAGTCCGTCATTTTGTGGACGAAAGCCCATAATAATGAACAAAACTTTCTGGTGGCCAACCGCGAAACGCCCACTCTGCAAAACGACACCGGCGACGCCAACGACGTGCTCAAAGCGCCGCCGGTAAGCCTGATCACCGTCAGCATTCCCGTGCATTACCAGATTGCCAGCGTGCTGGACTGGGCTTACAACAACAACGAACCCACCAATCTGCTGGCCGACCTGGCCACCCGCGAAGTGGTGCGCTATCTCGCCTCGGTGGACATGAGCGACATCATGTCGCACACGCGGCTGGAGGCGGCGGGCATTTTGCGCGACCGGGTTCAGGCCGCAGCCGACCAGCACCAACTCGGGGTTAAAATCATTTTTGTCGGTTTGCAGGACATTCATCCCCCCACCAAAGTGGCGGGCGATTACGAAAAAGTGGTGGGGGCCGGCGAAACCCGGCAGGCCGCCATTCTGAATGCCCAGGCCGAGGCCATCCGCACCAATGCCCTGGCGCGGGCCACGGCCTTTACGACCACCAATGTGGCGGAGGCCACGCGGCAGCGCTTTGAAGTGGATGCCTTTGCGCGCGCGGCGCTGTTCACCAACCAGATTCCGGCCTTTGCGGCCGCGCCGTCGGTTTACCGGCAGCGCGCCTATTACCAGGTGTTTGCCAGCGCCACCGCCAATGCGCGAAAATACGTCCTGCTGGTCACGAACACCCAGGACGTGGTGATTTTTGATCTGGAGGATAAAATCCGCGAAGATCTTCTGAATAATTTGAACGTCCAAAATAATTCCACGCCATGAAACGTAATGTCCTGACCCTGATTATCGGCGCAGTGCTGGTGGTGATCTTTGCCCTGCTGCTGTTTGTGTTCCAAGTGCGCCAGTCCGAGGTGGCGGTGGTCACCACCTTCGGTCGTCCGGTGGCCAATCACACCGAGGCGGGGGCCTATCTCAAATGGCCCTGGCCGGTTCAAAACGTTTACAAGTTCGACCAGCGCGTCCAAAATTTTGAGGATAAATTCAGTCCCACGCTGACGGCCGATCAAAACAGTCTGCTGACCAGCGTTTATGTGGGCTGGAAAATCAATGACGCCTCGGCGTTCTTCCGCAAAATTCCCGGGGCCTCCGTGCCGGCCGCGCAACAAATGCTCGAAAGCATGCTGCGCAGCGCCAAGAGCGCGGTGATCGGCAAACACCCGCTGTCCGAGTTTGTGAACGCCAACCCGCAGGAACTGAAGTTTGAGGCAATTGAAAGCGAGATTGAACTGTCGGTGCAAAACGAGCTGCACACCAATAATTATGGCATTGAAATCGAGTTCCTGGGCATCAAGAAGCTGGGCCTGCCTGACAATGTGGTTCAAACCGTGTTTCAGCGCATGACCTCCGAGCGCCAGGTGCTGATCAGCCGGTTTCAAAATGACGGCGTGGCGCAGGCGGCCATCATCAAATCCGCCGCCGACCGGCAGGCTTCGGAGATGATCAACAACGCCGTGGCGTCCGCCACGCGCATCCGGGCCGAGGGCGAAGCCGAGGCCGCCCAAACGCTGCCCGTGTTTGAGCAAAACCCGGAACTGGCGAATTTTCTGCTTCGCGTGGATGCGCTCAAAGCCTCGCTGAACCAGCGCGCGACCCTGATTTTCGACGAACGCACGCCCCCGTTCGATTTGTTCCGCAATTTGCCGGTTAATCCGCCCGGACAGTAACATGAAGCACGATCACGATCATCATCTCGACCAGGACCAGGGTCACGGGGATCACGGCCACCCGTCCACGCCGCCGGAGCCGGGGCTGGCGGTGGACACTGGTTCCCAGGCCTTGGAAGAGGCGTTGCGCAGCAGTTTTATCATCGTCAAAGTGGCGATGGTCCTGATGGTGGTGGTGTTTTTGGGCTCGGGGTTTTTCACCGTGGGGCCGCAGGAGAAGGCGGTCATCCTGCGGTTTGGAAAGCCGGTTGGGGAGGGGCAGAAGGCCCTGCTCGCCACCGGCCTGCATTGGTCCTTTCCGTATCCGATTGATGAAGTGGTTCACATCCCGATCACGGAAATTCAGAAGATTTCCTCCACGGTCGGCTGGTACTTCATCACGCCGGAACAGGAATTAAGCGGCGAGGATCTCTCCGCCGGACAGTCGCTCAACCCCGCGATTGACGGGTACGTGTTCACGGCCGACCGCAACATCATCCACACCCGGGCCACGCTCTATTATCACATTGATGATCCGTTGCGCTATGTGTTCAATTTCACCTCCGCCTCCAACAGTGTGCAGAATGCGCTGAACAATGCGCTGATTTCCAGCGCGGCCAGGTTCAACGTGGATGATGTTCTGTTGCAGAACCAGGCCGGTTTCCGCGATGCGGTCCAGATGAAGGTCACCGAATTGACCGAGCAGGAGAATCTGGGGGTCACCATAGACAACTGCGAGGTGCAGAGCGTGCCGCCCCGGCAGTTGAAGGATGTCTTCTCCCAAGTCACCACGGCGCGGGAAAACCGCACCAAACTGCTCAACGACGCCCAGAGTTACACCAACCAGGTGCTGAGCTCGGCCGGCGCCCAGTCGGTGGCCATCACCAACCTGGCGGCCACCGACCGGGACAATTACGTCAAATCCCTGAAGGCCGAGGCCCGGCGGTTCACTGATTTGCTCCCTCAATTTAAAAAATATCCCGGCCTGTTTGCCCAGCAGAAAGTGGCGGAGGCCATGACCGAAGTGCTGACGAACGTTCAGGACAAAATCTTTTTGCCGGAACGCGAGGATGGCAAAACGCGCGAACTCAGGCTGATGTTGAACCGTGAACCGCCCCAGCCCAAAACGGGGGCCTCCACTCCGTAACTCCTATGCAAGTCACCTCCCTTTTAAGTCAGCACGAGCACGAACATCACCACCACGAACACGGGCCGGAGTGTGGTTGCGGGCACGATCATGAGCATTCCACGGTGCACCTCTGGCAGGCCGTGCTGGGTGCGGTGTTTGTCCTGAACTCCTTCATTGTTGACTATTTCTTTGAGCAGGGCCATCAGGTGGCCAGTGTCAGCGGGTGCGTCGGCGCGATCATTCTGGGGTATCCGATTGTCGTGACGGCCGTCAAGGATTTGCGAAACGGCCGCCTGACCATCAATGAATTGGTCGCCATTGCCGTGCTCGCCGCGTTCGCCTCGGCGGCCTTTGGCTTGGGCGATTATAAAACGGCGGGCATCATTGCCTTCTTCATGCTCATGGGTGAGTTGATCGAAACCCGCACCGCCGAAGGCGCGCGCAACTCCATCGAATCCCTCATCAAGCTCACCCCCACCAAGGCCCGCCGCATCCGCCCGGACAAGTCCGAGGAGGAAGTGGCCGCCAGCGAACTCGCGGTGGGCGATGTCATTCGCATTCGTCCGGGTGACAACGTGGCGGCGGATGGGCTCATTCTGTCCGGCCAGGGTTCCTTCAACCAGGCCACCATCACCGGCGAATCCCTGCCGGCCGATAAAAAGGCGGGCGACGAAGTGTTTGCCGGCACTCAGAACCTGACCGGGGTTTTGGAAATCAAGGTGAGCCGGGCCGGCACCGACACCACGCTGGGGCGGGTGCGGGAACTGATTTTGGCGGCGGAAAAAACCAAGCTGCCCATGATGAAAATCGTGGACCAGTACATGGGGTTTTACACGCCCCTGGTGCTGGTCATTGGGGCGCTGGTCTGGGCGTTTACTCATGATTTGGGCCGGG
>CAZUBG010000138.1:12193-15114 GCA_964618545.1 uncultured Bifidobacteriaceae bacterium | reverse complement strand
CCTTGTCCACGCCTTCACTGGTTTTCTTGGTGTTCAGCGGCTGGGAGCGCTTGGAACCGTCGCGGTAGATGGCGACGCATTTCAAGCCCATTTTCCAAGCCTCGACGTAGGTGTTTTGGATCTCGGCGACCGTGCTGTTGGCGGGCATGTTGACGGTCTTGGAAATGGCGCCGCTGATGAACGGCTGGGCGGCGGCCATCATTTTCAGATGGGCGAGATAGCCGATGCTGCGCTGGCCGCGATGCGCCTTGAAGGCGCAGTCGAACACGGGCAGATCTTTGGCTTTCAGACCGCTGGAGATGGTCCGGCCGGCCTCCTCGACATCTTCAATGGTGTCGAATTTTTCCACATGGGCGACGATGGCCTTGATTTCCGCCTCGGCATAACCGAGCCGGCGGAGGGCGTCGGGCACGCCGCGATTGACGATTTTAAACACGCCGCCGCCGGCGAGCAGTTTGTATTTGACCAGGGCGATGTCGGGTTCCACGCCGGTGGTGTCGCAATCCATCAGGAAGGCGATGGTGCCGGTGGGGGCCAGCACGGAGACCTGCGCGTTGCGGTAGCCGTACTGGCGGCCTTTGGCGAGGGCGTTGTCCCAGGACTTGCGCGCCTCCTCCTTGAGGTAATTAAATTCCTGGCTGGGCTGGATGTTTTCCACGGCGTTGCGGTGGAGTTGAATGACGCCGAGCATGGATTCAACGTTGTCCGGAGCCACGGGTTTGGAGACGTGGGAGCAGCGCGCATCACGGTAGCCGGCGAAGGGTCCGACGCTGGCGGCAATTTCGGCGCTCTGTTCGTAGGCGTCGCCGGTCATGATGGCCGTGATGGCGCCGGCCAGGGCGCGGCCCTCGTCGGAATCATAAGGCAGGCCATAGCTCATGCAGAGGGAACCCAGATTGGCGAAGCCAAGGCCGAGGGTGCGGAAAATGTGGGAGTTCTCGGCGATTTCCCTGGTGGGATAGCTCGCGTTGTCCACGAGGATTTCCTGGGCGGTGATGAAAATGCGGGCGGCGGCTTTGAACCGGTCCACTTCAAATTTTCCGTCCTCGCGTTTGAACTTCATCAGGTTCAGGGAGGCGAGGTTGCAGGCGGTGTTGTTGATGAAGACGTATTCGCTGCAGGGGTTGGTGGAGTGAATGGGCTCGGTGCCCTTGCAGGTATGCCACTTTTGAATGGCCCCGTCGTATTGCATCCCCGGGTCGCCGCAGATGTGGGTGCCCTCGGCGATTTTGTTGAGGAGTTTGGCGGCGTCCTTCTTTTCAATGGGTTTGCCGGTGGTGGAGGCGCGGGTCCACCATTCGCGACCGGTGATGGCGGCGGTCATGAATTCATCACTGACGCGCACGGAAAGGTTTTCGTTCTGGTACATGACGCTGCCGTAGGCGTCGCCATTGTAGGAACCGTCGTAGCCCTGCTCGATCAGGGCCCAGGCTTTCTTTTCCTCTTTTTGCTTGGCATCAATGAATTCCTCGATGTCGGCGTGCCAGTCGCGGAGGGTGTTCATCTTGGCGGCGCGCCGGGTTTTGCCGCCGGATTTGACGACGCTGGCGACCTGGTCATAGACCTTAAGAAAACTCATCGGGCCGCTGGGCCGCCCGCCGCCGCTGAGCTTCTCGCGGCTCGAACGGATGGGGGAGAGGTCGGTGCCGGTGCCGGAGCCGTATTTGAAGAGCATGGCCTCGCTGTAAGCCAGGCGCATGATGTCCTCCATGTTGTCGGCCACGGATTGGATGAAGCAGGCGCTGCCCTGGGGATATTCATACTGGGTGGCGGCGCGTTCGGCCTGTTTGTGCTGGCGATGGTAATACCAATTGCCCTGGCCGGAATTTTTGCCGACGCCGTATTGATGATACAAGCCCACGTTGAACCAAACGGGCGAGTTGAAGGCTCCGAACTGGTTCACGCACAGCCAGGTCAGTTCATCAAAGAAAACCTCGCCGTCCGCCTTGGTGAAATAGCCGTCGGCGATGCCCCAATCGGCAATGGTGCGGGCGATCCGGTGGATGAGCTGGCGGACCGAGGTTTCGCGTTCGGGGGTGTTCTGTTCGCCGTAAAAGTACTTGGAAACAACCACTTTGGTGGCGAGCAGGGACCAAGACTTGGGCACCTCGACGTTTTCCTGCTTAAAGATGACCTTGTTGGCGTCATCCGTGATTTCGGCCGTGCGCCGCTCCCATTCGATTTGATCGAAGGGTTTGACTTTGGCGTCGCTGAACACGCGGTCCAAGTGCAAGGACTTGCCGGTGGCGGACTTGCTGGTTCGCACCGCCCGGGTGGCGGAGACTTTGGTGGAACGACGCCCGGCCGATTTGGGGCCTGACGACAATACTTCCTCACGTGCATCAATCATGGTAGTAATCCGATTAACTTGTGTTAATTTAATCCGCGCCAAATGAGAAAATCGGACAGTCATGCTGTCCAGACTATTTCCTCGGGGGAACGGCTTTTTAAAAGTTGCTTGTACCCCATTAGTTGGGGAACGGCAATGATTCTTACACCATAGGTTGTATGTTTCAAGGTTTTTTTACAAAAATGTTACGCTAACGATATTTCCGACTGTTTTTGAATATTTTGGGAAACGACTTTTCACTCTATTCGGCTGGCCGCGCGGGCTTCAGAGTGGGACGAAATATTTGTAAGTGGCTGATAATTAATGCCTTAGTCATTTTCCTTGGGGTGCATCCGCGCGCCAACCGGAGAAAAGCCGAATTTACCCTGATTTGGTCAGATTTAACGACCTTGAATGAAAATTTGAAATCCGGGAAAATTTAATCGTGTTTTATTGATTTTTTCCGTGTTTTTTCGTTTTGGCCCCGTTTTTTTAACCGCAGACGGGGAAAAGACGCAAGGGGCAAAGGTTTAACCTCCAACGCCGGGTCGGGGGACCCGGCCTACCGTTAATACCTCATCCGGAGCCGGTC
>CAZUBG010000138.1:0-12093 GCA_964618545.1 uncultured Bifidobacteriaceae bacterium | reverse complement strand
CTGAAACTTCACCGGGCGACACCATTCTATCTCAAAGGTCGGATTGAGTCGGATTTAGTCCGATTAGGGATCGGAAGGGTTGGATTTGGTTTTACTGGGTTTGACCCGGTTTGACCTCCGACGCCGGGTCGGGGGACCCGGCCTACCGTTAATACCTCATCCGGAGCCGGTCCTGAAACTTCACCGGGCGACACCATTCTATCTCAAAGGTCGGATTGAGTCGGATTAAGCCCGATTGGGGATCGGAAGGGTTGGATTTGGTTTTACTGGGTTTGACCTGGCTTGACCGCCGACGCCGGGTCAGGGGACCCGGCCAACAGTTAATGCCTCATCCCGAACCGGTCCTGAAACTTCACCGGGCGATTTCTTCCCATCTCAAACATCATATGTCAAAGAGCCGGTGAAGAGGCGGAAGCCGAAGCCTTAAGGGTAAACGATCAGATCAAAGCCTCCCCTGCTCCACTGCTTGGAGCCGAAGCTCCAACTGGGCTAGAATACATTTGGATTGGAGTTTGGTCAAATCTGGGCGGCGGTTTTTAGCCGGTGGCATAGCCATGGTTAGATTTTCTTGAGTTGGGAGTCCGGCCAGCGGGGCAAAGACAAATTATGGGCGGCGCGGCGCCGACCGCCCTGCCGCAGGATGAAGCCGCCGCTAAGCCTTCAAGGTGACGAAGGCGGCCTGGCGTTGCGCCTGGATGGCCAATTCGGCGGCGAGCAGGCATTGGTCCTGATCCTGCGCCACATGGGTCCGGTTGACGACGTCGGCCACAAACTCCGGCCCAAAGGGCAGCACGAGGCGGTTGCAATCGAAATAGCGGCTTTGCCGGTTGTCCACCAGGAAGAGATTGTTCCCCTGTTTTTTGACGGCCACATTGGCATATTTGCGGACTTCAATGTATCCGTCGGTGCCGAGAATGAAGAGACGGCCATCCCCCCAGGTTCCGAGGCCATTGGGGGTGAACCAGTCGAGACGCACATAGCCCAGACCACTGTCTCCGCGCAAAACCATGTCGCCAAAATCCTGAAAACGCGGATGATCGGGATGACGGATGTTGGCGATTTGCGAGCCGACAATCTCAGCCTGTTGGGAACCGGTGTAGAAGAGGAACTGGTCAATTTGGTGCGAGCCGATGTCGCAAAGGATGCCGCCGTACTGGTCGGGATTCCAAAACCAGTCGGGGCGGACGGCACCGCCGCCGGCGTCGCCGTGTCCCTGAATGACCTGGTGCGGCGCAATGTTGATGGTCTGGATGACCCGGCCGATGGCCCCCTGGCGGATCAATTTGCCGGCGTACACGGCGGCCTTCACCTCCAGGCGTTCGCTGTACATGATGGCGTAGATGCGCTTGGTTTCCGCGATGGTCCGGCGCACTTCGGCCAGTTGTTCGAGCGTGGTGAGGCCGGGTTTGTCGGCGAGGAAATCCTTGCCCAGTTTCATGGCGCGCACCCCGAGCGGGGCGCGCTCGCTGGCGATTTGCGAGCTGAGCACCAATTGAACGTTGGGATCGTGGAGAATTTGCTCCTGGGTGGAAACGATTTTGACGTTGGGAAAACGCCGGGTGAAAGCGGCGAGTTTATCCGCTTCCCCGCCCCAGGCGGCCACCAATTCGCCACCGCCCCGCTGGATGGCGCCGACCATGCCATAGATATGGTCGTGGCTCATGCCACACACGGCAAACTTGAGGTGATATTGCGGCGGCGCTTCCGGTTCGGCGGGCAGGACCGAGTCTTCAACCACGGGGGCGGGCTCCGCACCCAAAGCAGTGCCGCCCGGCGTCAAGCCGGCCATCAGGGCAATGGATCCCATCGTCCCCGCCTGTTTCAGAAAACCGCGCCGGCCGGTGAGTTTCGCGTTCATATTCAAGTTCCGCACCATCGTTTGGCACTGCCGCTTCATCAAGGAATGCCCGCAACATATCCTCCCCTTAAATCCCTGACAATTTATAAAGCCGAGGTTCTTCGCTGTTTTCGGTGGAATGCCATGGTCCGCAGTTGATTCAGGCGGGAGGAAAGGCGGCGGGATGCCAGGGTCGCCCTCTCCGCAGGTCGCAGGGAAGGAGTTTGGCGGCCCGGCCGGTTGCCAACCGGCGACACAGCCGACTACCCGTCGGCGCTACCGCTGCGGGCTCGCACCGTTGATGAATGGTTCGTCCATTCTGCCCGGTGGTTTCAGCCGTCCCGTTGGGACTTGTGGCTGGCTGGCCTAAACCTGGCGTTGAAACGCCGGGCTATGGCCGGCCAGCCCTCTTGGCTGGGGAAAGGGGCGGCGAATGCCAGTGGCTAATGACTCGTCAGTTTCCATTCCAGCGAAAGCAGCGAAGAACGAAAGCCGACACTCAAACCTCTCACGACGCATCTCCGGGCGTTAGGGTCCGTCAAGCAATAACCTTTACAACCTGACTGGTTCTTTTGACGGACCCTTAGGCAGCAAATCGGTTACGCCGGCGGTGGTGAATTCAACTCCAGGGATGCCGGGCGGCGGGCCCAGCGCAGTTTCGCGGAGGTACACCGGGGGTTGTCCCGGCGTTCTTCGGGGCCGGGGCGCAGGACTTCGGCCGCAATCTCCGCGTACTCCCCGGCGTGCAGGCCGGCTTCGAAGGCCTGTTTCACCCGCCGGTCTTCGCCGGAATGAAACGTCAGGATGGCCACGCGTCCGCCGGGCAGCAAGAGCCGGGCCAACTGGCGCAGCAGGGTGGTCAGGGCGGAGAATTCGTCGTTCACGGCAATCCGCAGGGCTTGAAAGACCCGGCGCACGGAAAGGCCGGCTTCATCCCGGGACAGGCGCGGGAGCGCGCGACGGATGGCTTCCGCCAAGGCGGTGGTGGTGGCGAATTCGTGCCCGGCCAGGGCGGGGCCCAGCGTGGTGGCGTGGGGTTCATCCGCGTTCTCCACCAGCAACCGGGACAGGGCGTCGGGTTGGATTTTGGCCAGCAAGGCTCCGGCGGACTGGCCGCGCTGCGGATTCATCCGCATGTCCGGCGGCCCGGCGTCCTTGACGGAAAACCCGCGCGCGGGATTGTCAATTTGCATGGAGGAAACGCCGAGGTCGGCCAGAATCAGGTCCACGCCGGCCAGACCGGCGGCGGCCAGCACCTGGGGCAGTCCGGCAAAGTTGGTCCGATGGGCGGTGAAGGCATCTGGGCCAAAGCCCAGCGCGCGCAGGCGGACCTCGGTTTTGGGCAGTTCAAGGGGGTCGGCGTCCAAGCCGAGCAGGCGGCCGCCGGGTTGGATCGCCCCAAGCAGCTTCTCGGCATGGCCGCCATAGCCCAGGGTGCAATCCACGGCCACCTCGCCCGGCCGGGGGGCGAGGACCGAGAGGATTTCCGCAACCATGATGGGGCGATGGGTGCCGGCGGGGGTTTTGCCGGAGGCCAGGACTTTGGCCACGGTGTCGGCAAATTGTCCGGGCTGGTGTTCCTTGTATTTCTCCTCGAACCGGCGCGGATTTTTCCCGGCGTAGCGGACGCGGCGTTTGTGCGGCGGGGCGGGATTGGGGGCGTCAGGGGAGACCGGCTGGAAGCCGGTCCCACCTTGCGCGGCGCCCGGGGGCGCGGGATTGGATGGGAAGCGGTCGGACATTGTGCGAGTAAGATGCCGCAAACGGGACGGCACCGCCAGTTTTACCGGGGGAGGGACTCACTTCGCACACGCAAAGCCGGCTGCAAGCCGGCGCTCCGAGGCCGTGCGCGGGCCGAGGTTCCAAGAGGCAGTCGAACGGACCGCAGGAGCGGGCTGGGGGCAAAGACAAATCATGGGCGGCGCGGCAGCGCCGGCCGGACCGGAGTCAGTTTGACCCCCCCGAACCCTCACGCGGCCTGCGGCCGCCCACTTATGGCCCCAAGCGGAAGAATTTTGCCGGGGCGGACACGTCTGTGTTGGTGTAAATGTATGGGGCGGACGGCACATCGGTGTATGGACCGGCGGGAGTGGGCGCCCATTGCAAATTTCCCGGCACATGCCACTGGATCACCAACCCCCGAGTCGTCAGTTGTGGATATAACAAACGCGGAACTGGAACCAGGGCCACGCCGTCGTAATAGCCCGAGGCAACGGCCGTGGCAGGAGCCGCATTGGCCGGAATGTTCAACTGGCCGAAAGTATCATCCCCCCAGCCCACAATGCCGCCATTCGCGCACAAGGCCAGGGTGTGGAAATCTCCGGCGGCGATGGCCACGACATTTGTCAGTCCTGGAGGCACATTGGTTTGGCCAAAAGTGTTGTCACCCCAGACCACCACCGTGCCATTGGAACACAAGGCCGCACTATGCAAATAACCGGCGGCAATGGCGACGGCGTTCGTGAGGCCGGGGGGCGGTGATGCCTGGCCGAAGGTGTTGTCGCCCCAGCCATAAACAGCGCCCCCCATCAAGGCCAGGCTGTGATTGCGCCCCGCCGCAATGGCTTGAACGGGAACCCAGTCGGGATTGATGACCCAATAAGACCAGCCCCAGTAATAATAAGCAACATAACCGGGGAATAAACTGTCAGGCACATTGGTTTGCCCGTCAGTGTCATCCCCCCAGGCCGCCACCGTTCCCGAGGACAACAGGGCCAGACTGTGGGAGTCGCCGGCCGCCACACTCAGCACCGAAGACACGCCGTCTGGAATATCAATTTGCCCCGCATCATCATTCCCCCAGCCAACCAGACTGCCATCGGCGGCAATGGCCAGGTTATGCTCCGCCCCGGCGGCGATGGCCACGAACGGCAGCGCATTGGTTGGCACCCCGGTTTGCCCGGCATCATCCGCACCCCAGGCCACGAGAGTTCCATCCTGGCACAGGGCCACTAAATCGTAATCGCCCCCGGCCACGGCCACGGCGTTATAGATCTGGGGTGAGTTGGTTTGTCCGTAGGAATTCTCGCCCCAAACAACGATTTGCGAGGCCGGGAGCAGCACACTGAGCTTCCCGGTGGCCGAGACACTGCCAAACTCATTCGAGGCCGTCACCGCATAGTACCCTCCCTGACTGGCCTGGAGGTTGGTGAAACTCAGGGTGGCGCTGGTATTGGTGAGCGGCAATGTGTTCACGGACCAACTATAGACGGGAGCCGGATTGGCCGTCGCCGCCGCCCCCAGTGTCAAACTGGCCCCCACGGTTGCCACTTCGTTCGACAACGTGGTCAGGAAAGCCGGGGGCAGGTAAACCGTCAGTTCCGCCACGGCGCTGGTGGCCGAACCATAAAGGTTGGAGGCCACGACAAAATAGGCTCCGGCGTTCGCGGCGGAGATGGCGGGCAAAGTCAATTGAGGTCCCGTTTGCCCCGCCAATTTGGCGTTCTGAAAATACCAGGCATAGGTCATCGGAGATAAGCCATCAGCCGTGCCCGTGGTTTGGCTGGTGAACGTCACATTGTTCCCAGCCAGGGCGGCAGTGTTGGTAGGCTGGACGACAAAAACCGGCCGGGCGGGCTGCACCGTGAGGGTGGCTGGCAGGCTGGTGGCCGTGCCCAGGTAATTTGAAACCGTGACCGAATAGCTGCCCGCATTGAAGGACTGAGCGTTTGAAATCACCAATTGGGCGGAATTGGCTCCCGGCAACAGCATTCCGTTTTGATACCATTGAATTAACAAAGGCGCGCTGCCAATGATACCTGCATCAAAAACCGCCGGGTTGCCGGCGGAAACGGTGACGGACCCCGGCCCGGAAACAATGGTGGCGGGCGCGGGCAGGACGCGCAGGATAATAGGCAGGCTCATGGCGCTGCCAACCGAATTGGTCACTTCCGCCTGATAATAGCCCTCGTCGTCGGACTGGACATCTGACACGGTCAAAGAGCTGTTGGTGGCGTCAGCAATGGCAATCCCTTCAAACAACCATTGATAGCTCAGCGGGGCCGTGCCGAAAGCGCCAACAGACAGGGTGACGTTGCTGTTGGCCAGCGCGCTGATGACGGAAGTTTGATTGGTGATCACCGGCGGGACCAGCACCGTCACGGTGAAGGTGGCGGTCAGCGTGTTGGTGCCATAAGCGAGGGTGCATACAACGACGTTGGAGCCCGCCGCGAAATCCGATCCGGAAGCCGGCAGACAAGCAACCATCGCGCCCGGCGTTGCGTCCGGCGCGGGATAGCTGACCATGGCGGAGTTTTGCCCTGATTCGGCAATTGCAACCACGTTGGTCGAAGGGATCAGGTACAAGCAGCGCGTGGGCGGCAAAGCAGGATCAAACTCATAGGCCCCCATGTCCACGATTGGGGAGCCGTTGGTTAATCCGGCTAAGATGCGTGGGTTGCCATCAAAATCCACCGTGGGCAAATCCGGTGCGCCGTTCGTGCCGGCGTCGATGCAAGGTGAACCGGCCAGCAGATGATAATCGCCACCGGGAGGACAGGCGAAAAATGGATTCGTGGAGATGTTTCCATAAAGTCCCACCAAATTGGTGACAACGCTTCCTTCATAATTCGTCCCTTCAAAGGTGTAAAAGTCATTGAATTCAGTGATTGGGATATTCCCATCCGCCGGGTTAAAAATGAGCGCCGGGCTGCCCGCCACAAGGTTGTTAATTATTTCAGCATTGCCGGGGTAACCTGCAAAATTGATGCCGGCGCCACCGTTGATTTCTTGAGTCCCATTTCCACTTATTGTGTTATTTATAATGAACGGTCCGCGACCGCCGGGAAAAACCGAGGCCCAAATGCCATTCCCGGCATTTCCGACAATAACATTTTGAATGATATTCCCATCGCACTGGTACAGAGAAACTGCATCATTGTAGTTGCTTGAGATCAGGTTGCCATCAATGACTGGCGAATCGCCATTTTCCATTGCAATTGCCGGCTGGCCGCCCTGTCCATTAAACTGAACAATATTTCCCTGAATGAGGGACGATCCCGCAAATTGGAAATATATGGCGCTGCCGGAACAGCTTGTTATCAAATTATTCAATACATTCGGCCCGCCAAAATAACTATTAATTCCCGTATCGCAGCCCACTATGATATTGGAAATAATCGTGGGTGACGCATACGAGACAGACAGTCCTCCGTTGGTGAAGGTAAAACCACTTACGATTGAATTTGACGCTTCGCCAGTATCAAACGTTATTGCATATGCATGGCCCGGCGGATTGATAAATGTCTGCGACGGGCCATTCACGCTGGCCAACAAAACCGCCACGCCGTTAAAATTGATGGATTCATTATAAATTCCCGGGGAAACGAGAACCGTGGCGTTCGTAAAAGCACCGGCGGCATTGATGGCCGCCTGGATGGTCGGATAATCTACCGGGACGTGGATGGTGACCGGCCCATTCGTTTGCCCGCTCACGCGGCTGGTCAATGCCAACCAACCGGCCAGAGCCGTCAATATTGGAAAACGCATGGTAAATTTCATTGGCAATCCTATTTCAAAATCAGTGGCGCAGCCGGAAGAATTTTGCCGGGGCCGACAGGTCGGTATTGGTGTAAATAAACGCCGGGGAGGGCACATCCGTGTAAGGGCCGGCCGGGGTGGGAGCCCACTGCAAAGTGGCGGGCACATGCCATTCGAGCACCATTTGCCGGGCGGCCGTTTGGGAACACAGCCGCAGCGGGACCATGGCCAGTCCGTGATAATACCCGGAGGCAATGGCCGTGACGGAACCCAGGCTGGGCGGCAGATCGGTCTGGCCAAACGTGTCATCTCCCCAGGCCACCACGCTGCCATCAGAGCGCAATGCGTAGCTGTGGTAATCACCCGCCGCAATGGCCACCACATTGCTCAGACCCGGCGGCACGTTGGTCTCTCCAAAAGTATCGTCACCCCAAACGGTCACGGTGCCGTCCGAACGCAGGGCCACGCTGTGCAGGGAACCCGCCGCAATGGCAACCGCATTGGTCAGGTTCGCGGGCGGCGAAGCCTGGCCAAAAACATTGTCACCCCAGCCGGTCACCGTGCCGCCAGCCAGCAAGGCCAGACTGTGATTGCGACCCGCCGCAATGGCTTGCGCCGACACCCAGCCCCAATTGGGTTCACCATACCAATAATACTCGAGCAACGGACCAGGCAGGTTGAGCTGCCCATAAGTATTGTCTCCCCAGGCAATCACCAGTCCCGAGGACAGCAAGGCCAGACTGTGCGAGTCACCCGCCG
Organism: uncultured Bifidobacteriaceae bacterium; assembly: GCA_964618545.1. Taxonomy (GTDB): domain Bacteria; phylum Verrucomicrobiota; class Verrucomicrobiia; order Limisphaerales; family UBA11358; genus UBA11358. The sequence goes on along the minus strand of CAZUBG010000138.1, from coordinate 4,019 downwards.
CCACGCTGAGCGCGGAGGAAACACCCGCAGGAATATCAATTTGCCCGGAATCATCATTGCCCCAGCCGGCCACACTGCCGTCCGCAGCAATGGCCAGATTATGTTCAGCCCCGGCGGCGATGGCGACAAAGGGCAGCGCGTTGGTTGGGACATCGGTCTGCCCTTCATCATCAGCCCCCCAAGCCACAAGGGTTCCATTCTGGCACAGCGCCACCGAATGATCATCTCCCCCCGCAATCGCCACGACATCATCAAGGTTGGTTGGCACATCAATTTGCCCGCCCGAGTCATCCCCCCACGCCACCACCTGAGCCGCCTGGGGGAGGACGCTGACTTTGCCACTCGAGGAAGCGCTGCCAAATTGGTTGGTCACCGTGATTGAGTAATAACCTGCCTGACTTGGTTGAATATTGGTCAGGGTAATGTAGGCGGTGGTGTTCGTCAGTGTGCCCGGCGGAGTAGGCGGATTGGTTGGTGGAAACAAACTCACGGGGAAATAGTCAAAGGCCGGCTGATTTAAAGTCCAGGTGTAACCCAAGGCCGGAGTGCCGATGGCAGTCACCCCCAAAGTCAGGCTGGACCCCGCCGTGACCACTACATTCGACAATCCGGTGAGGAGAACCGGCGGCACATACACCGTCAATTGGGCCACGGTGCTGGTGGCCGATCCATAAAGGTTGGAGGCCACAACAAAATAGGCCCCGGCATTGGTGGCCGCGATGGCGGGCAAAACCAATTGCGGGCCGGTCTGGCCGCTAATCCGGGTGTTTTGAAAATACCAGGCATGGGTAATTGGATATAAATTGTCGTCCGTGCCAATGGCCTGAGAAGAGAACGCAACGTCATTCCCAGCCACAGCGGCAACGGAAGCCGGCTCGAGCACGAAGGACGGTTTGGCGGGCAGCACGGTGAGGCTGGCGGGAAAGCTCGCGACCGTGCCGATGGAATTGGACGCGGTCACCGAATAGCACCCGGCGGCGGACTGCTGGGCATTGGAAATGAGCAATTGGGCGGCATTGGCCCCCGGCAACAGAAAATCATTGCAATACCATTGAATCAACATCGGAGTGGAGCCCGTAAAACTGGCATTGAAGGCGGCGGCGTTCCCGGCGGCGACGGTGGCGGACACCGGGCCGGAAACGAGCGTGGGAGACTCGGGAATCACTTGAAGTATGCCCGTTAAGTTCGTAGTGACGGCCACGGGGTTGACCAATACCACCTGATAATAGCCTTGGCTGGCCGTCTGGACATTGGAAACGACCAGGCTGTGGTTGGTGGCATTCGCGATGGCGACATCGTCAAAGAGCCATTGACAGCCCACAGGTGCCGTGCCGATGACGCCGACGGCAAATGAGGCGTTGCCGCCCGCCGGGACATTGAGGAAATTGGGTTGATTGGTGACCCAAGGTGGCACCAGCACAATGACCTGAAAGGTGGCGTTCAGCGAATTGGTGCCATGGGTGACCGAGCAGCAAACACCATTTGTGCCGGCCGGAAAAACCGATCCGGAAGGCGGAACGCAAGTCAAGGTTGCCTCCGGGGGGGCGGCGGGCACGGGATAATTGACCACCGCCGAAGTTGTTCCCGCCGTCGCGACCGCCACCACATTGGTGGGAGGAACCAGATAAAGTCTGATGTTGGGCGGTGCGGCGGGGTTGTACTCGAATGCCCCGATATCAACGGTGGCCGGGCCATTGGTGACACCGGCCAGCACCCGCGGATCACCATCAAAATCCACGGAGGACAAATCCGGCGCGCCATTCGTGCCCGCATCAATGCAGGGTGATCCGGCGAGCAAATGAAAATCGCCCTCGGCTGGACCGGCAAAAAACGGGCTTGGATTGACGGAAATATTGCCATTCGTCCCGGTTTGGTCGGGCATTCCGACATAATTCGTCTCGCCGCCGTAAACCAGATTATTTGCCCACGTTGGATAACTCGTCGCATATCCTGAAAATGAATAGGCGGGAGAAACTTCCAGCCCGATGTTGTTGCCGATCAAAAGATTGTTGTCGCAGGTCTCAGTGAACGTGGCGTACACCTGAAGAACCCGAATGCCCACATTGTTGCTGACCATCGTATTGTTTATCACCGACGGTGAGGAACTCCACAGGGACAGATTTACGGCACAAGTTGCGTTGTTGAGAAACACATTGTCAGAGATCACTGCGTCGGAGGTGCCGGTATAAAAGTCGTAATAATTGACAGCTAAACTGATGACTCCAGATGAATCTTCCCCGTCAGCAGCGTTGCTTTGAAAGAGATTTTGTTGAATCAAGGGAGATGCATCCGCACCCCCAATGGCCGCCCCGCTGCCACCATCGGCCTGGGTGTTGTTGAGGAAAACATTGCCAATGATGGTGGGAGAAGCTCCATTGAGGGAAATGCCGCCTCCCATGCTGGCAAATCCGTTCTGAATGGTAAATCCCTGGATGGCCGCGCCCGGTCCTTCGCCATTGCTCATATTGACGACGGAGCCGGTCCGGCCGCCGTCCAGGATGGTCACTTGGGGGCCATTGACACTGACCAGATTTATGGTTTTTCCCAGAAAGTCCAGATGCTCAAAATATACCCCATTGGTCACCACAACGTTATTGGTTACGATCCCGCTGGCGGCATTGATGGCCCCTTGAATCGTGGCATAATCCTGCGGAACATGGACCGTAACGGGGGCGAAATCGGCAGCGGGGGCGAGTTCTGAATTGAACCTGATTTGCCCGGCCATGGGAGTGGCCCCGGGACTGTTTGTAAACGTCAGCCATAAATGGTCCACCAGGCCGGATTCATTCGTGCTGAATTCCAATATTTGAAAAGTCCCCGACTCTGAACTGGCTGCCAATCCGCTGTTGAAGACGGCCATGACCGGGTCTGATGGATCGACAAACGCAGCATAAACCGTGTTTGAATAAACGCCGGCGGTCAAAGTGCCGCCCGTCGGCGGGGCAAAATCGAAGTGAAATCCCAATGCGGTTACATCAATGCCGGCGCTCGTGCTGCTTGTGACGAACCCCCGCGCATTGGTGGTGGTCAGGGAAAGGTCGGCTGCATTGGTCGTGATATAAATCGGAGAGAAGCCTGCTCCGGAAGTGCCAAAAAGCAGCACGAGATTGGATTGCGCGCACGCCGGATTCGATGTCAGAAGCCAGCACGCCAGCCAGAAAAGCATCGGCAAACCCCAACTGCCCTTTTTGCGCAACCCGCCAAACGCACGCGGGGAAGCATCCCTGGGCAAGCGGCGACTCCGAACACCGGAAAAAGCTTGGTTTGTTGCGTTTGGTTTCATTTATCGCCCGCCTCTGATTGCCACAGAAAAACAAGCGATTCTGGCCATGGAGATGGTCGGGGATCAAGAAAATTCCACGTTGAGGGCGTCTTCGGTCTTTGCAATTGCCGGCATAATCAATCAGGGCCTCGCCCCAAATAGTGCGGCGCTCGCCAGAGACGCCGCTACGACGGGGGACCCTCTTGCGGCGCGCCTCCCCGCTGCGGGTGGAACACCCGCCATTTCCGCGCGAGGGTCAAGGTTCCAAAAGACAGTCAAACGCACCGCGTCACTGCCATTGGGTTGCAGCAAGCATAAAACGTGCCGTTACCTAGTAACGTGATTTGCTCCCCGAAGCCATTGTTTAATGGCCGGATATAAAGTGTTGCCAATCAACCGCTTGCAACGGCTGTCAAGCAGAATAATGATCCCGGTCCGTTACTAGGTAACGGGAATGACCTGTTGATTATTTTTTCCCGGCGCTGATTTCACCGGCCGGACCCGGGCCCAGTTTGACCGGTTCAGCTTTTTTCCACGGGGGGTTCTCCGCCGTCGTGGCCCTCGCCGTCAAGGTCAATCAGGATGTCGCGGGGTTCGGCGCCGTTGCTGGGGCCGACAATGCCCCGGTTCTCCAGTTCGTCCATGATGCGCGCCGCCCGGCCGTAGCCCAACCGCAGCCGGCGCTGGAGCAGCGAGACGCTCGCCTTTTGTTCGCTGCGGATGACTTCAATGCATTGCTCGATGATTTCCTCGTCCT
>CAZUBG010000137.1:0-15176 GCA_964618545.1 uncultured Bifidobacteriaceae bacterium | reverse complement strand
GGTTCGCCGTCGTGAAGGTGAACGGCGCGCTGGTCGCATTGCCCAGCAGATTCGTCCCTTGGAAAAAGGCCACATTCGTCACGTTCCCGTCGGCTTCTGTCGCCGTGGCGGACAGCGTGAGGCTGGCCGGTGCGGCAAGGCTGGTTCCGTTGGTCGGCGCGGTCAGACTGACCGTCGCCGGCACATGCACCACCGGTTGAAAGAAATCACTCAGATCATTGATGACGGCGCTGCTGCCGTTGGGATAGTTATAGCCCGTGTTCTGCGCGTCCAAATAGGCCGCCGTGGGCAGCCCGTTCGTCTGGTACGCCAGACCAAAAATCGCGTCCATCGTCTTCAGGTCCGACGTGTGGCTGTACGGCAGCGTGCTCGCATACGCGTTCCCCTTCGCCAAGGGCGAGATGATGACGTACGGCAGCGTCGTGTTCGTGTCATCCGTGCTTTCCGTCTCGTCCGTCCAGATGATGATCACCCCGTGATCTTTATAGGCCGCCGAAGCCATGATCTGCGGAATGAGGATCGAGAGGGCGTTGTCCCCTTCCGCAATCGCCGCCTGGTCCCCCGTGTAGGCCACGCCATGATACGTGTAGCCGTTGGGCAGCGAACTGTGCATCTCATTGTACTGGTCGGGTGTGATCCAATTGTACCGCCCAATGTTGTTGTTCGTCAGGTCCGTCCAAAGGTTTGTCAACGCATAGCAGTTCTTGTTCTGCGTGTCGGTGAAAAACGCCATCGGGTTGTGCTTGACGGCATAATTATACTCCGTGGTGCCGTTGTAGGGGTTGACCGGCACCCCGGAACCGGAGGCGCTCGCCTCTTCCGAAGAGCTGTATTGCACGTCCTCCTGATAGCTGCGCCAGGGAATGCCCGCTGCGGTCAACTGGCCGGAGAGATGCTGCACGTTGCTCCATTGGTTGTTGCCCGCCGTCGGATCATTATCCGTCCGCACCCCAAAGTCCGTCCCGGCTTCCTGCCAGACGTAATTCGGTTCCGAAGGATGCTCGCCATTGATCGCACAGCTATAATAATGCGTTGCGTAGGACACCTGCACCGCATTTGAATTGCCCGGCGTGATCAGACTGTTGAAGTACGGACAGGCCGGATTGCCCAGGAGCTGCTCCGGACTGCTCTGCGGGCTGGCCTGCACCAAATCATGGTTCTCCAGCGCGATCACAAAGATCGTCTTGATCTGTTGCACCGTCGCCAGGGCGGTCGGATTTTCGGCCGTTACGCTGACCACGCTCGAGGTGCTGGCAGCGCCGGTGTTATCCGTCGCCACCGCCGTCAGGGTGTAAACCCCGGTGGGGGCATTCGTCCAATTGAAGGTGTACGGAGCCGTGGCGACATTGGCCACCAGGAAGGTGTTTTCGTAGAAGGCCACGTTCGTCACCGAGCCATTCGTGGCGGAGGCCGAAGCCGTGGCCGAGAGCGCCAGACCACCCGCCACATTGAGGACCGCGTTGTTCGCCGGACTGGTCAGACTGACCGCCGGCGGCACATGGGGCGCGGCCACCGTGATGTCCACCACGGAAGAGGTGGCGGTCAGGCCTTTGAGATCACTGGCCACCGCCGTCAGCGCATAAACACCGGCGGGAACATTCAGCCAGGTCAGGCTGTAAGGAGCCATCGCCGCGCCGCCGAGATTCGCGCCATTGGCAAAAAACTCCACATTGGTGATCGTGCCGCCGGATTCCGAGGCGTTCGCCGCCAGCGCAATGCCGGAGCCGGGAAGGAACGTCGCATTGTTCGCGGGCGAGGAAAGGCTCACCCCAAAACCATTGGTCAGCGTGACCTCAACCACGCTGGAAGTGGCCGTCAAACCATGCGTGTCGGTCGCCTGTGCCGTCAGCGCGTAGGTCCCGGCGGAGGAATTCTCCCAGGCATAGGTGAACGGCGCGCTCGTCACATTCCCCAACAGCGTCGGGCCCTGATAAAACGCCACGTTCGTCACCGTCCCATCGGCGGACACCGCCGAGGCCGCCAGCGGGATGCTGGAAAAGGCGGCGAAGGAACTGCCCGTCGCCGGATTGGTCAGGCTGACTGTCGGCGGCACATACGCAATGGTCAGACTCACCACCGGGGAAGTCGCCGTCAGGCCCGCCGCATCGGTGGCCAGGGCGTAAACCGTGTAACTGCCCGCGGGAATTTCCCCGCCGGGAATGGGCAGGATGTAGGGCGCACTGGTGAAAGTGTAGGCCAGCGAACCATCAAGATACAGCCCCACGCTCACCAGGTTGGTGCTCGCGTCCGTGGCATTCACCGAGATGGTGACCCCGGTGCCGGGAATATAATTCTCATTGTTGGTGGGTGAGATCAGGCTGACCATCGGTCCGGCGGGGTTGTAGGACGCGATGCTGATGTTGTCAATCGCCAGCATCTGGTCCGGGCTGTCGGCAATGTTATTGTCATCCGCCCAGCGGAAATACATCACGCCATTGTTCGTCAGCGGCGTCGCAAAAGTAATGCTCACCGGCCCGCTGCTCATCGTGGTCCCTTCCGTGAAATTGGGCAGGCACAGACCGTTGGCAATCGGCGCCCCCGCCGAATTGGTGGCCCCGGCCACATCGCCCGCCACCCCCACCTCGGTCCAATTGGCCGCGCTGTTGGTGCCCGTCGTGCTGTAAAAGAAACAATACCCCGGCAGCTCGGACTCCTCCGTGCCGGCACTGCCATTGGTCAGACATTTGCAGTCATAACTGAACGTCACCCCATGCAGGGTGCCGCCAGTGCTGTTCGTCAGGCTCAATTGAATCACCTGGGCGGCCGTCCCGGTCGGATCCGTCCCCAGTGCCCGGTCGTTCAGACTGTCCACCGACCCCACATTGAAGTTCTGGCTCCCGGAGTCAGTGACCGCGCTGCCGAAATTCCAAACCAACAGTGCCTGCGTGTCCGCCGTCGCACTGGCTATGCCGGCCGCGTCAATGGGCGTGGCGGCCGTATAGGTGTCATGCGAACCCGCGATCACCATCGAGGTGAAGCCCGGCGGCAGGCTCGTGGCGCTGTTGGACAGCGCCAGATCAAAGTTCTGCACATAAAAGAAGGCCGGATTAGTCACCGTGAGGCCCGCCACACTGGACGTGGCCGTCAAACCATTGTTGTCGCTGGCCACGGCCGTCAGGCTGTAGGAACCCGCGGAAACATTGGTCCAAGTATAGGCATACGGCGCGCTGGTTACATTGGCCAGCAGGTTCGTGCCCTGATAAAAGGCCACTCCCGTCACGGTGCCGTCCGTGTCGGCCGTCGTCGCCGCCAGCGGAAGGTTGCTGCCGGCGGCATAGGAACTGCCGGACACCGGATTCGTCAGACTCACCGTGGGCGGCACATAGGACACCGTCACGTTCACCACGGCGGAAGTGGCTGAAAGACCCGAGTCATCCGTGGCCACGGCCGCCAGCACATAATTGCCCGGGGCGATGTCATCCGCCGGAATGGGAAGCACGTAAGGCGCGCTGGTTTCCACATACTCCAGGGAGCCATCCACATAGAACGCGACGCTCGTGATGTTCCCCTTGTCCTCGGCATCCACCTCAATCGTGATGCCTTGCGCGCCGGGAACGAAATTCGCGCCATCGTCGGGCGCGGTGATGGTCACCACCGGCTGGGCTTTCACCGGCGTGATCCCCCAGGCCGCACCCGCGCACAAGGCGGTCGCCAGGAAGTATTTTATTAAGTAATATGGTTTCATGGGTTCCTCAGTTGGTTTGTCAGGCGTTTGGTTTGGTGTTGAATATTCGGGTCGGGCGGCTGAAAATCTCGGGCGACAACCACGCGGTCATCGCCGGCTTGGCCGCGGGAAAAAAACTGCCCCGCCGTCAGGCCGGATGCCGGGATGTGACTCCCTTGGATTAAATGGCTTGCTCACTTGGCGCAACCTTAGGCTCCTCCTGTGGCATCAAAAAGGCACTTGAGTTACAAAACGGTTACGATGCAAAAAACAAGGTTGTCCTGATAGTGTCAGCCGCGCACCCGCCGTCGGCAAAGAACATTTTCTCTTGGGCAAGCGGGGGCAGGCGACGCCCCAGCCTCCCCAATCGGGCGCATCCCGCCCATGAATTGCCGCGCCGGACAGCATCCTGGCCAGGTCATTAACGTCGCGCCCTTGACCCGGCCGCCTGCGGCTCCTCGTTCGCATTTTGCACCGTTTTGCCGTTCCTCCCCGCCGCGCCCGTTACCTAGTAACGAAAAATGCTCCCATGCGATGTTTTTCCTTGACACGATCTAAATGCCTAAGCCACAACCAGTTGTCAGTCTGGTCAAGGCCAATCAGCCCCCAAGCCCGTTACTAGGTAACGAAAATGCCCCCCGGATTATTTTTTTTGACGGCTGTTTGCCAGCCATTGCACCCTCGCACCCCGCCCCACAAACCGCCCGCCCCACAAACCGCCCGCCCCACAAACTGCATTGCACATCCGCCGGTTTTTTGGTTTGCTGGTGCCGGATCGGTTGAGCCGTTGCCGGTATTCGCGCCCCGTGTCTTTGGCGCGCGCGTCCGGCCACGGTTTCCACGACCTGCACCATGTTTGTAAACGTCATTCAAGGCGGGATATTAATGGAAGGCGGGGCATGACACCGGGCTGGCTGTTGTTGCTTGCCGGCGCCGGAATGACCGCTGGCATTTTTTGCGCCTTCTCCTCGCCGCGTCTCTGGCTCGGCCTCACGCTCACCGGTTCGGTTGTGGCGCTGGCCTCTGCTGTCTGGATCCTGACAGGCGGGGCCGCTTGGGAGTGGCGGCCGGACTTCACCCTCGGCGGCCAGGCGTTGCATCTGCGGCTGGACGCCCTCAGCGCCTTCTTTCTGGCTTTGCTCTGCGTCGTGGGCGGCGCCGGGTCCGTCTACTCGCGCGAATACTGGACGGATGCCGCGCACCCGCGTTCCGCCCGCACCGGCCGCGTCTGGTGGAATGTGATGCTGCTCAGTCTGGGCCTCGTGCTCCTCGTCTCGAACGGGCTTCATTTCCTGATGGCGTGGGAGCTGTTCGCCCTCAGCGCCTACTTTCTGATCACCCTCAACCGCCGGCACCGCGAAGTGCGCGCGGCCGGCTGGCTTTATCTGGGGGCTTCGCATGCCGCCACCCTCGCCCTGTTCGCCTTCTTCACCACCCTGGCGGCCCGCACCGGCAGTTGGGATCTGGGACCGATGCGGCAACATTCAGAACTCGCGCCGTTGTTCTGGCTGGCCCTTTTTGGCTTCGGCCTGAAGGCCGGTTTGTTTCCCCTGCACATCTGGCTGCCCTCGGCTCACGCCAATGCCCCCAGCCATGTTTCCGCCATCCTCTCGGGCGTCACCCTCAAAATGGGAATCTATGGCCTGGTGCGCTTCAGCGGCTGGCTGCCGGTCCCGTCCGGCGCCGGCTGGCTGGTGGCGGCGCTGGGCGTGATCAGCGCGGTGCTGGGCGTCGCCTTCGCGCTGGGACAGCATGATCTCAAGCGCCTGCTGGCTTATCACAGCGTGGAAAACATCGGCATCATTCTCATCGGCCTGGGATTCGCGCTCGTGGCGGTGGAACAGGGCGACTCGGCCTGGGGCCGGCTGGCACTGGCCGGAGCGCTGCTGCATGTGTGGAATCACGGCTTGTTCAAGGCACTCCTTTTTCTGGGGGCCGGCTCCGTCCTGCACGCCACCGGCACCCGGGAAATGAGTCAGTTGGGCGGCCTGTGGCGCGCCATGCCGTGGACGGCCAGCCTGTTTGCCCTGGGTGCCGTGGCGATTTCCGGCCTCCCACCGCTCAACGGTTTTGTCAGCGAATGGCTGGTTTATCTGGGCCTGTTCGACGCCACTCTCTCCCGCAGCCACACGGCGTGGGCGGCCATTCCGGCGGCCATTCTGCTGGCGGTCACCGGGGCGCTGGCACTGGCGTGTTTCGCCAAAGTCTGCGGCGTGGTCTTTCTGGGCGCCCCGCGTTCCGCAGCGGCGCTCCGGGCGCAGGAGAGCGGCCCGGCCATGCGCGGTGCGATGCTCGTGCTGGGCGGGGGGTGCGTGGCGATCGGCCTTGCCCCGGTGGTTTTCTGGCCGGCGGTGGTGCGGGCGATGAACGTCTGGAATCCCGTTTGGGTGGGTGCGGAAACTCCGGTGGCACTTTCGTCGCTCGGCCTGTTTCACCTGACGCTGGCAGCATTCGCGCTGGCCGCCGCCGGCTGGCTTTGGCGGCAGGCGCGTCACGGCCGCCTGACCCGCGGCCTGACCTGGGATTGCGGCTACGCCGCGCCGACCGCCCGGATGCAATACACGGCGGGTTCATTTGCAGGCACGATTACGGAGTGGTTTGCCTGGATCCTGCGCCCGGAACAACACCGACAGCCCCCCGAAGGATGTTTTCCGGCGCTGGCCCGTCGCACAGAACACACTCCGGAGACGGTGCTCGAACACGTCATCGAACCGGCGGGCCTGGTGGTCATGCGCCTGTCCGCGGCGGCCCGCAGTCTCCAGCACGGGCGGGTGCAATCCTACCTGCTTTATGTGCTGATTGGGCTCGCAGCGTTGTCCGTTTTGGTGCTGCTGGGAGGCGGCCGGTAACCATTTTATCACCATGTATTTGAATCTCGTACAAATCGCCGAGTCTTTTGGAGTTTCGGAGAGGGTTGTGGAAGGCTGGATTCGCAACGAAGGGCTGCCCAGCACGCCGGACCGCGGCCGCCTTTTGTTTGACCGCGCCCAGGTGGCGGAATGGGCGGCCGAGCGGGGGCTGGCGGCGCGCGCCGGATTTCTGGCGCCGGAAAAACTCACGCTGACCCCCCGTTTGTTGGTCGGGCCGTTGCTGAGGGCGGGCGGTGTTTGGCGCGACGTGCCGGCGACGGAAGTGCCGGCGGTTTTTGAACGCATCGTCACCGCCCTGCCCGGAGCCACTGCGCCCGTCCGTCAATTGCTGGGAAAACGGGTTCGGGCCGAGAGGGGCGTGACCCTGGCGCCCATCGGCGGCGGTTTCGCCCTGCCGCATCCGAGCGCCCGCATCACGCTGGGCCGGGACTCCGGCACGGTGGCCTTGCTGCTGTTGCGTGACGATCTGGCGCTGCCGGACCCCCCGACGGATGGCGTGCCGGTGCGCCGCTTGTTTTTCTTCATCGCACCCTCGCCACGCGCTCATCTCGATCTGCTCGCCCGCCTGAGCCGCAGTCTGGCCGGCGGACCGTTGCGTGAGCTGGTGGAAAAAAACGCGCCCGACGCGGAGATTTTTCAGGCGGTGGACGCCACTGATTCGGTCTCGATCAGCACCCCCAATCCGGAGGTGAAACAGTGACGCCGGGACCGCTCCTGCTGCTCGCCAGTGCGGCTTTGATCACCAGTCTGGCGGTCGGCGCCTGGTGGTCGAGGATGTGGCTGGCCCTGATCGCCACCGCGGCCAGCGCCGGGTTGGGGGCCGCGTTGCGCGTGTTGCTCGGCGGCGGGGATTGGGAATGGCGAAGCGGTTTTTTGCCGGGCGGCGAACCACTGCATTTGCGGCTGGACAGTTTGAGCGCCGTGTTTTTGGTGCTGGTTTCAGTGGCGGGCGCAGCCGGGGCCGTGTATGCCCGCGAATATTGGTCGGAACGTCAATACCCGGCCTCGGCGCCGCGCGGCCGGGCCTGGTGGAGCGTGCTGCTCTTAAGCATGGGGTTGGTATTGACGGTTTCCAACGGACTGCATTTCCTCATCGCCTGGGAAATCTTCGCCATCGCCGGCTATTTTTTGGTCACGCTGGATAATCAGCGGTCCGCCGTGCGCTCGGCAGGCTGGCTTTATCTGGCCGCGTCCCACGCCGGCACGATGTGCCTGTTCGCCTTTTTCGCCTCGCTGGCGGGGCGCACCGGAAGTTGGGATCTGGGACCGATGCGCGAACAGACGAACCTCGCGCCGCTGTTCTGGCTGGCACTTTTTGGTTTCGGGGTGAAGGCCGGTTTTTTCCCATTGCACATCTGGCTGCCCTCGGCACATGCGAATGCGCCCAGCCATGTTTCGGCCATCATGTCAGGAGTGGCGATCAAGATGGGTGTTTATGGAATCATCCGCTTCAGCGGGTGGCTGCCGGTCCCGCCGGCGGCGGGCTGGGTGGTCATCGGCCTGGGGGCCGCCAGCGCACTGCTCGGCATCACCTTCGCCCTGGCGCAAAATGATTTCAAACGGCTGCTCGCCTATTGCTCGGTGGAAAACGTCGGGGTCATTCTGATCGGGGTTGGCGCCGCGCTGCTTGCGGTGACTCACGGCGACGCGGTTTGGGGCCGGCTGGCGCTCGCCGGAGCCCTGCTGCATGTCTGGAATCATGGGGCGTTCAAATCGCTGCTTTTTTTTGGGGCCGGCTCGGTGTTGCATGCCACGGGCACGCGGGAAATGAGCCGGCTCGGCGGGTTGTGGCGGGCGATGCCGTGGACCGCCGGATTGTTCGCGCTGGGCTCCCTGGCCGTGGCCGGCCTGCCGCCGCTCAATGGCTTTGTCAGTGAATGGCTGGTTTATCTGGGGCTGTTCGACGCCGTCGCCAGCAAGGAACCCTCAGCCTGGGCCGCCCTTCCGGCGGCGGTCATGCTGGCGATGGCCGGGGCCATGGCGATGGCGGGTTTTGCCAAAGCGGGGGCGATGATTTTTCTGGGCGCGCCCCGCACGGCGGCGACGGAACACGCACACGAATGTGGAAACTGGATGCTCGGGCCGATGCTGGCTCTGGCAGGTGTGTGTGTCGCCATCGGTCTGGCCCCGGTTTTATTCTGGCCGGCGGTGGCGCGCGCAGTGGAAGCCTGGCATCCCGCCTGGAACACCGCAGAAACGACCGCGCCACTGGTCACGCTGGGAACGGCCCAAGTGATGCTGGCCATTCTGTTTTTGGCGGCGGTGGCGTGGTTGTGGCGAAAGGCGCACACCGACAACCTGCGTCGCGGCCCGACATGGGATTGCGGCTACGCAATGCCCACCGCACGCATGCAATACACCAGCGCGTCCTTTGCCGGAATCACCTCGGGCTGGTTTCACTGGCTGCTGCTGCCGGAGCGTAAAATGCGAAAACCCCGCGGCCTCTTTCCGGAGGATTCCCTCCGGCTGGAGCGGGTTCCCGAGACCGTGCTGGAACGAATCATCGGCCCGGTTGGCACGGCCATCATGCTGGCCTCCACCACCGCCCGCCGTCTGCAGCACGGACGCCTGCAGTTTTACATTCTTTACGTGGTGGCGGGATGGTTTGCCCTGGAGTTTCTGGTGCTTTCGGGAGGAGCGCGATGACCACGATCTGCGACCTCATTCTCCGGCTCGCATGGTGGCTGCTGCTGGCGCCGCTGCTGCCGGGCATCATCAACAAGGTGAAGGCGTGGGTGGCATGCCGCCGGGGACCGCCGGTCCTGCAACTTTATTATGATCTTGCCAAGCTTTGGAACAAGGGCGTGGTGTTAAGCACACTGGCGTCGCCGGGTTTTGTGATCGCGCCGGCCGTGGCCTGGGCGGCACTGGCCGGCGCGGCGTTGTTGATGCCGCTGGGACCCCTGGGCAGCGCGGTGAGCTTCCGAGGGGATGTGCTGCTGCTGATTTATCTGCTGGCGCTGGCTCGGTTTTGCACGGCGTGGGCGGCGATGGAAACCGGCTCGGCCTTTGAAGGCATGGGCTCGGCCCGCGAAGTGAGTTATGCGGTGCTGACGGAAGCGGCCATGATCGCGGCGGTGCTGTCGTTGAGCGTGCAAACGGACAGCGTCACGCTGGTCACGATGCTCACGCCCTCGGCGGGTCCGGGCGCGGTGCTGCTGGCGGCGGGGTTGTTCACCGTGCTGCTGGCGGAAAACTGCCGGGTGCCCTTTGATGACCCGAACACGCATCTCGAGCTGACCATGATCCATGAAGCCATGATTCTCGATCACAGCGGTCCGCCGCTGGCCGCCATTTTGCACGGGGCCTCACTCAAACTCCTGCTGTTCTCCGTGCTGCTGGTGCAAGCCGTGCTTCCCATGAAGGAGATGTCGCAACTGGGCGCCGCCGGAGCGCTGGCGGCGGGGGTGCTGACGGTGACGGTGGGGGTGGGACTGATCGAGTCACTGCTGGCGCGGCTGGCGTTCCGCCGGGTGCCGCTGTTGCTCACCACGGCCTTTTTGCTGTGTGTGTTTGCCCTGTTGGTGGCTTGGAAAGAGGTGGCCAAATGAATGGGATGCTGAATCTTTTGATCGGTCTGGTGATGGGCCTGAACCTGCTCGCGCTGGGGAGCAGCCGGCTGCCGTCGCTCATCCGGGCCATGTCATTTCAAGGCGTGGTGCTGGGCATGACGCCGCTGCTGATGGAATATGAACGGCTCGACTGGCGCGTGGTGCTGGTCGCGCTGGCCACGATGGCGGGCAAGGGTTTGCTCATTCCTTCATTGCTCCGGCGGGCGATGCGGGCGGCCAACATCGAACGGGAGATTGAGCCGTTCGTCGGTTTTGTGCCATCGCTGCTGCTGGGGGCCGGAGGCACGATTGCGGCGGTGGCCCTGGCGCGGACTTTGCCACTGCTGCAGGAACATGCCGGAACGCTGCTGGTGCCGGGCGCGATCGCCTCGATGTTCACCGGGTTTATTCTGCTCATCGGCCGGGCCAAGGCCATTTCCCAGGTCTGCGGCTATTTGATCCTGGAGAATGGCATTTACCTGTTCGGGCTGTTGCTCATCCATTCGACGCCGTTGCTGGTGGAATCGGGCATCCTGTTGGATGTCACCGTGGGGGTGTTCATCATTGGCATCATTGTGGACCGCATCCAAAGGGCCTTCGACACGCTCGACACCCGCAAACTCACGACGCTCCGAGAATGAACCTTTCCTTTTTTCTGATCCTCGCGCCCCTGCTGGGAGCGGTGCTCGCGGCCCTCTGGCCGGACAACCGCACGCGGCCCTGGCTGCTGCCCGCCGTTGGACTGGGGCACACGCTGCTGACCTTCTGGCTGTTCCTCCATCCACCCGTCGTCGCGCCCGATGCGTGGCTGGGCTTCGATGCACTGACACGGGCGGTGTTACCGGTCGTGTCGCTGCTGTTCCTGGTGTGCGCGGTTTACGGGGTGTCCTACCTGCGCATCCGGTCAGAACGCTCCAACCGGGTCTTTGTTGCGTCGCTGCTGGCGGTGCTGGGTTTGCTGAGCGCCGGCCATCAGGCCCGGCACCTGGGATTGCTGTGGATCACCACTGAAGCGGTGACGCTGGCGGCGGTGCCATTGCTGCATTTTAATGGCACGCCCCGGGCCTTCGAGGCGACTTGGAAATATCTGCTGGTGGGCGGCACGGGCATTGCCCTGTCGCTGTTGGGATCGTTTTGTCTGGGCTATGCCTCCCTGTATGGCGGCGGGGTGGGCGATTTGACTTTCACCGCGCTGACCGCCCAGGGCGTGCATTTATCGCTCCCGTGGGTGAAGACCGCCTGGGTGCTGCTGCTCGTCGGTTACGGCACGAAGATGGGCCTGGCGCCGATGCACACTTGGAAGCCCGACGCCTACGGGGAGGCCCCGGGCATCGTGGGGGCGATCATGGCGGGCGGCGTCACCACGGTGGCGTTCACGGCCATCCTGCGCGTGCATGCCGTGGTCATGGCTTCCGGCGAGGGCGCCATGGCTGACCGCACGCTGCTGGCCATCGGGTTGTTTTCCATGCTGGTCGCCGCACTGTTCCTCCTGGGGACGCGCGACTTCAAACGCATGCTGGCTTATTCCAGTGTGGAGCACATGGGCATTCTATGCATCGGCGTGGCGCTGGGAGGGGCGGGCGCGCTGGCGGCATTGTTTCATGTGTGGAGCAACGGCCTGACCAAGGGCTCGCTGTTCTTGAGCGCGGGCAACATCCGCCGCGCCGCCGGTTCGCCTTCGATGGATGACGTGCGCGGCATGGCGGTGCTGACACCGCGTTCGGCGGCGCTGTTTGTCACCGGCATGTTCGCCGTCACGGCCTGTCCGCCCTTCGGTCCGTTCTTCAGCGAATTGCTGGTGGTGCGCGCCGCCCTGGCCGGCGGACACGGCATCGCCACCGCCCTGTTTCTCGTCTGTTTGTTACTGGCATTTTTCGGCCTCACGCGCGTGGTTTTTGGCATCGTGGATGGACGCCCGCGCCCGGCGATCAAAGCCAACGCGCGGCACTTCGTCGAAACGGCCGGCGTGGTGGCCCCGCCGTTGTTGCTGCTGATTCTGTCCCTGTGGCTGGGACTTTTCACCCCCCCCATCCTGCACGACGCCTGGGCGGCGGCGGCGGCCCAACTGTTTCCAACTCCATGAGCACCTCCACTCCCTTTGCCCTCCTGGCCAACGCCAGCAGCGTCCCCTGGGCGGAAATACCCGTGTGGCCGGCGGAGGAATTTGTCCACGCCACGGCGTCCGAGTTGAGCCGGGGCGCACGGCTGTGCGCGTGGTTTGGCGTGCCGGAAGGCCCGGGCACCCGGCTGGTCGCCGTGCTGGCCTTTGACGCGGACAACACCCTGGCCGTGGGACGCAGCGAGCCGTTCACCGGCAGTTACCCGTCGCTGACGGCCACCCACGCGCAGGCGCATCTGTTTGAACGCGAGGTTTGGGAGCAACACGGTCTGACCCCCGCGGGGCATCCGTGGCTCAAGCCGGTGCGCCGCACGGCTGGCAACGCGCCCGCCAATGGCGAGTTTTTCCGCGTCGGTGGTCCGGAAGTTCACGAAGTCGCGGTCGGCCCCGTCCATGCGGGCATCATTGAACCGGGGCATTTTCGTTTTCAATGCGCCGGGGAGGAAGTGATGTTTCTGGAAATCGCCCTGGGCTATCAGCATCGCGGCATTGAGGAGGCGCTGGCCGGCGGTCCGCACCGCGCCACCCTGAGCCAGATGGAAACGGTGGCGGGCGACACGACCATCGCCCACGCGACCGCCCACGCGACCCTGATGGAAGCGCTCGCCGGAACGGAGGCGCCGTTGCGCGCCCAATGGCTGCGGGCGATGGCGCTCGAGCTCGAACGACTGGCGAATCACACCGGCGATCTGGGCGCCCTGGCGGGGGACGTGGCGTTTCTGCCCACGTCGTCGGCGTGCGGCAAAATTCGCGGCGATTTTCTCAATCTCACCGCGCTGATTTGCGGGAACCGCTTTGGGCGCGGACTGGTGCGCCCCGGCGGCTGCCGGCACGATCTCGAGCCCGCCCGGGCGGCGCAATTACTGGAACGGCTGAAGAAGGCGCTGGCCGACGCCGAGCAGGCGGCCGGGTGGTTCTGGGACGCGGCCTCGGTGCGCATGCGCTTGGAAGAGGTTGGGATTGTCTTTCCCGCACAGGCCGCCGAGATCGGACTGGTGGGTCCGGCGGCGCGCGCCTGCGGGTTGGTGCATGACATCCGGTATGATCATCCGGCGGGCTGGCACCGTTTCGCCCAGGCTCCGGTGGCGGTGTGGCCCAGCGGTGATGTCTTCGCCCGCGCCCGGGTGCGGTCACTGGAAATCCAGCGTTCCGGGGCCTATCTCTGCGAACAACTGACCGCGCCGCCGGACGACGGGTTGCGGCTTGAGCTGCCCCCGTCCGCGCCGGACACGTTCGCGGCGGCGCTCGTCGAAGGCTGGCGCGGGGAAGTCTGCCACTTTGCCCTGACGGACGAGGCGGGACGCTTCCGCCGCTACAAGATCATTGATCCGTCGTTTCACAATTGGATGGGGCTCTCCCTGGCCCTGCGGGGAACGGCCATTTCGGATTTCCCGATCTGCAACAAAAGCTTTAACCTCTCTTACTGCGGCTTTGATTTATGAGGCCGCCCCCGAGCCATGTTCATCTTTGACACCATCGCCCATCGCCTGAAGTGCGGCTGCCAGACCATGGTCTGGCCCAACGGCCCGGCCCCCGCCCTGCCGGACCGGCATGGCGGCGCGTTGCGAGTGGACGCCACCAAATGCGCGGAGGGCTGCAACGCCTGCGTGCCGGTTTGCCCGACCCAGGCGGTGACGCGGCCGGAGGGAAAAGCGGTGGCGCTGGATCTGGGGCGCTGCCTGTTTTGCGCCGCTTGTGTGGAGGCGTGCCCGCAGGGGGCGATCACGCAGACGGGGGATTACCGGCTGGCCGCCCGGCGGCGGGAAGACCTGGTGCTGGGCGGGCCGGGCTTGGAAGAGACGCGGCTGGCGGCCGCGCTGGATGAGAAGCTGCGCAAGCTGTTCGGCCGTTCGCTGCGCCTGCGCCAGGTGAGCGCGGGGGGGTGCGCGGCGTGCGAGGCGGATACGAATGTGCTGACCACCATCGGCTGGGATCTCGGACGGTTTGGCATCCAGTTCGTGGCCTCGCCGAGACATGCGGACGGGCTGCTGATCACGGGACCGGTGACGCAGAACATGCGGCTGGCATTGGAGAAGACTTATGCCGCCGTGGCGGCGCCGAAGCTGGTGATTGCGGTGGGGGCGTGCGCGATTGCGGGCGGACCGTTCGCGGGCCATCCGGAGGTGAGCGACGGGGCGGCGGCGGTGGTGCCGGTGGATTTGTATATCCCGGGCTGTCCGCCGCATCCCATGACGATTTTGGACGGGCTGCTGCGGCTGCTGGGAAGGCTGGAGGGGAGATGAGCGAGGGCACCACCGGTCAGCACGGGGGGGGGACAGAAAACGCCGATCTGCTTTTTTAATTGATCCTAACGGATATTTTCCGTGTTTTCCCGTTTTGGCCCCAAGCACGCCACCACGGCCTCCCGACGGAATGAACATCGCACCCTCATGCGGCTTTGTCAAGGAGGCGCGAAAAAAAATAATCAAACGGTCATTTTGGTTACCTAGTAACGCGATGAGGTCCGGATTCTGCTTGACAGGATGGGGAAGTCGTTGAGTGGGAAGGAGTTAAGTTGTGTCAAGGGAAACCGGCGCGGTTGACGCTTTTTCGTTACTAGGTAACGGGGACCGCCGCGACCGGAGCAGCCAGGCGGCATGACGGGTTTCCCAAAACGGTGTGAATGTCCGCCCTCATCCCGGCCTTCTCCTCCGGGGAGAAGGGGAATGGTTCGGCCGGTGGTTGGCGGGAGGGATGGCCGGGGTGGTTGGATGCTGGAATGCCAAAGCGGCAGAGGGCTTCCGCAGTACAGGACGCTTCGCGCGGAGGGATACCGATTGAGATGCGCTGGTGGGTGGAAATTCGGTCGCCCGGCCGGTGGCTAATCCGCCGCCGCTGAAGCGATGGCGGACTGGCCGACGATCCAGCCGATTACCCAATCGGCGGGCCGGCTCGTGGAGCGGAAGCGCCTGGTTGGCGGACGGTCTGCGGGTTGGGAAACCCGCGATACGGCAGACTGGGAAGTCTGCGGT
>CAZUBG010000136.1:0-15190 GCA_964618545.1 uncultured Bifidobacteriaceae bacterium | reverse complement strand
TGAAAATGGCGGAGAGAGGGGGATTCGAACCCCCGATACGGCTTTTGACCGTATACCGGTTTAGCAAACCAGCGCCTTCAGCCACTCGGCCATCTCTCCCGCCTGCTGTCTCGCTCAGGCCGTCGCCCGGGCTTGATTTCCTCCGAAATCAAGGACCGTCCGGTCCGGGCTCTGAATTTAACAACTGTCAAAGAATGGCCCGCCCCGCCCCTGACAATCAAGGATAAAAATCGGGAAAGGTGGCGGCGGGACATCCCGGGTGTCTTTTCCAAGAAAGGCCGGCTGGAGCGCGGGGCGGCTCTGACTTTTTCCTTTTTTTAATTGTTCTTAATTGTTTCTTTCGGTGTTTTTCCGTGCTTTTTGTTTGGGTCCTGACGGACCCACCACACCGTGCATGCCTCCCAACACATATATAATAGCACCGGCCGGCGGCGTTGTCAAGGAGTCGTATATGATAAAAAATAAAAACGGATTTTTAAACCGCGGAAGACGGGAGCCCTGCGAACGAAGATCGGAATCACGATTACCGAGGCGGGGGAACGCAGAGGAGGAGAGTCCACATTTCAAGATTCAAAATTCGAGGAAACGGGGGGGCGGCCAGGTGGGTTGGAAAACAAAAATGGCGGGGACAAGGCGTCCCCGCCTGAGTCTGTAAGC
This sequence comes from uncultured Bifidobacteriaceae bacterium, assembly GCA_964618545.1. Taxonomy (GTDB): domain Bacteria; phylum Verrucomicrobiota; class Verrucomicrobiia; order Limisphaerales; family UBA11358; genus UBA11358. The sequence goes on along the minus strand of CAZUBG010000136.1, from coordinate 14,533 downwards.
CGGACGGTTTACCAGCGGCGTCCGCCGTAATAACCGCCCCGGACGGCATACCCCGGACGATGTCCCCAAGCGCCAGCCATCCACACCCGGCCGCGCGGGCCGCAAGCCCAATATCCCGGCGTCCAGACAAAATCCACGCCAGGACAAGGCGGGACAGCCGTGACCACCACCGGCGGTGGCACCACCGGGGCTGCACATACTACTGGCGGGGCCGCCACGACAACCGGCGCCACCACCACGGGTGCGGGCACCACGACCGGGACGGGCAGTCCGAAAGAAAAGCCGAAGCGAACTCCGGCGTTGGCCGACAGGGCGGCCGCGCCAACCAGGGCGGCCAGGAGAAGCGTTTTTGTTTTCATAATCGTATTTGACCTTTCATCAACCAATACGAAGCTCATGGGGAAATCTTGCAAGGCCTTTAAACCTGAACTCCGAAATCGAAAGGGGAGCGCGCCCGCCTCGGGCGCGGTTTTCCGCGCCCTCGCGGAAAACTGGAGGCGCACAATAATATCCGCCGCCGCTTCCTGGGTTGTGGGTCCAAGAGCTGGCCGCGAAGGCGCGGCCAGCCACGCCCGGGGCGGGCGTGCTCCCCAAGTGCGGAGTTCGGATTAAAAACGCCAAATGCCTTGGAGTCAGGGCTTTAAACCGGAAGACCGGGGGCGGCGGAACCCCCCGGCCGCAATTTTTATTGGAGTTTGACGGCCGATTCATTGTCCGGCAGCCAGACAATCATCTCGCCCTTGCCACGGTTCGCCCACGCATAATAGGGGATGGCTTTGAAGGCCTGACTGGTTTGAATGACCTCGCCGCCAGCGTCCTTGCTCAGTTGCCGCGCCTGACCGGTGATGACCTCCACGCCGTTGAGGAGGCCGGGTTCAAAAGCGGCGCTCAGGGACTGGTCATCGGGCAGCAGCAGGTTGCGGACCTTGCCGTTGGGGTTGTCCGGCCATTCGGCGCAAAACATGATGGGGCCGCGTTGCAGGGCCACCCGGTTGCGGTCGGCCCGCACCTGTTCATTGGCCACCACGCGGCGCACGGGCATGGGCAGGTTCAATTCAATGGTATCGCCGGGTCTCCAGGTGCGGGACAGGGAGACGTAGCCCTGCTCAATTTTCAGTTTGGCGCGGTGGCCGTTGACTTTGAGCGTGGCGGTTTCTTTGGATGGGGCCAGGAAGTGATAGAGGTCGCCGGGCACCGGTTCGTTTTGAGCCCAGCCAGGGATGCGGACCCTGATGGTAAAGTCGGACTTTTGGTCGGGGGTGATGGTGAGTTTTACGCCCCCGTCCCAAGGATAGCGGGTGTCCTGGCGGATTTTGAGGGCCGGGCCGCTGTCCAATTTTACCTGCGCCGTGCCGGCGGCATAAAGGTTGACGTAGAGGGAATCACCCTGTTCGGCGTAAAAGTAACCCGGGACGGACGCCATGAAACGGGTGATGTTGCCCGGGCAGCAGGCGCAGCCGAACCAAGGGCTGCGTTCGTTGTTCCCGGCGGATTCGAGCGGGTTGGGATAAAAGAACTTGGTGCCGTCCAGCGAGACGCCTGAAAGCAGGCCGTTGTACAGGGTGCGTTCGAGCACATCCACATATTTGGCGTCGCCATGCAGGAGGAAAAGGCGCTGGTTCCAATAATCGTTGGCCACGGCGGCGCAGGTCTCGCAATACGCGGTCCGGTTGGGCAGTTCATAATTGTCCCCAAAGGCTTCGAGAGACGATCGCGCCCCGATGCCGCCGGTGATGTAAAGTTTCTTGCCCACGCAGTTTTGCCAGATGGTGTCAATGGCGTGAACATATTGCTGGTCGCCGGTCAGGGCGGCCACATCGGCAATGCCGCTGTAGAGATAACCGGCGCGCACGGCGTGGCCGATGGCCTCGGTCTGTTCCACGGGCGGAATGCGGGATTGGTGATAATCGTCGCCCCCGGGCCTTGAGCCGCGCACATCAATGAAGTATTTGGCGAGGTCCAGGTACTGTTCGTTTCCGGTGATGCGGTAGAGTTTGGCGAGGCCCATTTCCACGATTTCGTGGCCGGGCCAGTAATGGAGCTGGTTGGTGCCGGGGCCGAAGGTCCTGACCAGCAGATCCGCCTCGCGGAGGGCGATGCTGAGGAGGTTGGTCTGGCCGGTGGCCTGGTAATGGGCGGCGGCGGCCTCGAACAAATGACCGGCGTTATACAGCTCGTGGCTGAGCTCCTGCTCGTTCATCCAGCGGTTGGCGCCCGACCATTCATGCGGGTGCAGGGGGTTGATGGTGCGTGTGGTATACAGATAACCATCCGGTTCCTGGGCGGAGGCAAAGAGGGCGATGAGCTTGTCCAGATAGGCCGAGGTGGCGGGATCCGGTTGCACCGCCAGGGCGTACGAGGCCCCTTCCAGCACCTTGTAGGGGTCGGTGTCGTCGAACGGGTAGCCCGGGGCCTTCAGATTCGTCTCCGGCTGGCCGTGCAACACGCGCGCCGCCCGCTCGAAATTGTCCATCCGCCCCGATTTTTCACATTGGTCAAAGGCGTAGGGAATCGTGGTCGCCCGGTTGGTGGCAATGCGCGGCGCCCAGAACTGGTCGTCCAGGTGGACTGCGGTGAAGGGGACGGGCTTGACCGGATAATCGTGCCCGGCGGCCAACGGGCCGGCCCGGAGCGAGGCGCAACCCACGAGGAGAAGCGCGCCGATCAAAAGAGTGCCGCCCAGCGTGCGCGGCGGAGTGGATGGCGTTTTCATTAAATAAGAATCTAGAGGGATCAAACGGGTTGGCAATCTTTTTGACAGGCAAGGGGCCTTAAAAAAAATTAAAAAAGATATTGCGCCGCGAGGCGCGCGTGTTATTATTCGCGTCCGCTTTCATTGATGAGGGCGGCATTTAGTAACCATTAACAGACAATCGCTCTTTGTATGGCTGGACAACGCATTCGTATCCGTCTCAAGGCCTTTGACCACCGGGTCATTGACCAATCCGCCCGCGAGATCGCGGACACTGTCAAACGCACGGGCGCCCGGGTGGCCGGCCCCATTCCGCTCCCCACACGGGTGGAACGTTTCACGGTTCAACGCTCACCCCACTCGGATAAAAAATCCCAGGAAACGTTCGAACAGCGCACGCACAAGCGGCTGATTGACATCCTGGACCCGACGGCCAAAACGGTGGATGAATTGAAAAAGCTCAATCTTCCGGCCGGGGTGGACATCACCATCAAAATTTAAGGCGAACCTTTAACCATATTATCTTATGCCTATCGGATTACTCGCCAAAAAACTCGGCTCCACGCGCGTCTATGACGCCAGTGGCAAAGTCACCCCCGTGACGGTGGTGCTCGCCGGTCCCAATCGTGTGCTGCAAGTCAAAACCCAGGCCGGCAAGGACGGTTACAACGCCGTGCAACTGGGCTTTGATGACCAGAAGGAACAACGCCTCTCCAAGGCGCTCCTCGGCCACATCAAAAAACAGAACGGGATTGCCGTCAAGCGCATCAGGGAATTTCGCAATTTTTCCAAGGAAGTGAAGCCCGGAGATGTCATCGGGGCCGCTATTTTTGCGGTCGGTGATTATGTGGATGCCATCGGCACCACCAAGGGCAGCGGTTTTGAAGGCGTCGTCCGCCGCCATCGGTTTGCCGGTGGTGATGCCACGCACGGGGCCAAAGGCTGGCACCGCCGCAGTGGCGCCATTGGCCAGCGCTTGTTTCCCGGCACGGTCATGCGCGGCATGAAGATGCCCGGTCACATGGGCCAGGACACCCGCACCACGCAAAACCTGCAGGTCATCCAGGTCCGCGACAGCGAGAACCTCCTGCTCATCAAGGGCTCGATTCCCGGGGCCGAAGGCGATTATGTCGTCATTCGCGAAGCCAAGAAACGTCCGCAGGGCTGGAAACCGCCGGTGGTGGCGATCAGCAAGAAAGACGCCAAAAAAGCCGCTGATGCCTCCAAGAAGGCTGAAGCCAAAAAGTAATTCATGGCCATGAAAATTTCGATCAAAGACATTACCGGTAAAGATCAGGGTGAACTGGAAGTGAAGTTCGCCCTGGTGGAAAACGGCCGCGGCACCCAGGCCGTTCACGACACCGTGGTGGCCTATCAGGCCGCCCAACGCAGCGGCACCGCCTGCACCAAGACCGCCGGCGAGGTTCAGGGTTCCAACAAGAAGCCCTGGAAGCAAAAAGGCACCGGCCGCGCCCGGGCCGGTTCCGTTCGTTCCCCCTTGTGGGCGGGCGGCGGCGTGGTCTTCGGACCCAAGCCCCGCGACTTCGCCAAGAAGATTTCCAAGAAAACCCGCACCCTGGCCCTCCGCAAAGCCCTGAGCGAACGTCTCAAGGCCGGCGACGTCGTGGTGGTGGATGATCTGAAGCTCGCCACCCCCAAGACCAAGGAGTTTAACAACATCATCGTCGCGTTGGATTGCCTGGGCTCGACCCTCATCGTCTCCAACGGCGTGGATAAAAACCTCACCCTGGCCTCCCGCAATGTCGTCAACGTCGCGTTGGCCACCAGCGATTCCCTCAACACCTACGACGTGTTGCGGCCGGACAAACTCGTGTTCACCAAGAGCGCGTTTGAGCAAATTGAAGCCCGTTTGATACAGGAATAACATGAACGCTTTTGAAATCATCAAGACCGTCCGGCTGACGGAAAAAGGCACGCGCCAGAGCGAGAAGCACAACCAGTACACCATCGTGGCCGATCCCCGCGCCAACAAGACCCAGATCCGCCAGGCCGTGCAGGAACTGTTCAAGGTCAAGGTCACCCGGGTGAACACCCTCAACGTTCGCGGCAAGGCCCGCCGCAAGCGCACCGCCCAGGCCGGCACCACCAACACCTGGAAAAAAGCCATCGTCACCCTCAAGGACGGCGACAAGATCGTTTTGACCTAGTCGCTTTCACCCCCTTTTCACCGGCGCGAAGTGCCCTGCACTTCGCGCCGTTTTTGCTGTTGGCGGAACGCATCGAACTCCGCGCGGGCGTCCTGGAGTGCGGCGGCTCTCCCTGCACCTTGTGAGGATCTGCCTCAAACAATTGAACCGGGTTCCGACCGGCACAGTTTCCTTCCCGAATCCCAACGTATTCCGCCGCGAAGGTGGCAAGGAACAAGCTGCCCTGGCTAATGGTCGCACATCGGCAACAACCCCGACGGTGTGTGGCGGCAAACCGGCATTTACGGCGTTTGTTTTCGGGAGGACAGGGGGCGTGACAAGCTCACCGTCTGAAAACTTACCGCTTGACATGCAACCTAAAGGTTGCATAATATCCCCCGTGATGGAGGCCGTGTTCAAGGCCCTGGCGGACGAAAGCCGGCGAAAGTTGCTTGACGTGTTGCACAAGAACAACGGGCAGACGCTCGGCGGGCTGTGCGCGCACCTCGACATGACGCGGCAGGCGGTCACCAAGCATCTCCGGTTGCTCGAGGAAGCAAACCTCGTCGTCGTGGTCTGGCGCGGGCGCGAGAAGCTGCATTATCTCAATCCGGTGCCGATTCACGAGATCAGCGAGCGCTGGATTGGCAAATACGAGCGCCATCGCCTTCGGGCGTTGAGCGATCTAAAAAAAGGTCTCGAACAAAACAAATGAGAAAGGACGCACATGCAAAAGCCAAAGTTGGTTTATTCAACCTTCATTCGCACCACGCCGAAAAAACTGTGGGATGCGATCACCAAACCGGAATTCACCTGCCAGTATTGGGCCGGGGCCAAGAATGTTTCGGACTGGAAGAAAGGTTCGAAATGGGAGCATGTCTTTGAAAAAGAGGCGGACCCCGTGTGGATCACCGGCAAGGTCCTTGAAAGCACTCCGTCCAAACGCCTGGTGCTGAGCTGGGCCGATCCGGACAAGCCGGCCGAAAAATCGCGCGTCACATTTGAGATCGAGGCGATTGAAGACATGACCTGCCTGACGGTGACCCACGACAAATTGACGGCGGGCTCGAAAATGTTGCGCGGAGTTTCCTGGGGCTGGCCGCGCGTGCTTTCCAGCATGAAATCATTCCTCGAAACCGGGAGGGGACTCAACCTCTTCGCCGGCCGTTGAACGACTGAATTAAAACGCAAATCATCAACCCTGACGCAAGCATGAAAGCTTATATTGTCGCGTGGTTTTCAAACCTTGAATGGATCATTTTGGGCGATTGGTAAAAAGCAGCATTGGTTTTTGTCCGGCTGGGCGGCCGGGACGGAATGGTGGCCGGAAGGATGGAGACAGAGGACGACTTTGGAGCCGGGCGGTTTTTCCCTTGGCCTGAGGCGTTGGGGCAGACAGAAAACTAATGTCGTAAAACTTGAGGGCGGCCCCGAGCTGGGAGAGGGCGTCGGGATTTTGGGTGAAAAACATGGTGTGATAATGGACGTAGATCTGCAATGGGCCCAATAACACCGCTTGCCTGTCCGTCGGCGGTTCTGTTAACTTCCCACCCCTTGCACATGAAAAAAACGGTTGCCGCATCGTCGCTATCCGTCCTGGGCCGTCGCACGGCCCGGCCGGCCATCTCCTGGCTCATGGCCACGGCCCTGACCCGCCCGAAATTAATCTCCCTGGCCGCCGGTTTTACCGACAACGCCACCCTGCCGGTGGCCCTGACGCGCCAATTAATCAACGAAGTCCTGCGCGATCCCAAGGCCGGCCCGCCAGCCCTGCAATACGGCATCACCGCCGGGGAGGACAATCTCCGCCAGCTCACGGCGGAACACGTGCGAAAGCTCGATGGCACCCGCGCTTCGGCCTATGCCTGGGAGCGCGTGGTGATTTCCGGCGGTTCGCAGCAGTTGTTGTACATGACCCTGGAGGCGCTTTGCGACGAGGGGGACATCGTCCTGGTGGAGGACCCCACTTATTTTGTGTTTTTGGGCATGCTGCAAAGCCGGGGCGTTCAGGCGCGCGGGGTGAAACTGGAGCGGGACGGCGTGGACCTGGCACATTTGACGGCGGTGCTGGAAGGATTGAAAGCCACGGGCGAACTGCGCCGGGTCAAGGCGCTCTACCTGATCAGCTATTTCCAAAACCCGACCGGGGCCAGCACCAGTCTGGCCAAGAAGCGCGGGGCGCTGGCGCTGCTCAAGCAATATGAAGCCGCCGCCGGCCATCCGCTGTACCTGCTGGAGGACGCGGCCTACCGCGAGCTGCGTTTTGCCGGACCCGACACGCCCTCGGCGCTGACCCTGCGCGGGGCGGCGAACCGGGTGATTTACACGGGCACGTACAGCAAGCCGTTTGCACCGGGGGTGCGGGCGGGCTTTGGCTTTCTGCCCGAACCGCTGCTGACCACCGTGCAGCGGATCAAGGGCAACCACGATTTCGGCACGGCCAACCTGTTGCAGCAAGTCCTGGCCACCGCCCTGGCGTCCGGTCGCTATGACCGGCACGTGGCCAAAATCGAAAAGCGCTACGGCGACAAGGCCCGGGTCATGAAACGGGCCCTGGCGGAGCATTTCCCGGCCGCCGTGGAAATCTGGGAATCCGGGGGCGGCCTGTATTTCTGGGCCCGACTGCCGGCGGGGGTGGCCACCGGTGAAAAATCCAAAGTGTTCCAGGCCGCGTTGAAAAACGATGTCCTCTATGTGCCCGGCGAACTCTGTTATGCCGAAGACCCGGCACGCCGCATCCCGGACCACGAGATGCGGATCAGCTTTGGCGGCGCCAGCCTGGAAAACCTCCGCGAAGGCATCCGCCGCCTGGGGGCGGTGGTGAAAAAATACGTTTAACCCCGGCCATCCCATGACGGCATTTGGCAGGATTTTGCACCTTTTGCACTGGAGTTTTGGGATTTCCGGCGGTTTCCGTCGTATCTCCGGAATAAATCTGCAACTTTTCCCGGTCCGGGTTGTTGAACCAGAAGCATAAATGGCCTTTAGTTCTGTAAAAAACATGGTCGCGACCGTCGCTGAGGCGACGCCGGTGCAATTTGACGGCTGGCTCAAGGCGTGGCGGGCGGCGGCGGAAAGCGGTTCCGCCGAGACGCTGCTGGGCCTGATTGCCCGCGAACGCGGCCTGACGGAGGAGGCTTTCCTGCAAAAGCTCGCCAAAGCCCTGAACTGGACGTTTCTGGATTTGCCCAAACACACGGTTCCGCCCGAGGCCCGCAATAAGATTTCCACCAAGATCGCCTTTCAATACTCCATTCTTCCCACGAACGTCATGGACGGCACCCTGCAAGTGGTGATCAGCGATCCGTTCGATGCGGCCATGATGAACGCCATCCGGTTCAGCGCGCACATGCCGGTGCAGTTTGCGCTGGCGACGAAGGCGGAAATCGAGAAGGCGCTGAAAAAATATTACGGGGTCGGCGCCGAGACGCTGGACGAAATGGGCGAGAGTGACGCGATGGACCTGGACATTGCCAGCGACAAGGAAATCACCGAGGACAACCAGGAGGCCAGCGTCATCAAATTCGTCAACCAGATCATCTGGGAGGCGTTTAAGAACCGCGCGACGGACATTCATTTTGAGCCGGCGGAGGACGAGTTGCGCATCCGCAACCGCATTGACGGCATCCTGCATCAAATCCCGCTGCCGCCGCAGCTCAAACGCTTTCAATCGGCGCTCATTTCCCGCATCAAGGTGATGAGCGGGATGAACATCTCCGAAAAGCGGCTGCCGCAGGACGGACGCATCAACGTGCGCATCAAGGGGGAGGAAATTGACATTCGCGTTTCGACCGTGCCGACGGTCTATGGGGAAAGCGTTTCGCTGCGGTTGCTGACGCGGGGCAAGATCTTTCTCAGCCTGGACAAACTCGGGTTTTCGAAGCGGGAGGAGGACTCCATACGCGACATCATCCTCAAGCCGCACGGGATTTTCCTGGTGACGGGCCCGACGGGTTCCGGCAAATCCACCTCGCTGTACGCGTTCCTGAGTTCCATCAACTCGGTGACCAAGCGGATCATCACGATTGAGGAGCCGGTGGAATATGAGCTGAAGGGGATCAACCAGATCGCCGTCCGCTCGGACATCGGGCTGACGTTCGCCATGGGGCTGCGGCACATTTTGCGGCAGGACCCGAATGTGATCATGGTCGGGGAAATTCGCGACATGGAGACGGCGGAAATCGCCATTCGCGCCTCGCTGACGGGCCATTTGGTGTTCTCGACGCTGCACACAAACGACGCGCCGAGCGCGTTCACGCGGTTGATTGACATGGGGATTGAGCCGTTTCTGGTGGCCTCCTCGGTGGAAGCGGTGATGGCGCAACGGCTGATCCGCACGATCTGCCCGCACTGCAAGACCGAGCAGAAGGTCACGCGCGAATATCTGGAGCGGATTGGTTTTCCGGAGGAGGACATTCCCACGGCCAAAGTCTGGCAGGGGGCCGGTTGCGAGGAGTGCCGCCAGCTTGGGTACCAGGGGCGCAAAGGCATCTACGAATTATTGCTGGTGACGGAGGCGATCCGGCCGCTGATTTTGAGCCGCGCCCCGGCGACGAGCATAGCCCAGCGCGCGATGGAAGCCGGCATGCGCACGCTGCGCACGGACGGTTGGAACAAGGTCAAGGCGGGGGAGACGACGATTGAGGAAATCATGCGCGTGACCCAAATTGAGGAACACATTGAGGCGCTCACCGGCCTTGACAAAGTGGGGATCAGCCCCAAACGATAAAGCCCATGCCCCGCTGGAATTCCTGCAACATTCTTGATGTCAACACCGGCACGCACCGGCTGTGGCATTTCGACGCCAAAGGCGACGGTTTTGCCCTGAACCGCGAATATGCCGCCAAAGCCGGTGACGCGCTGACGGCCCGCCCGGCGGTGAAAAGCTGGAGCTCGCTTTGGTTGAAGAAGCTCAATGTCGCCTGGCTGCCGCCGGAGGATGTTTTCCTCAAGCTCATCGAGCTGCCGCAGAGCAATTTTGAGGAAACGCTCTCCATGGTGGAGTTGCAGTTGGAAAAAATCTCCCCCATCCCCGTCACGCAGATTGTCTGGACGCTGCATGTGTTGCCGCGCCACGCCGCGCCGCAGGCGGACGCGCCCGCGCTGCAAACCGTGGTGGTGGTGATCGTGGAACGGGGGATCGTGGAGAAGTTTCTCGGCCAGTTGGAAAGCCGGGAATATCAGGCGGACCGGCTTGAACTGCCGGTGCTGGACCAGTTGGAATTTGCGGATGCGCGGACGGACGGGGTGTGGGTGTATCCTTCGCCGATTTCCGGTCAAAACGGCGCGCTGGTGGCCTGGTGGCTGGGGGGCGTGTTGCGGGACTTGAGCCTGGTGACGCTGCCGCCGGCCGGCAGCGCCGGGGAAAACCTCCAGAGTCAGTTTGCGCGGCTGGCCTGGGCCGGGGAGTTGGAAGGCTGGCTGACGGGCCGGCCCCAGTGGCATCTGGTGGCCGATGCGGTCAACGCCGCCCTGTGGGAGGGCGCGCTGCGTGAAACGGTGGGCGAAACGGTGACCGTGGTGGCCCCGCTGCCCCCCGCCGAACTGGCCGGACGCACCGCCCGCCGCGCCGCCGCCGCCAGCGAACGCACCAGCCTGCTGCCGGCCGAATTCACGACGCGTTACCATCAGCAGTTTGTGGATCGCCTGTGGTTGCGGGGGTTGATGGCGGCGGGCGTCTTGTACGGCCTGGCGGTGGCGGCTTATTTTTGCGCGCTGTTCTGTCCGATCATCGGTCTGGACAGCAAAACCACCGTCTTGGAGCAACGGGTGGCGGCCATGGGGGGCAGTTTCACCAATGCGTTGCAATTAAAGGCCCGCTATGAAGTCCTCAAGGACCGGCAGAATTTGAAATATGCGGCGCTGGATTGCTGGCAGTTGATCGCCGACCGGCTGCCGGCGGGCACTTCGATCCAGTGGCTGAGTTTTTCCGATGGCCGGAAAATCTCCCTGCGGGGTTCGGTGCCCCCGGCGGACCTGAATAAGATCATTGATTTCAACGACAGCCTGCGCAAGGCGACCCAGAAGGATGGGGAGCCGATGTTTGACCCCAACGATGGCGATGCGTTTCAGGAACACACGGCCGGCGGCCAGGTCGTCTGGAGTTTTGCCCTGGTGCTCAAGCACGGGGAGGAGCTGGTGAAGAAATGAACAAATACTTCGCCCATTTGCGTCCGATGGAACGCCGCATGGCGGTGGCGGTGCTGGTGGTTTTTTTTCTGGTGCTGAACTGGGTGTTCATCTGGCCGCACTTCTCGGATTGGGGCAATCTGGAGCAGCGCGGGGAGGCGGCGCAACAAAAGCTCCAGGTATACCAAAAGGCCATCTCGCAATCGCCCGGCTATGAAAAGCTGGTCAAAGAGTTCGAGAGTTCGGGCGAGGTGGTGGCCCGGGAGGATCAGGGCATTGATTTCATTCGCACCGTGCAAACCCAGTCCTATGCCAGCGGGGTGGCGCTGTTGAGGCAGTCGCAGCAAATCGCCAGCACGAATGACCAGTTTTTTGTGGAGCAGGTGCTGAACGTCAACGTGCAGGGCACGGATGAACAACTGGTTGATTTTCTTTACAAGCTCGGCTCCGGGGCCTCGATGATCCGGGTGCGCGGCCTGGAATTGCAGCCCGACGCGCCCCACCAACATCTGACGGCCAACATCCGGCTCGTCGCCAGTTACCAGAAAAATCCGGCGGTCAAAGCCGCTGCGGCCAATTCGAAATCCGTCAAAGTCACCGCCAAATGAAAACGACCACGCTCGTCCTGATTTTGTTTCTCACCAGTCTTGATCTCTGGGCGCAAGTGCCCCCGACGATGCCCGCCGCCCCCGGCATGCCGGGCGCGCCGGGGATGCCCATCCGCCGTTTTCCCCGGCGCCCGTTTGCCGCCACGAATGCCCCGAGCGCCAGTCCGATGGCCGGGACAACTGCCTTGCCGTCCACTTCCCCGATTCTGTCTGCGAATGGCAATGCCAATGCCGGGCTTAACAATGGGGGCAACCTGGACGGTCAGAACAACGGCTCGGCGGCCGAGGAGATTATTCCGGCGGGGAACATTAATTTCCAAGGGGTGGACGTCAACCAGGTCCTGGAAGTGTATGCCAAGCTGGTGGGGCGCACCCTGCTGCGCGGGAGCGTGCCGCAGGCTTCGATTATTTTGAAGACGGAAACCCCGCTGACGAAGACCGAGGCGATTGAAGCATTGCAGTCCGTGCTGGCCATGAACGGCATTGAGGTGATCAACGTGGGGGACAAGTTTGTGAAAGTCCTGCCGGTGACCGATGCGAACACCGCCGGTGCGAAATTCAATGACGCCAAGGCGGCGGATTTGCCCGAACTGGGCACCTATGTGACCCATATTGTGCAGTTGAAATACCTCAAACCCACCGTGGTGGCGCCCCTGATCACCCCTTTTTCCAAACTGGCCAATGCCGTGCTGGCCATTGATGACAATGGGATTCTCATCCTGCGTGACAACGCCGAAAACGTGAAGCGCATGCTGGAGTTTATTGATAAAATAGACATCAGCGTGCCGGCGGAATACATCTCGGAAGTCATTCCCATCAAATACGCCCAGGCGTCGGACATTGCCAGCGCCCTGAACAGTCTCGGCGGCCAGGGCGGTGGCAGCACGGTGAGCATTGGCAGCACCACCGGCGGCCGCGTCAGCGGTCTGGCGGGCGGCTCCTCCTCGGGCTTTGGCGGCATGAGTGGTGGTTCCAGCGGCGGGATCAACGGGCTGGGCAGTGGCTCCAGCGGTTCATCGTTTGGCGGGGGGGGGGCCTATGGCTCCACGCAGGGAACCACGGCCAACGGCACCCCGACCGGCGGCAGCACCTTTCAACAACGCCTGTCGTCCATTGTCAACCGGGCCACGTCGGGCTCGGGCTCGGGCTCCGGTTCGGGGGCGGGCGGCAAAGATGCCATCCAGGTGTTTGGCCAGACGAAGATCATTGCCGATCAGCGCAGCAATTCCCTGCTCATTTTTGCGACCCGGCAGGATATGGAAAACATCAAGCACGTCATCAGCCAGTTGGACGTGCTGCTCGCGCAGGTGCTGATCGAGGCGGTCATTATGGACGTGACCCTGGGCAACACCTTCAGTTTTGGAACCTCGGTGGCGCAGAACCCGCAATCACAAACGACCAACGCCCTGGGGGCCCTCGTTCCGTCGAACGTATTTGGGGGCGGTGGAAACAACGGCGCGTCCTTCCTCAGTTCCCTGACCAACGGAAGTGGAGGTTCGTTCGCCAATAATTTGGGCAGCGGCTTCAGTTATTTTGGCGACCTCGGTCCGCGGTGGGATGTCGCGATGACGGCCCTCGCGGCGGATAATCACGCCACGGTCATCCAGCGCCCGCGCATTCAAACCTCCCAGGCCAAACCGGCCACGTTCTTCGTCGGTAATACGGTGCCTTATATCACCGGCTCGTACACGGGCAGTGCTTACGGCAACAGCTCGTCGTATTCCCAACTCTCCGTCGGCGTCGAGTTGGACGTCACCCCGTTCATCAACCCCGACGGCCTGGTGGTCATGGACATCAACCAGGAAATTGATGACGTCAACGGCTACACCGCGATTGACGGAAACAATGTGCCCAATACCGACAAGCGCACCCTCAACTCTGAAATCGCGGTTCGCGACCAGGACACCATCATGCTCGGGGGCTTCATCCGTTCCGACAAATCCACGTCCCGCTCGGGGGTGCCGGTGTTGGAGGACATTCCCCTGCTGGGAGCCCTGTTCAGCAACCGGTCGGACAGCAAGAGCCGGGAGGAACTCATTGTTCTGATGCGCCCCACCGTCATGAAAACACTGGAGGCCTCCGCCGCCATGACGCTGAAAGAGGAGCGCCGCCTGCCGGGTGTGTCCGCCGCCGCCGCCGATGATGCCGCTGATGAACGCGCGCTGATTTCCGCCGAGCGCAAGGCCGAGAAGAAACGCGCCAAGGCCAATGGCGAAGCCGATGGATTCTTCAATGCGGATGACACGATTCTGCAAACGGACCGCATTGGCATCGCGACGAATGCCCCGGCGGTCCGCGTGACCGTGCCGACGGCGCCCGCCGTGATTGTTAATCCGCCGAAAGCGCCGGCCGCCGTCGTCACCCCGCCGAACCCGCCGACCGGCGACACCGCCGCCCAGGCGGCGGCCCGGGCCGCCTTGCTGCAAAAGATGCAGCAAACCAATCCGCCCGGGGCTGACAGCCAATAAACCGGGGGACGGCCGGGTTGAGTCACAACCGCAGCCGTTCCCTTGATTTGTCGGCAAGTCCGAATTTGTGATCCGGCTGGCAAAAAAGGATGAATTCCACCTTGTGGCGGGATCGTGCCAGGACACCGCAGGAGGACCCAATTGGAAGAAACGGTCCGGGCGGCGCACATTTTTTCAAAATCGGGCTGAACCGGCTTAACTTTTGCTGAAAACAGCCGTAATTCTTATCATGGTCAAACCGATTGAACCGCCCGACAGTCACCACTTGCTGGCCGCCCAAGGATGGGCGGAACTGGGTGATTTCCAGGAGGCGGAGGCGGAGTTGATCCAAGTGGCGGAAAACCTGTGGACGCATCCGCAGGTGCTGGGGTTCCGTTATGAGATTTATGCCCGGGGAAGGCGCTGGGATCAGGCCGCTGAGGTGGCCACGATGCTGGTGGACACCTACGCCAACCAAGTGGGGGCGTGGGTGTCCCTGGCCTATGCCGT